>OMUV01000088.1 GCA_900314335.1 uncultured Prevotellaceae bacterium | reverse complement strand
AATATTTCGCTAAGTTTAGTTTCATCCTCTTGGCAAAGTGAAAATATATGTGTAACTTTGGAATACTTTTCTTAGTGCCTTATACAAAGGACTTTGGGAAAATTACCCAATTTTGAGGTAATGACTTGGCAACTGTGCCATTTGCTGCGTTTTGCCTTGATTTGCTTACAAGGAACTCTCTCACAAAGGTAATGTAATTTCTCGAACAGACGACAATTTGACTACAATAATTATATCTGTTTATCACTTCTCATCTTTAAGTGCAAGAGCATTTATCTAACCTTATTCTCTCTATATTTCATAATCTTATCATTGTTTTAATAATCATTGATTATTTCATTCATATCATCTACCATTTTAAGGACATTACCATCTTTATCTAAAACAAAAACCTTTTCTTCGACAACATAACCTCCAAAACTATTTTTGGCTCTATACTTATGTAAAGCAAAATAGGTATCATTCTCTTTGTTGTATGTTCCAAAAGCAATCCATTCAATGGCCTCATAACTATCGGGGTCTTTTAGATAATTATGTTTTAGGAAGAATTTCACTCCAACCTTTGCTTCGCTATATGTTAATTCCTGCTTGTCTCCGATATACTGTGAAGAATCCGGTTGTAACAAAAAGTAACCAGCAAATATGATGACAGCTGCTATAACAGCATACATTATCAAATCATACGGTTTGTAATATGGATTTCTAAAAACATTTCCACACGAGGAACACGTAAGTTTCCTATGTAATTCTAAAGACCCTCTAATTTTTATGCGGTTTCCGCATACTGGACAACAACAAACAGGTATTGCTTTTGCTGTATCAACAGATGGTGTCGAATTATTCAACATGTCAGTATCTGGCAAGGATTGGTTGCGCAATGAAGAAAGCCTTTTTCGGAACTCTGAATTAACCTCATTAAAATTCCCTTGTAAATTTAGAGGAGGATTGTATACTTTGATAAGCTCTTTGTCTAAAGAGACGTATTCAGCGTTGGCATAAAAGAAAACCAACAAATTGTTTTCCATCCATTTGGATAATGCTTTTTCATCATCTTCATTGAATTTGGTTTTCCCATTTAGTGGGGCATTTGCATCACGAGGAATTAGTTGATACCCTAATAAACAACCTATAGACTTGCGAAGAGTGGAATTTCCTGCCGTTCCTTTGAAATGTTGATTATAATCCCGTGTGCGTAAACTTTTGCTACTTTTACCAACATAAATTACTTTATATTCTTCTCCTTTGTAATAAAAAAAAGTCATTTGAGGAAGCGAAGGTTCGACATTATTAGGCAAAGAAGAACCTTGCCGTAATACTATGACAGAATTACCAGGAATATCAGGCAACATCTCTCGCTGAGAGTTCAGTGGGTCGAATAGTTCAAATTTAGTGTATGAAATCATTCTTTCTTTAGTTCTACAATTAATTAAACCACGAAGCGTGGGTACTGCAATGCTACGTCTTAGTTCGGAGGTCCTGAGAAACCTTGTGTACAGATGTAGTAATAGCAGCCCACGCTATAGCGTGAGAACCACTATGCTATCCTTGTACACAATTCAGAAATTTCTCAGGTTTCCGCTCTACAAGATAAGCATAACGCTTCTTCTTTTTCTCGTATGTCTTTGGAAAGAGTCACCTCAATCCACTGCAAAAGTACAAAAAGTCCGTGATATGGCATTCAACTATCACGGACTTTATGATGATTTACAAGTTAATACCCCGATTTTGTCTCCTCGTTTGTGGTTTCAGCTTCTCCATAAACTCCTCTTTCTTCCGTCTGAACCAACTGACATGTGAAACTCCGTCTATATGGAGATTATATTTCCCCTCTTTGTCCTCTTTAAGTGAACATACCGTTTTGTCTGCCTTGAAATGTTGGTTGAACTCGCAAGAATAGAGTTCGCCTTTGATGGAAACATCCTTAAACGTGCATAATTTTCGAATGAGGGCATCGCCAAAGTTCAGTGTATCTCGCAGGAACTTGATGGTCGGCATCAGCTTCTCAACATATGGGAAATAGTGCTTGACATAATCCACGAACTCGGACAGCTTGCGGTGTCGCTGTTCGTAAGCATCCGTTATCTCCTGTATGTGCTTTGCCTGTTGCTGTTCCCTTTGTTGAGCTTCTTCTTCAAGTTCAAGAATGCGGTCTTGCAAGTCTTCGTTCCTGCGCTCCAATGTCCTGACCTTGTTACTGCCGAAAAGAGAACCGACACTCTCGGCTATGTTAGTGACTGCGGTGGTGGCTGCGCCTTTCAGTTTCTTGGTCTGCACCTCTTTCTTGGCACGTTTGAGCTCCTGCTCTACTTCGGTTTTCTGCTCCTGCAAATCCACCACTTCGAATTTCAAGCTGTCGGCAAGTTTCTGTATGTCCCGATAATACTGCTGCGTGGACTTGTGGCGAGCCTGTGAGCCGTCTATACCACGTTGCAGACCGTACTTTGCCATTGCTATAGCATAACTGTCCTGGTATGATTTCAACTTCAAGCGTGTCATGATGTCATCGGCACACAGGCGGACGGCATTGGCCGGCTTCTTGCGATAGCGTTTCTTCACCTGTTCCTCACGTTTCTTGCGCTTGCGTTCTCCCTTGACAATCGGGGCGAGTGTGATGTGTATGTGTGGCGTTTCCTCGTCCCTGTGCAGGTGCGCTGCCACGATATTCTCCCTGCCGAACAGGTCGGCAAAGTATTTCATATTGTCGGCACACCATTCATCAAGTCTACCCTCCTTTTCGATACGCTTCATATCCTCGTGCGTTCCCGACACGTTGATACGGATTGCCCGAACTTGGTTGTTCCCGATTTTGCGTGTCAGTCCCGCTTCCTCCAATCTTTTCTGAATGGCTGCCGTACGGTCTTTTATTCCATCGGGGTATGTGACGAGTTTTCGGTTAAGGTGTGTGCGTGTGGGGTCTGCGTTCTTCGGTATGATGAAACGCTCGATGTGGGCGGTCGTTCCGCTGTCGGAACCGTGCGCCTTTTCCATGTGTAATACTACGAATCCCATATATAATTCCTTTCTTAGTTCTGCTTGTGAAACATCGTTTGATTATTGCTTATGTACGGCTGTTGCCGTTGGTCTTGGAGAGTCCGGAGAGGTGTAACCTCTTTGGCTTATTGGGGAATTTTCAGCGTTGCCCTGCAATGCGGCTCGGACAAATTCCCTAATAAGCTACGGTATTTTCCATCGGTAAATATCCGTGCCGCTGCAAGCATCCCCTTACATCTTCAGCCCTTTCTTTTTCGGTGGCAGTATCATCCGCCTTGCGGATTGGACCTGCTTCTTCTCCATTATCGGTTTTTCCGATTGGGACACGGGCTTGCCGCACAAGTAATCGTTCAAGTCTTTATGTCCGTTGTAGTTGTCGGAGAAGTCGCGGATACGACCGCTGAACTCTCTCGCCAAGTCCAAGTACGCATTTCTTCCTGCCTCGTCATTGTCAAGCAGGCAGTGGATGCGCTCGTACCTATGCAGCACGTCTATGGCTTTGGAAACATTGGCAACCGAATTAAGGATGACGTAATCCTGCCTGTCAAGGTTGGGCATGGTCGGGCAGTTCTTCATCCGCAACGTGAGGAATGATAGGTAGTCCATCATACCCTCAAACACGAGGCACTTCTCTCTCGGTTCTCCTTGCTGACGAATATGGCTGATGTCCTTCGGTGCGATGCAGCCCTTGAAGAAACGGTTGCGCACTTCATAGCCTCCTGCCACATTCGGGAAGCCGATGGCGAAATAAGGCTTACCATTATGGATGAAGTGCAGTTCCTTACAATCCAATCTTGCTAAATCTGTGTTTATGCCCCTTTCCTGCAAGTAGCGGAGCAATGCCGGATGGATAAGTTCTCCCACCTCCAACTGTTGGAAACTCGGTTCGGTTGCTTGCTGGCGAAAAGAGAAAGATATTGGACGGATGAGCGGTACCCGCTCCGCTATCTTGTTGAGCAGATAAGGTACATGGTCGGTTGCGTATAGTTCCTCTGCCAAAGCAATGATATTGCCGCCTTTTCCGAGTCCGAAATCGTACCACTTGTTAAGCTCGGTGTTTACCTTGAAAGAGGCATCCTTTTCCTCTCTAAACGGTGATTCGTACCAAAGGTTGTTTCCCTGTTGTTTCACGGGCGTATAGCCCAAGCTTTGCAGATAGTCTGCAATGCGTATATTCTTTACTTCCTGTATGTTCATAACTTTCTATGGTTTGATGATGATTGTAAAACAGATGAATTGATGAATGTGTATGCCAAACTATTGGATAGCAGCCTTATACGCTCTCATCATTGTTTCATCAAAGCACTTACCAAAAGAGAAAATCATCATTTGCCTTATTGAGCATTATCTGTCTGACCTGTTTTCTCTTTTCATCAGTAAGTTGTTTTTGATGAGTGTTTGATGAGAAAGTAATCATTTGCATATCAGTACAGTTATATACTTATTCATCATTTCATCAAAATAATCAGAGTGCTGTCAACTGTTCTCTTGTTACGGTATAGAACCGTCCTATTCTCCGTATGGGAGAATAGCGGCACTCTCGGGTATAGTCCACTTGATAGGTGGTGTAAGTAAGTGTATTCGGTGCAGGAGTTAGTTTCCAGCACTCCTGCAATACCTTTCGGACTTGGTGTTTCTCCACCTTTACCTGTGAGTGTACCAGCAAAAGAAGGAGGTCGTTGTAGCAGAACGAAAAAGTGTCCGTACCGACACTATCCATGATGTCAAGGATAAGTTCTTGCATTTCTATCTCCAATCGGTTGCGGTTACTGCGGATAATCTTTTGCAAGGCTTCGGTACGCAGCAAGGATGGTGCAAACCACATACGGCTTTCCTTTTCGGTGGATAGCTGTCTGTGTTGCAGGAAATGGAGAAAGGCGGGTATCTCCGCTTTCAGCTTTTGCAGAAAGTCGGTGTCATCGGACTGCAAGCGGTCTATTTTGCGCACCCAATAGCGTGTTTCCCCTGCATCTATGATTACAGGCAGATACTCGTTGTTGGAGCATAGCACGAACTTGGCAAAGAACGCAATCTCGTCACGGTCTTTGCCTTTGGCTTCCACTTTATAGGATAGGGTTGTACTGAGGTTCTTCAACCTCTCGCTGTCCTCCCTGCGATTGAGCAGCACCTCATCCACCACGATAAGGAGTTTTCCTGCCCAATCGGAATTGAACTGACTGCGGAAATCCTCGTTGGTGTTGAACGTGACATTGTTCTGAAAGAAGGCTTTCAGAAAGTTGAGGAACGTGCTCTTGCCTGTGTTACGTTCCTCCGACACCAGCAGCAGAATAGGCAGTTTCTGTACGGGTTGCAGGTAGAGCAGTTGCAGATAGTCCATTCCCAACTCGTACTGTTCTCCGAAGATGTGCCGTACCAATGATTGGATGTGCGAGAAATCGCCCTCCTTTGGTTGGTGGTCTATCGGCTCATAGAGATTAAGGAACTTACCGACCACGGGACGGTAGCCGATGTGTTCGGGGACGGTACAGAAACCGTCATACTTGGGAACGCTGCCGATGTAGTCCTTGCCATAGTCTTGGCGCAGGGTCTCGTTGTTCCATGCGATACGTTTCTTTACATACCCTCCGTTCAGTCTTGGCTGCTCCACAATCTTGTAGAGCGTTGTTCCCACTCGGATGAACTCTTCTTTTGCCACGCTGCCATCTGATGGCGGCTTGTGGCTGTCTTGTTGTTTGTTAGCTGACATAATCAAATGGTCTTAAGTTTGAAAAATACCAGCTACAAAAGTATAAGCATTTAATGGATAAGTTGTTACGCAATATATAGCAGAATATAGAAAAAAGCCCCTCGGGACAAAAACTTTCAATGGCTGGGCAATGGAATCGGATTGAAAAGACGAAAAAACTCCCGAAAAGCGAATGGTTGCGTTACGCTTTTCGGGAGAAAAATCAGAGTATCTGTCGTGTTGTTGTACTGACTTGCAGATTTACTGACTGCATTACGTCAGTCCCTCATCCAAATCTACGAGAGGTATTTGGACTTGGCTATATCGGCATTGTTCAGCGAAAAGAAGATGGCGTGTTTCTCTTTTCGCAAGTACAACCTTTTCAGAATGACATTGCGTACCTGCTTCGCTCCGAATGTACCGAAGTGGAAAGCGAGGGCGATTATCGTTTCAAGGTTGTAAAACTCCATGCTGCACTTGTCGGATAGGCGTATAATACGTTTTATCTCGTACTCCCTCAATACACCACTCTTACAAAGAGTCTTTATCCCTGCCCGAATGGTCGGGGCGGTGACACCGAACAAATCCAACAGCTCGGATTCGTTCATCCATACATCGGTTGTGTCATTCGGCAAAGTCACATTGCCGAACTCGCTTATGCTTATAATGTTTCTTTCCATAGTCCTATGCCATTGTTGTGTTTCCAAAAGATTGGTTCAGTTTGTCACCGAACATCGTAAGGTCGTGGTCTATTTTCTGCGTGGTTATCTTCGCATAGAGTTGGGTCGTAACGATATTCGTATGCCCCAACACACGGCTGACACTTTCAATCGGCATACCTTTGCTTAGAGCAAGGGTTGCGAACCCATGCCTCGCACAATGGAATGAGATGTCCTTTGTGATTCCGCACTCTTTTATCATCTTCTTCAATGGCTTGCATATAGACCAATAGTTCAGATTCGGGAAAACGGACTTGTCCGTTTGAAACTCCTCGTAACGCTTGATAATCTGCAAAGGGATGTCAAGCAGTTTCACTTGGAACGGGACTTTAGTCTTGTGCCGTTTGGATAATATCCACTTCTCACCGTTCACCTCCACTATATCATCAGTGGTAAGTTCCTTAACATCCACAAATGAAAGTGCGGTGAAGCTGGCAAAAACAAAGATGTCACGGATGTAGGAAAGTTTGGCATCCGCAAATTCGTGTGTCATCAATGTTTTCAGTTCTTCTTCCGTCAGATACTCACGCTCCTTTATATTGGGGCTTATGTGGAATTGGGCAAACGGATTTCTCGGTATCAGCCCGTTGAAGTGTGCACGCATGACCACACCTTTCAGCCACATGCAGTTAGTCCAGATGCTGCCGTTCTGCAGTCCTCTGTCGGTGGAAAGGAAAACGGCAAACTCCTTGATGAAGTCGGGAGTAAGTTCAAGCATAGACAGGTCACTTCGCTTGTAGTTCGCCTTGATGAATGCCGCCACATGGTTTCTTGCACGAACCCTTGCCATGTAAGTCCCTTTTACACGGTCAGTACCCACACGCTTTTGAAATGTGGCATTGTCTTTGTCGAATGCTCCAAGCAATGTCTCATATTCGCTGCCGATTCCTTGATAGGCATTGCGCACCATTTCTGCCGTAACATACGCCTCTCTGTCTGAAATGCGCTGGTAGTGCTTGATGATTTGCGCCTTAATGTTGTCTAAAGCGTGGTTGATGTCCCTCGCTTCAATGCTCTTACCTTTGGCTCGGTTGCCTTTCGCATCCCAAAGCGTTTTCGGAATGGTCTGCTTACAACTGAACTGTGCCACAGAACCGTTGATTGTCACTCGTCCCATGATGGGGACAATACCGTTTTTCTCCTTGCTGCCGTTCACATAGAACAGCACTTTGAATGTACTTCTTGCCATACTCGTTTTTTTGTTTGCAAAGTTAAATATCAACGAGTTAAACCTTGCTACGCAAAACGGTGACAAACGGTGCAATAGCGTCCTACATGTGTTAAATCTTACATCTTCTTGGGTAATGATTTGCAAACCGTTCTCCTGCTATATTCTGCTTTTCCTTGCATTTTCCGCTTTTTCGGTTTGTCCTCATCTGACACCGTAACGACATTGGTACAAAGTCATTTAGCGTCATTTCTCCCATTTTCCGAGGTTATTCCAGCATTTATGTGTAATTTTGGAACGGAGTATTTGATAAATTCAAAAATAACATGAAGAAGA
>OMUV01000043.1 GCA_900314335.1 uncultured Prevotellaceae bacterium | reverse complement strand
GCCCTCTCGCTGAGCGCCATCGGCATAAGAATCATCGCGCCTATTCCGGGCAAGGGCACTATAGGAATAGAGGTGCCTAACCGCAGGCCGCAGATAGTCTCCATGGAGAGCGTCATCAACACCGACGCATTCCGCAACTTCAAGGCCGAGCTGCCTGTGGTCATCGGCAAGACCATTACCAACGAGCCATTCATGTTCGATCTGGCCAAAGCCCCGCATCTGCTCGTAGCCGGAGCCACAGGGCAGGGAAAGTCGGTAGGCCTGAACGCCATCATCACCTCGCTGCTTTACCGCAAGCACCCCGCCGAACTGAAGCTCGTGCTGATCGACCCGAAGAAGGTGGAGTTCAGCATCTATTCTCCGCTCGAAAATCATTTCCTAGCTCAGGTACCCGACGGGAAGTCAGAAATAATAATCACCGAGACCGAGAGAGTGGTGTACGCGCTCACCAGCCTTTGCAAAGAGATGGACACACGCTACAGCCTGCTCAAGAAAGCCCGCGTACGCAATATTAAAGAATACAACAAACGGTTCTGCGAGCGGCGTCTCTCCCCGGAAAACGGGCACCACTACATGCCTTACATCGTGGTAGTAGTGGACGAGTTCGGCGACCTTATTATGACAGCCGGCAAAGCCATTGAGACGCCTATCACCCGCATCGCGCAACTGGCCCGTGCCGTGGGAATACACATGATCATAGCCACGCAGCGCCCTACCACCAATATCATCACCGGTACCATCAAGGCCAATTTCCCCGCGCGCATAGCCTTCAAGACCTCTGCCGCCATCGACTCGCGCACCATTCTGGACCGCACGGGCGCCAACCGCCTCATCGGACGCGGCGATATGCTCTACCTCGCGGGAGAGGAGCCGGTCAGAGTACAATGCGCCTTTATGGACACGCCTGAAGTGGAGAATCTCACCAATTATATCGCAAAGCAGCAAGGCTATCCCGAACCGTTTGAACTGCCGGAAGTGCCAATGCCCGAGAGCTCTTCGCAGGGAATGTCCTCTGACAGCAGTGACGAAGCGATACATCTTGACCCGCTGTTCGAGGAAGTGGCGAAAGCCATTGTCGAGAGCGGCGTAGGTTCGACGTCATTCATCCAGCGCAGGTTCTCCATCGGTTTCACCCGCGCGGGGCGCATCATGGACCAGCTCGAGAAGATGGGTATTGTCGGCCCGCCCGCAGGCGCCAAGCCGCGCGAGGTGCTCTGCTCCACCGTCGACGAGATAAACTCACACATAGCCAATGCCATGTAGCGAGCGTATTATTCAAAACACAGGAAACACATAAATATGAGCGAATACGAAGTATCTGCGATAAAATACCGCCCGCAAAGTTTTGACGATGTTGTGGGCCAGAAGGCGCTTACCGCCACCATGATAGGAGCCATAAAGAGCGGCAAACTGGCCCACTCCTACCTGTTCTGCGGCCCGCGCGGCGTGGGCAAGACGACTTGCGCGCGCATCTTCGCCAAGACCATCAACTGTGAGCACCGTCAGGAGAACGGCGAGGCCTGCAACGAGTGCGACAGCTGCCAGGCATTCAACGAGGGGCGCAGCCTTAACATCAACGAGATCGACGCCGCCTCCAACAACTCGGTCGACAACATCCGCGCGCTTATCGAGCAGGTACAGACGCCGCCGCAGATGGGCCGCTACAAGGTGTTCATCATCGATGAGGTGCACATGCTCTCCACGGGCGCCTTCAACGCGTTTCTCAAGACCCTTGAGGAGCCGCCTTCGTACGCCATATTTATCCTCGCCACCACCGAGAAGCAGAAAATACTGCCCACCATCCTGTCGCGCTGCCAGATATACGACTTCAAGCGCATCGAGACCGATGACATCGTCTACCAGCTCAACAAGATAGCAACCAAGGAGGGCATCAAGGCCGAGGAGGAAGCGCTGAGAGTGATAGCCGAGAAAGCCGACGGCGGCATGCGCGACGCGCTCTCCATCTTTGACCAGCAGACCATCTTCACGGGCGGCAACATCACCTACGAAGAGGTCATCAAAAACCTGAACATCCTCGACTATTCCTCTTACTTCACCATATTCGACGGCCTCATCGCGGGACAGATTTCCAAGGTGCTGGTAGACTTTGGCGATATAGCCTCGCGCGGCTTTGACGGACGTGATTTCATCGACGGACTGGGCGCGCATGCGCGCAATCTGCTCATGGCCTCCGACAATGCCACCATCCGGCTGCTGCAAGTGTCGCGGTCTACGATGGAGCGCTATCGCCAGCAGGCCGAGAAGTGCCGGCAGAAGGCCCTCTACAAGGTGATGAAGCTCTGCAGCGACTGTAGCCTGAACTATCGCAACAGCCGCAACAAGCAGTTGCTCATCGAACTGACGCTGATCGAGGCGGCACAGGCCATGAGCGATGACAGCGACGACCATCATGCGGCAGCCGTAAAGACGACTACGCTCAAGCCCATCTTCTCGCGTCCGGCGCAGGGCGCTCCTGCCGCCGCCACGCAGAAGCCGGTTGCGGCTCAGAGCGCGGGTGTGGCGAGGACGGCTGCTCCCGCGCCGCCACAGGTCACCAAAGCCGGAAACACAGGGACAAATACAGCCACGACTGCCGCGACCACCGCAGCGCCTGCCGCCGCGCCGGCGAAACCGGCAACTGCCACCCCATCGCCTGCCACCCCATCGCCCGCTGCCCCATCGCAGGCCGCCCCGCAGGCCGGCACTTCCGGGAAGCCGGCCTCCACCACGGCGACGCCTAAGATACACATCATGAGCATGGCCGACATGCTGCGGCAGGCCGGTGGCAGCGAAGAGACGACGGAGACAGAGGAGAAGACAAGCGAACCCAAGACCCAGGCCGCCGCGACGCCGGTAGCCACGGGCGAGTTCTCAGATAGCGAACTGATGGTAGCCTGGAGAGAATTTGCCGCCTCGCTACCTCTCGAGCAGAGCGACATGAAGGGCCGGCTGAGCGCCATGGAGCCGCACAAGACGGGCGACACGGAGATCTCGGCCGAGTGTATCACCGACTATGTGCTCTCCCGCGCGCAGCAGATGGTGCCGACGCTGCAGGCCTTCCTCCGCAAGACCCTCGGCAACGACAAGATTACCGTCACGTTCAAGCTGGCGGAGCGCAGCAGCAATGCCGACGAACTATTGAGCGAGAGCGAGGAATTCAAGAAGTTTGTCGCCTCTAACACCCTGATGGAAAAGCTCAACGACTCGCTCAAGCTCAGTCTGATATAAGGCAAAACCAACATACGAAACAAGAAGAAATTCATTTAATGACCTCCACAAACCGACCAAAAGCAGCCCTCAAGGCTGCTTTTCCGTATACTATCCCCATCTTCGCCGGATTCTGGTTTCTCGGCATGGCCTACGGCCTGCTGATGCACAATGAGGGCTTCGGCGTCCAGTGGCCGGTGGTGATGGCCATGACCATCTTCAGCGGCAGCGTTGAATTCGTCGCGGTCAAGATGCTTCTCGGCAGCTTCCATCCCCTGCAGTCGTTCATGATCGCCGCTCTGATATGCGCCCGCCACCTGTTCTACGGCATTTCCATGCTGGACAAATTCAAGCACACCGGCTGGAAAAAGTTTTTCCTTATCTATGGCATGTGCGACGAGACGTTCTCGATCAACTATACCGCCGATATCCCGAGCGGCATAGACAAGGGCTGGTTTATGCTGTGGGTGACGGTGCTCGACTACCTCTACTGGGTAAGCGGCGCGGCCATCGGCTGCCTCATCGGGCCGCTCATCACCTTCAGCACGCGCGGTCTGGGCTTCGTCATGACGGCCATGTTCGTCACCATCTTCACCGAGCAATGGCTCAAGGAGAAGAATCACATCGGGTCGATTATCGGAACCGCGATATCGGCAATAGCGCTCGTCGTCTGCGGGCCGGAGCACTTCATCATCCCCGCGATGGTCGTCATGCTGCTGGTATTCCTTAGTCTGAGGCCGAAAATCGAGCGCAAGTTGTCATAAAAATCCACCCACGCACATGACTCTCACACAGCAAATACTGACTATCGGCACAATGGTCGTCGCAACGGTCTCGACGCGCTTCCTGCCGTTCCTCATCTTCCGCAGCCGCAAGACGCCGTCCTACATCCACTATCTGAGCAACGTCCTGCCGCCGGCCGTGTTCGGCATGCTGGTGGTATACTGCCTCAAGGACGTGCAATTCCTCAGCGCGCCGTTCGGCCTGCCGGAGATTATCGGCATCGTCACGACCATCGTCCTTCACGTGTGGAAGCGGCAGATGCTACTGTCCATAGGCGGCGGCACCGCAGTGTACATGGTGCTGGTGCAGACCGTTTTCGCCTGAGCACAGAGCGTTCTCACCGGCGTGAGTTACGTCCGCAGGCCGCCGGACATGCCGCAGGACGCAGCCAAAGTCCATATGCCGACTTCTTGCGGCAACCTTGGCTCGTCGAAATCCCGGACAAAGGGAATCTTATCTTACGAAAGTCAAATCTGCTGCGCGGCAAGGCAGCCCGGTCGGGAAGAGAATTCTATACATATATATAAAGAGGTAATCTGACTCTTTTTGAATTGCATTCGAATGCCATTAGAATGAGGATTGAAGCGTCTGGAACAAGCCTCAGATCGAGTATCCGCCCACCACTCCCGCATCTGAGAAAATCCTCAAGAGACAAGAAAAATTCTCATGCGGATGAAAATAAATTCTCATGCGGACGAAAAATAATTCTCGTGGGATGAGAATAAATTCTCGCGGGACGAGACGAAATTCTCGC
>OMUV01000041.1 GCA_900314335.1 uncultured Prevotellaceae bacterium | reverse complement strand
GATCGAATGACAATTGCGAAGTGATCGAATGACAGCTGCGATGAGAATGCATGACAGCTGTGATGCGAATGCATGACAGCTGCGATTCATTTACACGACGGCTGTCGTGCATGAATTATATCAGAAAGTAATCTGATGCCTTGAGATGACCAACATGATAGGAGAAGGAAGTTGTCTGATGCTTTGTAACGAATAACTGTGGCCGTATCTTTAATTCCGGTGGCCGGCGCGAAACATTGATTTTCACTTTCGTTTACCGGTACTCGGCAATTCTCATGAACAGACGGATAGATTCGCACCGCGTTACTATAGGAACAAACATTCAGCAAGAGCAAATCTACGGTTTGCCGGTCAGCAAAACAGCCCGCGACTTTTGCGTCGCGGGCTGTTTCTGTGCCTTGTCTTATGGCGTTGTATTCTCAAACCGTTGCCTGATAAAGCAGACCGGAATATCGTCTATTAATATGGATACAAGTGGTTGCTTCATGGAGTGCGCCACATTTTCTCGCTGCGTAATTGTCGCGGAGGAAAATCTGCCAAATCTCCCAAAGGAAGCATTCTGTACCGATAGCTGCTTATCCGAAGTTATCAAACATTATATCCGCAGGATCTACGCCCAGCGAATCGAGCAGATTGACTACAGCATTCGTCATAGGACCGGGGCCGCAAAGGTAATACTCTATATCTTCGGGGGCTTCGTGATTCTTCAGATATTTCTCATACATCACCTGATGTACAAAGCCCGGAGTGTAACTTACGCCAGCTGCGTCTGCCTCGGGATCGGGGCGGTTGAGGGCCAGATAGAACTTGAAGTTGGGATATTCCTTCTCGAGCTCCAGGAAGTCCTTGAGATAGAACACTTCGGAGAGCGAGCGTGCGCCGTAGAAGTAAGACATCTTACGGTCAGTAGTATGCAATGTGCGCGTCATATACATGATCTGCGCTCTCAGAGGAGCCATACCGGCTCCACCGCCTACCCAAATCATCTCGCGTTTGCTGTTAAGACGCGGATGGAACTCGCCATAAGGACCGGACATGATAACCTTGTCGCCGGGCTTGAGGGTAAAGATATACGAGGAGGCGATACCGGGCATCAGATCCTGGAAGCCTACCTGTGGTTTGGGCTTGAACGGAGGGGTGGCTATTCTGACGGTAAGCATTATCCTGTCACCCTCCTCTGGATAGTTGGCCATGGAGTAAGCACGCGTCGTCGGCACGGTGTTGGTGCACTTGAGCGAGAACAGGCCAAACTTCTGCCATGCTGGAAGGTAGCGGCCGAGTGATTCCTTGGAAATATCCTTGTCATAGTCCATCGTATAGGCCGGAATCTCAATCTGGGCATAGCTGCCGGGCATGAAATCCATGTGCTCGCCCTTGGGCAGAGCTACGATAAACTCCTTGATAAACGAAGCGACGTTGTTGTTGGACAGCACGGTGCACTCGTATTTGCGGACACCGAGCACAGAGGTCGGGACGGCTATTTCCATATCGCTTCTCACCTTCACCTGACAGCCGAGGCGATAATGGTCCATCAGCTGACGGCGTGTGAAATGAGCCTTCTCGACATCTATGGCCTCGCCTCCGCCACTCAGCACCTGACATTTGCACTGGCCGCAAGAACCCTTACCGCCGCAGGCAGAGGACAGATAGATCTTGTTGTCGGCCAAAGTGGACAACAGCGAACCGCCCTGCGGAACGGTAATTTTCTTCTGACCGTTGATCGTCAGGACTACGTTGCTGCTGGGTGTGAGATACTTCTTGGCTACAAGAAGCAGGATAACAAGCAAGATTATCACGCCCCAGAAGACGCCTATGCTTGATGCTATATACAAAGGAATAGACTGTGACATCTTCTCTTATATTTTATGCTGATTATGAATCTATATTTTGAGTCCGGAGAAACACATGAAGGCCATAGCCATAAGGCCGACCGTGATGAATGTGATGCCCAGTCCCTGCAGATGCTTGGGGACATCCGAATATTCCATCTTCTCCCTGATAGCGGCCAGGCCCACAATGGCCAAAAGCCAGCCGAGGCCCGAGGAGAAGGCGTACACAATGGCGTCGCCCACTCCGGTGATGGCGCGGGAGTCGATCGCCGGATCCATCTCAATACGCTGCTGCATAAACATCGAGGCACCCATGATAGCACAATTGACGGCTATAAGCGGCAGGAATATACCGAGCGCGTTGTACAGCGAGGGAGAGAATCTCTCGACCACCATCTCGACGAGCTGGGTTATGGCAGCGATAACGGCGATGAAAAGGATAAACGAAAGGAATGTCAGATCCACTCCGGGAACAATAGAGCCGGGAGCGAGAACTTTGGTCTGCAATAGATAATTGATAGGCACCGTCACCACCAGCACAAACGTCACGGCGATGCCAAGGCCCAGCGAGGTCTTTACATTTTTGGACACGGCGAGGTAAGAGCACATGCCCAGAAATGATGCAAAGATCATATTATCTACAAATATAGACCGGATAAATAAAGCTATATCGTGTTCCATTTTATTTACGTGTTATTGAGGACCTGCTTTTATTTTTCTTCTTTTCTCAGAGTGTTGCTCACCCATATCACACAACCCACGATAATCAGGGCCATGGCCGGAGTAGTCATCATACTGTTGTCCAGATAGCCGGCATTGTAGACGGCGTCGGGGATAAACTTGAACCCGAGCAGCGATCCGGAGCCGAGAAGCTCTCTGATGCAGCCGACGATAACCAGGATGTAAGCGTAGCCCAGGCCATTGCCCAGACCGTCGAGGAAACTGGGCAGCGGAGCGTGGTTCATGGCGAAAGCTTCAAGCCGGCCCATCAGGATACAGTTGGTGATGATCAGGGAGACATATACCGAGAGCTGCACACTCACGTCGTAGGCCACGGCCTTGAGCACCATGCTCACAATGGTCACCAGCGTGGCCACCACGACCAGCTGGATGATGATGCGGATGCGGTTGGGGATAGTGTTGCGGATACAAGAGATTATCAGATTGCTGAAGCCTGTAATAATAGCTACCGACAAGCCCATTACTATAGCCGGCTCTAGCTGAGAAGTGACGGCAAGCGCAGAACAAATACCCAATATTTGTACTGTAATCGGATTATTCTTGCCAAGGGGTGTAACAAACGCCTCTCTATTCTCTGTCGAAAACAGTTTTGCCATATCTTTTTATTAACCTTGTCTTTGTCTTTTACTAAATACTACTCTCCGAGAAAGCCTTTATATTTGGTGAGGCAATCATGAAGCATAGCCGTGATGCCGTTGCTCGTAAACGTAGCTCCGGTAATGGCGTCACACTGGAATGCGTTCTTCGACGGGTCGCGTTTTTTCACTACGCTCAGAGCCACATCGTCGCCCTTGTCATCGAACACCTTCTTGCCGACAAACTGGCTCTGGAAGCTCTCCTCTGTAAGGCGTGCTCCGAGGCCGGCAGTTTCGCTGGCATGGCCGAAGTAGACACCGTAGACGGTATTCTTGTCGCTGTCCAGCGCGATATAGCCCCAGATGGGTCCCCAGAGACCTTTGCCGTAAAGCGGGACAACGTATTTCACCTGCCCGTTCACATAGCACTGGTAGAGAGGGAGATTGTTGTCATCAATATTCTTGGAGTCTATCAGAAATCCATCCTTGTCCTTGTTTGTACCCTCTTTGACCACACTGCCGTCCGAACGGATTACCTTGTCAAAAGTGACGCATTTGTCGTAATTCTCCTCAACATCATTGTTACTAATTCCTCTGATATTAAGAGAGGCCAGAATCTGCTTCTTCTTATCTATTCGCTCATTCGCCTGTGAAGCCGGTTCGAGAGCCTTCGAGACAAACGCAAGCAGGAATGCCACAATAATCACGACACCAGAGGCATAAACTATGGTGTATATATTGCTATTAGTATCTAATTTCATAAGGATTGATTTTATAGTTATTCCTTTGTAGCTTTAGCCCTTCGCATACGGTGCTTTATGTTGCTCTGCACGAAGCAATAGTCTATAGCCGGAGCGAACATGTTCATCATTAGAATGGCGAACATCATTCCTTCGGGATAACCGGGGTTGAGGACGCGGATGGTAACTGCTATCACGCCTATGAGGAAGCCATAAATATATTTGCCGCCCTCCGTGCGTGCGCTGGTCACCGGATCGGTGGCCATAAAGACTGCGCCGAAGCAGAAGCCGCCCAGTATCAGATGCTCGTACCAGGGAATCTCGGTGAGGCCGGCTGCATGATAGATGGCAGCCATAACAGCACCGCCGACAAACACACTCAGCATCGTCTTCCAGCTGGCTATCTGTGTGATGAGCAATATGGCCGCGCCAATTAATATCGCCACAACGCTCGTCTCGCCTACGCTGCCGGGGATAAAACCGAAGAATGCGTCGCTCAGCGAGCACGAAGGCGCTGTGCCGGCACCCACTTCGGCCAGAGGTGTGGCCTGAGAGAATGCCTCGGGCAAATCATTTCCCAAGCCCAGCACTGATGAGTGGGCCACCCAGACAGTGTCGCCCGACATCTGCGAGGGATAGGAGATAAACATGAATGCACGCGCCACGAGAGCTACATTGAATATGTTCATACCCGTTCCGCCGAAGATCTCCTTGGCAAAGATCACTGCAAAGGCGATAGCCACTGCCATAATCCACAAGGGCGTGTTGATGGGCAGGATCATCGGCACTATCATACCGGTCACCAGATAGCCCTCCTGTATCTCTTCGTGCTTGTACTGCGCGAAGGCGAACTCTATGCCCAAACCTACGATGTAAGAGACTATGATGCGCGGCAGCATCAGCAGGAATCCGTAAGCAAACATCGTCATGACCGAAGCGTCGGTAATGCCTGCCGCCTTGTAATTCTGCAAGCCGATATTGTACATGCCGAACAACAATGCCGGCATGAGGGCGATAACCACGAAGGACATTATTCGCTTGGAGTCTATCGCATCGTGTATAGAAGCACCGCTGTTTGCTGTCCGCGAAGGTACAAACAGAAACGACTCGAAGCCCTCATACACGGAGCGGAGAAAATGCAATTTCCCCTTCTCCTCAAACTCGGGCCTAATATTGTCAAATGCGTTTTTTAGTTTTCCCATTTTCTTCTAAATATATCAAGCAAGCTCTTTACGTAAATAATCCAGACCTTCGCGTACTATCTTCTGCAACTCCAGTTTTGAGGAATCGATGAACTCAGCCACAGCAAAGTCTTCGGGCGCCACCTCATAAATGCCGAGCTCCTCCATGCGGTCAATATTCTTCGCGATGATGGCTTTGATCAGGTAGCCCGCATATATGTCCATCGGGAACACCTTGTCATACTCACCCGACATTATCATATGTCTCTCGCCGCCTTTTATGCGGGCGTCTATATCATATTTTCTGCCCCTGTGGAGCCAGGAGAAATAAGAATGACTTGTGGAGAATTCCTTCGGACGCACACGTATCCAGCCCAGTATCTCGTCCACGTTATCCCCCTCGGGAATGACGCTTATCTCGTATGCTGTAGAAGATATATAGCCGTCAAGGGACGTTACCTTGCCTACCAGAGGATTCCCATTAATAATGCGTATGTGCTCGTCCGTTGTCAGCAGATCGGGAAGTATGTGCGTCAGGTCTGCGCCCGGAACTGTCTTATAATAGGCCGGAGCCTTTACCTCGCTGCCTGCGATGGCCATCACGCGGGTGTAATCGGGTTTGCCGCTCTTTACAATGCCGCCAAGCACGGCTACGGCCCACGGATTGAGAGTCCAGACTACCTCGCCCTTGTTTACCGGCTTTGTGTTATTGATCTGCACACCGACATTACCTGCAGGATTGCGGCCGATAAAGCGATTGACTTCCACATTCGCCAGCCCCTCAGGTACAGGTTCAGACTGCTGCTCCGAGATACCGATATATACTTTAGCTACCTTGGCGAGCGCCTTAACACCCTGCACAAAGTCCTCCTCTCTCCCCCTCAACGCTACGCTGACATCAGAAGCCAGAGGCATGAGGCTGAACATGGAGATGAAAATGTCACGGGGCATGGTGCTTGTGTCGGGCACGATATCATACGGACGCTGACTGATATAGGGTGTGATACCCGCCGCGTTGATCAGCTCTACCACCTTGGCGGCGTCGGCCTTGTCCAGATCAGTAATGCCGAAGTCGAGCGAAGAATACTCGCCATCATTCACGATGACAACGCTCTCCAGTTTGCGTCTCTCGCCACGGTTGACCGATTTGACCTTACCGCTTACAGGCGAGCATATCACCTGACTACTGTTGCGCTTGTCTGTAAACAACGGAGACCCTACCTTCACACTGTCTCCTGCAGCGACAACTACTCTCGGTATAAACCCGCAAAAATCGGGAGGACAAACAGCCACTTCCGCAACCTTGTCTCTCACGTCATGGATTTCATCGATAGCCACTCCTTGTATGGGAATGTCCAATCCTTTGCGCAATTTTATCGTCTTGCTTATCATACAGAAATATGATTACATATTTTTAATCTCCGCGAATTTAGAAAATAAAAACACTTTCGGGCTTTTATTGCTACTAAATTAGCTATTTTAAAATTTTGGAAGCACACAAAATGTAAAGTCCGCTTTATCTACTCACATAGATAAACATTAAGGCAGAATATAATCGCACTCCATTTGAAATGCCATTACTATTCTGCCCCGGATAATGTTTCTGTCAAAACAGCTGTGTTAATGCATGCCGATGTTTTAGTCTTCCTTCGGTTCAAAGTCTTCCTTTCCTACGCCGCAAAGAGGGCACACCCAATCATCAGGTATATCTTCGAATGCAGTTCCCGGCTGAACGCCATTATCAGGATCACCTACTTCGGGATCGTAAACGTATCCGCATACTTTGCAAATGTACTTCTTCATAGTCGTCTCTTTAAATAGTTTGATAGTCCTGCAAAAATAGCAATTAACATCGAAATAATTGCTTTTCCGAGCCCAAATTTAAGCACGAATATCGCTTTCATAAAAGAAGAGATATATTGCAAGGCTCAATAATTCAACTGCTGCGATTAAATTCAAGTATGATACGATTAAGACGTTGCAACCACTTGCACGTAATCGCACAAGCTTCAA
>OMUV01000158.1 GCA_900314335.1 uncultured Prevotellaceae bacterium | reverse complement strand
TTTGCCCTTTCGGGAGTATTGATTTTCAATATATTGCAAAAGGGGCAAAACCGGCTTCACGAGGGCGCCTTCCACCTTGCGGAAATGCATAAAAAGCTAATAAACGATGAATATTCACTCTGGGGAATGCCTCATTCCGCACACTGGAAAAAACCTCCCGCAAAACGGGATACTCACATAGGACATGAGGAAAACTACATTTGAGATATTTCAAAACGTCTCAAATGTAGTTTTACCCTTCCAGGAGCGCTGATTTTCATGCATTTATGAAAAGCGATTTCTGCCCCCGTGGCGCGTGAATAATATGTATCCCGGAGTGCATATATTCATTTCCGGGGCGGCGGCAGGGCAGCGGCGGGGAATTTTATGCATTTATTATAAACAGGCGCGCGTGCGCGTCGCGCGAGCCCCGGGGCTAACATTCCCTGACTGAGGCATTCTGCCCACGGCGCAAAGGCTGCGCGCAGGGACGCCTTTTTATATTATTAGCAATAGGGAGCGATGGGGAATGGGATAAAATTATTATTTTTGCATGTTCGGTAGGCCATAGCCTCAAGAGAAGATTATGGGAAAGATAATAGCAATAGCAAATCAGAAGGGCGGAGTAGGCAAGACCACTACGGCCATGAATCTGGCCGCCTCGCTCGCTACGCTCAAAAAGTCCGTTCTGCTGGTCGACGCCGACCCGCAGGCCAATGCCTCTTCCGGTCTCGGTGTTGATATCCGCAAGGTGGACTGCTCCATCTACGAGTGTATCGTGGAGGGAAAGGATATACATGAAGCCATATTCACCACCGACGTCGACGGGCTCGACATCGTGCCCTCGCACATTGACCTCGTGGGCGCAGAGGTGGAGATGATAGGATTTCAGGACCGCGAACGGGTGATGAAAAACCTGCTCGACCCGATGCGCAAGGAGTACGACTTTATCCTCATCGATTGCAGCCCTTCCCTGGGCCTCATCACGGTCAATTCGCTCGTGGCCGCCGACAGCGTGATCATCCCGGTGCAGTGCGAGTACTTCGCGCTCGAGGGTATCAGCAAACTGCTTAACACCATCCGGATTGTCAAATCGAAGCTCAACCCGAACCTCGAGATAGAAGGCTTCCTGCTGACCATGTACGACTCGCGCCTCCGTCTGGCCAACCAGATCTACGACGAGATGCGGCGCCACTTCCAGGAACTGGTGTTCAAGACCGTCATACAGCGCAATGTAAAGCTGAGCGAGGCGCCCTCGCACGGTGTGCCCGCCATTCTGTACGACCCCGCATCGACAGGTGCGCGCGGATATGTGGAGCTGGCACGTGAGGTGCTCTCACGCGAAGGTAAGGACGCCGGAGCTAAGAAGTAAGCAGAGGGGGCGTCCGTTTTATTTATCACAAGATGGCAGTAAAAAAGAAATACTCAGCACTGGGGCGCGGCCTGGATGCCCTCATCTCGACCGATGAGGTAAAGACATCGGGCAGTTCGTCCATCGGAGAGATAGACATCAACCGCATAGCGCCCAACCCCAATCAGCCGCGCCGCGATTTCAGCGACAGCGCGATCGATGAGCTGGCCGACTCGATCAGGGAGCTCGGCATAGTGCAGCCCATTACCCTGCGCAACATGGGCGACGGCACCTATCAGATCATAGCGGGTGAGCGGCGCTGGCGTGCGGCCAAGAGGGCAGGGCTCGAGTCCGTGCCCGCATACATACGCACCGCCGACGACGAGAAGACCATGCAGATGGCTCTCGTGGAGAACATACAGCGCGAGGACCTCAACCCCATCGAGATAGCATTGGCCTACCAGGGCCTTATAGAGCGCTACGGCCTCAAGCAGGAAGAGCTCTCCGAGAAGGTCGGCAAGAAACGCGCCACCGTGGCCAATTATCTCCGCCTGCTCAAACTGCCCGCACAGGTGCAGATGGCGCTCAAGAACAAGGAGATCGACCAGGGCCACGCCCGTGCCCTGCTGGGCCTGCAGAGCGCTGCGCTGCAGCTGCGTGTGTTCGAGGAGATCAAGAGCCGCGGCCTCTCTGTGCGCGCCGTGGAGGAGATGGTCAACAGCCTCAACAGCGGCGAGGATGTCAACAACGCCGGCAAGCGTATCCGCGCCCGTCGCGACAAAGCCAATGTGCAGATCTACGGCGAGATGCAGAAGAAGCTCTCCGAGCACCTCGGCGCCAAAGTCAAGATTACCTGCTCTCCTCAGGGCAAGGGGAAGATTACCATTCCCTTTCGCGGTCAGGAGGAGATGGATCGTATAATAGCCCTCATAGACAAGGCCAGGTGAGGAGTGGGGAGCATATAGTCCGCTGTGGCCGTCTGAGCGCTGCGGGAGCATGGGTGGCGCGGATCGTCGTGCCGCTGCTGCTCCTGACAATGCTGCCGGGCGCAGAAGCCCGCGGGGCGGTGGTGGATGTCTCCGCCGCTGACACCGTGAAGCCTGCTGTTCTCCCCACGGCGAAGGCCGATACGGCGAAAAAGGACGTTAAGGATGTCTTCGCAGCCGTCATGGCCGACTCGGCCAGGGTTGTCTCCGCCGTCGACTCCGTCATGCGCAGCGCCAAAGGCGTCCGCAAGCCCCGGGGCAAGTTTATTCCCGATCCCAAGCGCGCCCTGTGGTTGGCTCTTGTCATCCCGGGCGCCGGACAGATATACAACCGCAAATACTGGAAGCTCCCCATCTTCTACGGCGGCTTTCTGGGCTGTACCTACGCCCTGATGTGGAATCAGCAGATGTACAAGGACTACGCCCAGGCCTACATAGACATCATGGACGATGACCCTCGCACGGCCAGCTACAAGGACATGCTCCCGCCGGGCTATGACATCACAGGCCAGGAGGAGCGGTTTCAGACCGTGTTCAAAAACAAGAAGGACCGTTACCGCCGCTGGCGCGACTATGCGGCGTTCTCGTTTGTCGGTGTCTATATCCTCTCGGTCATAGATGCGTATGTCGACGCCCAGCTCTCGGTCTTTGATATCTCCAAGGACCTGAGCCTTAATGTCAATCCCACGGTGATTACAGTTCACCAGCAGCGCCCGTCCTCAGCAGTGGGCATAGGATGCGGCTTCAACTTCTAAAGTGTGATTATGAAGAAACTGATAATAACTTCCCTTATGATGCTCTCGCTCTCTACGGTGAGCGCACAAAACGATATTACCGTACACGACGACAGCATCGGCCACGACGAGGAGATAGAGCTCCCCGAGGCCATGGGGCTCGATATCGACACACTGCTGAGGCAGTGGAACGCGGAGCAGTACCTCCTGACGGACACCGACTGCCGCAACCAGGACGTCAATCCCGTCTTTCCCGACAGTATATTCATCGACCGTCTCTCGCGCATGCCGTGCGTCATGGAGATGCCCTACAACACCGTCGTGCGCAAGCTCATCGACCAGTATACCGGCCGCCTGCGCCACTCCGTGAGCTATATGCTGGGCGCGGCAAACTTCTACATGCCGATATTCGAGGAGGCCCTCTCGCTCTACAACCTGCCCCTCGAGCTCAAGTACCTGCCCATCATCGAGAGCGCCCTCGACCCGATGGCCACAAGCCGCAAGGGAGCCGTGGGCCTCTGGCAGTTTATGCTCAAGACCGGCAAACGCTACAATCTGACCGTCAACAGCCTCGTCGACGAGCGCCGCGACCCCATTAAGGCCACTCTCGCCGCTGCCGAATATCTGAGCGATCTCTACAAGCTCTATGGTGACTGGAATCTGGTCATCGCCGCCTACAACTGCGGGCCTACGCAGATCAACAAGGCCATACACCGCGCCGGCGGAGAGCGCGACTACTGGAAGATCTACCCTTACCTGCCCAAGGAGACGCGCGGCTATGTTCCCGCTTTCATAGCTGCCAACTACGTCATGAATTACTACTGCGAGCACAACATCTGCCCGATGCGCGCCCGCCTGCCCGAGGTCAGCGATACCATTACCGTGGTGCGCGATCTCAGCCTCCAGCAGGTCGCCACGCTTTGCAATGTCCCCGAGGCCCGGCTCCATGCGCTCAATCCGCAGTATAAGACCGACCTTGTGCCCGGCAGCTCCGGCGAATGCGTGCTCCGCCTCCCCTCCGAGGCCGCCCTCAAGTTTATCGACCTGGGCGACTCGATCTACAGCATAGCCGCCGGCGACGCAACGGCCAAGCGCAAGACCGTCGAGGTCGACGAGCAGAGCCAGGAGCCGACCATTACATCGCGCCGCAGCTACTCGTCGCGCCGCTCTTCGTCGCGCCGCAGCCGCTCCCGCCGCAGCCGTTCCCGCTCCTCAAGGAGCGTCACCATCCAGAGCGGCCAGACCCTCTCCGAGATAGCTGAGAAACATCATACCACCGTCGCCAAGCTCAAAAAGCTCAACAAAATCAGCGGCTCGAGCATCCGCGCCGGCAAGAAACTGCGTGTCAAATAAACCATCCGCAACGTGAACAACGAAACTCCCGATCCCGTAAAGGACGAGCAGATGATCAACGCCGCTTTCCGGCACCTGCTCGACACTTACCTCGCCTCCAACCATCGCAAGAAGGTCGAGGTAATCACCAAGGCCTTCAACTTTGCCAAGAAGGCCCACAGCGGTGTGAGAAGGCTCTCGGGTGAACCGTATATCATGCACCCCATCGCCGTGGCGCAGATAGTGTGCGAGGAGATAGGCCTCGGCTCCACCTCCATATGCGCCGCCCTGCTGCACGACGTGGAGGAGGACACCGACTATACCAACGAGGACATCGCCAACCTCTTCGGCCCCAAGGTGGCCAACATCGTGGAGGGCCTCACCAAGATCAGCGGCGGCATCTTCGGCGAGAGAGCGTCGCTCCAGGCCGAGACATTCAAGAAGCTCCTGCTCACGATGAGCGACGATATCCGTGTCATCCTCATCAAGATCGCCGACCGCCTGCACAACATGCGCACCCTCAGCTCCATGCTCCCCAGCAAGCAGTACAAGATCGCCGGCGAGACGCTCTACATCTATGCGCCGCTGGCCGACCGCCTCGGCCTCAACAAGATCAAGAACGAGCTCGAGGACCTGAGCTTCCACTACGAGCATCCGCAGGAGTACGAGGAGATCAAGGCCAAGCTCGCCGGCACACAGGCCGAGCGCCAGACCATCTTCGACGAGTTCACCGCCCCCATCCGTCAGGAGCTCGACAAGACCAAGCTCAAGTATCACATCCTGGCCCGCGTCAAGACGCCTTATTCTATATGGCAGAAGATGCAGAACAAGCATATCACCTTCGAGGAGATATACGACATCCTGGCCATCCGTATCGTGTTCGAGCCCAGCAGTCCCGAAGAGGAGGTCAACGAATGCTTTAACATCTATGTCGCTCTCTGCCGCATCTACAAGCCGCAGCCCGACCGCCTGCGCGACTGGATCTCCCACCCCAAGGCCAACGGCTATCAGGCGCTCCATGTGACGCTCATGAGCAACAGGGGTGAGTGGATCGAAGTGCAGATACGCTCCAAGCGCATGGACGATATCGACGAGCAGGGCGTGGCCGCCCACTGGAAGTACAAGTCGCCTGGCACCGATTACAGCGATGACGAGCTCTCCAAGTGGCTTCACACCATCAAGGAGATCCTCGACGACCCGCAGCCCGATACCCTCGATTTCCTCGACACCATCAAGCTCAATCTCTTTGCCAACGAGATACTCATCTTCACCCCCAAGGGCGAGATCAAGACCATGCCCGCCGGCTCCACAGCCCTCGACTTCGCATTCTCCATCCACTCCTTCCTCGGCAGCCACTGCATCGGCGCCAAGGTGAACCACAAGCTCGTGCCCCTGAGCCACAAACTGCAGTCGGGCGACCAAGTGGAGATCCTCACATCCCGCTCGCAGCACGTGCAGCCCGACTGGATCCAGTACGCCAACACTGCCAAGGCCAAGAGCAAGATTCGTGCACTGCTCCGCCGCGACGAGCGCGAGAAGCGCGCCCAGGGCGAGGAGATACTCCGGCATTTTCTTCAGGAGAAAGAGATCGAGATGAGCAGCGCCGTGGTCGACAAGCTCTGCCGCTTCCACGAGATACCCTCGCGCGACGGTCTGCTGCTGGCCATCGGCGAGAAGAGCATCACCCTTACCGATGCCGACGCCGCCTTCATTCAGGGCCGCCAGAAGAAGGTCTCCTCCTGGAAAAAGTTTATCCCCTTCATCGGCAACAAGACCAAGGAAACCGATGACACCGACATCAAGAAGATGTTCGTCGAGGGCATCGACCGCAAGAAGACGTTCATCCTCAACGAGGACAGCATCAAGCTCTGCAAGATAGCCGACTGCTGCCACCCCATCCCCGGCGATGACGCGATGGGCTACATCGACCCCTCCAACGAGTTTATCATCCACCGCCGCGACTGCCCCATCGCCGAGAAGCTCAAGAGCAACTACGGCAACCGCGTCGTGGCCGTCGAATGGCAGATGCACCACATCAACGTCTACCCGGCCACCATCTACGTCAAGGGCATCGATGTGCAGGGCATACTCATGGCCATCAGCGAGGTCATCTACAAGAAGCTCGACCTCGACATCAAGAGCCTCAATGTAACCACCGATGCGGGCATCTTCGAGAGCAAGATCACCATCAACCTCCACGACACCGTCGACGTCAAGAACATCTGCTCGGCTCTGCTCGGTATAAAAGGCATTGTCAAGGCCGTGAGAATCAACTGACCCCGCCCGCCGTCGCCCGCCCGCTCCGTAGCGCCCGCCGCGACTATTCTTTAACATTCCCCGTTCGTTATTTTTGCCGGCAAGTTAAGTGCCCAATTCGCCGCGCCTGTTACCGGGGCCTTTGAACTTATTGACAAATTCGCCGCGCTTGTTACAAAGGCCGTTGGTCTTATTGCCAAATTCGCCGCGCTTATTTTAGCGGATTTCGTACAATTACCCAGCAGTCTGAGCATTTATAAGATTCCGCATGCATATTAATAAGGCCTCCTCTGCGGCCGCCCGCCGCGTGGGCAAAGCAGCCAAGAGATGAGCGAAAAGACATTGCGCGAAGTTAAATGGGAGTGCGAAAAGTTCGCCAAGACATTGCGCGAGAAATAACTGGGAGGGCCGCTGCCCTCAGCGGCCGCCTGCCGCATAAGAAGGTGCGCGGCGAAAAGCGCGATAAGGCTTTGGGCGAAGTTAGTTGGGAGAACGAAAAGAGCGATATACATTTGGGACGCTTTAGTTGCGCGGCCCGTCTGCAGCGCGGCCGTCTGTCGCTAAAGTAACAGCGCGAAGAAATGCGCGATACGAATTCCCCGTCGCTTAGCCGTACATTAGATTTCCTGGCTCGCGCCCGGACTGCGCTACAGCGGCTTCCCCGCTATTTTGCCGCGCACAGCCATCTCCTCGCACGCATTCGCAGCGCCCCAAAAGGGCGGTTTTTGGCCCTTTGTAACTATATGAAAATCAGTGTTCCGCAGAGGGCCAAAATTATGTTTGAGATGAGGGAAAACATCTCAAACATGTTTTTCCTCATCTCAAATGTAGTTTTCGGAGTATGCGGAAGGTTTTTTTGAAGTGTAGGGAATGCCTTTTCAAATAATGGGGAAAAGGGTGGTCGTTTCGGATAGCGAAGTTATATCGGCGGAGCAGGGGATTGAGGACATATATATGTGGAAAGCTTGTATCGTTTTGCGCGAAACCAGACAGGGAACACGAGACGCGGCCAAGGCTTTGGGCGAAGTTAGCTGGGAATACGAGACGTGGCCAATACTTTGCGCGAAGTTAGCTGGGAGGGCCGCTGCCTCAGCGGCCCTCCGCCGCACGAGCAAGTGCGAGGCGTATCGCGCGATACTAACTTTACGTCGCTTAGTCACTCATTAGATTTTCCTGGCTCGCTCTTGGCCGCAGCAGTGCCGCTCGCTTCGCCACCGCGAAAGAAATATAATGGTATGATGAGCTGTACGCCTCTCTGTCTATCGTGAGTCGCTTGCATCCCGAATAACTTCG
>OMUV01000026.1 GCA_900314335.1 uncultured Prevotellaceae bacterium | reverse complement strand
TCGCCGCCGATTGTCCCGGGACGGCCTTTCTCCGGTCTAATTCATTATTAATAACATTATTATCATTCGTAAGGGAAACGCTGCGCCCCTCCGGCGTGCGGCTTTAGCCTATCATCGTGCGGATGTCGTCCTCCACGGTGGAGATGGTGCCGAGCGAGAAGTTGTCCTGCAGCACCTTGAGCACGCCCGGGGAGACAAACGCAGGCAGCGTGGGGCCGATGTGGATGTTCCTGATGCCGAGGCTCAGCAGGGCAAGAAGCACGATGACGGCCTTCTGCTCATACCATGCGAGGTTGAAGACGATGGGCAGGTCGTTGATGTCTGCGGCGCCGAAGATCTCCTTCAGCTTGAGCGCCACCACGGCCCACGAGTAGCTGTCGTTGCACTGTCCTGCGTCGAGCACTCTCGGTATGCAGCCTATCTCGCCGAGCTGGAGCTTGTTGTATTTGTATTTGGCGCAGCCGGAGGTGAGGATGACCACATCCTTCGGCAGGGCCTTGGCGAAGTCGGCATAGTAGTTGCGGCTCTTCATGCGGCCGTCGCAGCCGCCCATGACGACAAACTTGCGGATGGCGCCGCTCTTCACGGCTTCCACTATCTTGTCGGCCAGGGCGAATACCTGGTCGTGGGCGAAGCCGCCGATGATCTCGCCGTGCTCTATCTCCTCGGGAGCCTGGCAGTGGCGCGCCATCTCGATGACCTCGGAGAAGTCCTTGTGGCCGTCGGGACGTGTGGCGATGTGCTTCCAGCCGGGGTAACCGGTCGAATTGGCCGTGAAGACGCGCCCGGCATAGTTGGCCGTCGGCGTCGGGGGCACGATGCAGTTGGTGGTGAAGATGATGGGGCCGTTGAAGTGGGCGAACTCCTCCTTCTGCTTCCACCAGGCGTTGCCGTAGTTGCCCACGAGGTGCTTATACTTCTTGAGCTCGGGATAGTAGTGGGCGGGGAGCATCTCGCCGTGGGTGTAGACGTCGATGCCGGTGCCCTCGGTCTGCTCCAGCAGGTCGGCTATGTCGTGGAGGTCGTGGCCGCTGATGAGTATGCCCGGACGCTTGCCTGTGCCGATGTTCACGCGGGTGATCTCCGGTTTACCGTAGGCCGTGGTGTTGGCCTTGTCGAGCAGAGCCATCACGCTGACGCCCTGTTTGCCTGTCTCGAGGAGTAGCGGCAGCAGTGTGTCGCTGCCGGCTTCGGGATCGCTGATGCCGGCGAGGGCGCGGGCCATGAATGTGGTGATGGAGGCGTCGCGCTGACCGAGGCGGGCGGCGTGCTCGTAGTAGGCGGCCATGCCCTTGAGCCCGAGCGTGATGGTCTCCTTGAGCGAGCGGATGTCGGCGTCGCTGTTGCGCAGCACCGTCTCGCGGTCGCCCTCGGCCTCATAGTCACTCTTCTCTCCGCCCCAGGCCACTTCGTGATAGTCGGGCAGACTCACGCCTCTGCGCGATGCGGTCTCCAGCAGCTGTCGCTTGACGGCGATGCCGGCGTCCACCTTCTGCAGCAGCGCGCTGTCGTCAAAGTTGGCATTGGTGATGGTGGCAAAGAGCGCGTCCACGATAAAGTCGTCCACCGCGGGGTCGTTGGCGTAGCCGGCCTCGAGAAGGGCGTGATAGATGGTGCCCACGCCGCGGGTCACACTGAGCAGCAGGTCCATCCAGCGGCTTGTCTCCGGACGCTTACCACATACGCCGCGCACGGTGCAGCCTGTGCCCTTGGCGGTCTCCTGACATTGAAAGCAAAACATGTTCATCGTTGATTCTTATTATGTATCCTGTTAGTCGTTATTAAAATGAATTCTCCTATGATTACTTTACCAGACTTGCCTCGAGGGCAATGGCCATGGGGAAGATGTGATCGTTCTCCACGTGGGTGTGCTCGCCGAGCGCCTCGCTGAATGCGTGGAGCTGGCGGACCATCTCCTGATAGTCGGCCGAGGCTCCTGCGGGCGCGGTGTAACCGTGGAGCAGGGCGGCGATGCGCTCGTGGCGCTCCAGTTCGCCGTCGTGGTCGGACATCATCACGCTGATGGGATTGCGCACTGTGCCGCAGTGCATCGGCCCGATGGGGCTGCCGTTGCGGGAGGCGTCGAAGAGGTCGAGGATGTAGGGGAAGAGCACCTGCTCCTCCTTCATGAGATGGATGTCGAGGTCGGAGAGCGACTGCTCAAAGAGCATCTCCATCTCGCCGAGCGCGGGATTCTGGGACTTTACCTTGCGTATCAGGGCCAGCGTGCCTGGGCCTTTCTCCCTCACTGCGCGGTGGTGCACCTTGAGCACATAATCGATGAGCAGGTCCATGGGCCACTCGCCAAAGCTGTATCTACTGTTGTCTGTCATATGATTATTCCTTTGTTCTGATTGCGGTGCAAAGGTAGGCACAGTAGAAAATCCCGACCGGTCACAAATGTGACGGGTCAGTATTAAAAAGCATTAAAGTCTTATCTCAGCCGGCTGCTGTCTACGATATCTATGTTGCGGCCGTCTACCCTGATGGCGCCCTCCTTCTCGAGGTCGGCGAGCACGCGCATCAGCGAGAAGCGCTGTATGCCCATACTGTCAGCTATCTCCTGACGGCTGCGGTAGAGGACGATGCGGCGTGACTGCTGCTCGCGGGCACGCTGCATGATGAGGCTTATGACCTTCTCTCTCACGGTCATCAGGGAGAGCATGTTGAGCTTGTGTGTCAGAAAGGCGTTGGTGTCGGAGAGCAGCGTTATAAAGTTGGCCAGCACGCGCGGGTTGCCGTAGAGGAGTCGGCGGAATATGTCCTTCTGCCACCTCAGTACGATGGTGGGCATCGCGGCCTGTACCGTCACGGGCATGCCGGCGCGCGTGGCGAAGATGAAGGCCGGCGCTATCATGCGGCCCGGGCCGAGGCGGCTCATCTCGACCTCCTTGCCAGCAGGCGATGACATACGGCAGGCCAGTGTCCCCTCCACCACGATGTCGGCGTAGCGGCAGGGCGTGCCCGCGATGGCGAGGAGGTCGCCCCGCTTGTATTCGGTCATCCGGTAGGGGAAGCCCGCGAGGATGTCGCCGATGGCAGAGGCCTCCATGTCGCGAAACAGGGGGCAGGACTCCAGAGCCTCTATATATCGGAGCGCGTCGTCGTTCATATATGCAAAGATAGTGGCTTCGCGCGACAGAGGCGCTCTCTCCCGACCGATTTATTTCCCCTTAGTCTGAAATACAAAAGAAAGGCACATGTTATAATGTATTTTTGATGAAAGTTCTGTACATTTGCAATAATAACGCCGGATGGTGCGCGGGAGAAAATCCCTGCCCTCATTCTATAAAAGTGTAATCGGAAAATATCTTATTCATATTATATTTCGCTTATGAAAGCCCTAAGATTCTTTATCATTACTGCATTTCTAATGCTCCTCTCCGCGCCCGCTATTGCTCAGAGCAAAGAGTTTAACGCTCTAAGGCAAGATTTGCAGCGACTCAACGATGAGTACAAAAAAGCATACGACGCCAAGGACTATACGACCACCATCGCAAAGCTCAATGAGACGGAGCGGATGATAGAGAAATACCAATCTGAGAATAAGGAGAGCCTGGAAAATAATAATAAGGAAATGGCCTTTATGCTGAAGTATGCGTTGAATAACACCTACTACAACCTGGCCTGCTCCTACTCGCTCAGCGGTAAGAGCAAGCTCGCCGTCGATGCCTTTGCCAAGGCCGTTGCAGTAGGCTACAATGACTACAGACATGTCTTGGTCGACAAGGACCTGGACAACATAAGACCAGATAAAAAGTTTCGCTCGCTGCTCAACAGCATAAAGAAGTATGACAAGCTGGAGATACTGAAAGCCGCCGCGCCCTATCAACGAGGCCGGGCAGACACACTCCCGACGTTTACCTATGCCCAGGCGGACAATCGCTCCCTGCAGGCCGTCAAGGAGTATTTCAATCTGGACTCTGTGGCAGGCCACGGTGATGAGATTTCCCGCATGCTCAACGTGCTGCACTTCGTTCACAACGAGGTGAGCCACGACGGCGGGTTCAACCCGTTTTGTGAGAAAGATGCGATAGACATGTACAATTATGCCAAGGTGAACAAACGGGGCATCAACTGCCGTTGCCTGGCCATCATGCTCTCGGAGATGTATCTCGCATTGGGTATGCCCGCGCGCTACATCACCTGCCTGCCGGCTGACCCGAACGACAACGATTGCCACGTGATAGTCTCCGTGTGGTCGCGCGACAAGGGCAAATGGCTGTGGATGGACCCGACGTTTGACGCCTATGTGCAGGATGATAAGGGGAACTATCTCAGCATTCAGGAGGTGAGGGAACGGCTTATCAAGGGCCTGCCTCTGGTGCTCAACGAGGATGCCAACTGGAATCACAAGTCAAAGCAAAGCAAGGAGGGATACCTAGAGTCTTATATGGCCAAGAATCTCTACTGGTTGGAGTGTCCGGTCAACAGCACCTTCAATGTAGAGTCGCCGTACCGCGCTACGGGCAGCGAGTACGTGGACCTTGTGCCCTCCGGCTTTACCTCCAGGGCCGTATATCAGAGATATCGCACTTCGGACGACGCTTATTTCTGGCAGGCGCCTAAGTAGGCGGTCGAACGCCGCGTGCGGCTCAGCGCATTGCGGCTTAGGCGCGACGGCAGTCGGCAAATAAGCATCAGAGAGGTACTCGCTTGTGCCGCATACTTAGTCTCGGCGGTAGAGCATCAGTGTTTCTCGCCGGCGGCCCATTTTAACGAGCGGCTTCCGGGAGTGATGAGTATCGATGGCGGAGGGTCGCGCTGTGTGTCTGTTTGAGGCTTTTCCCATGTGAATATTTCATCCAGCGGTTGGAGTACAATATCTGTCGCAGGGCCACCGCGGCGATGCGCTCGTGGATTATTCCCAGGGACGACTTATGCCCGATAGCCTCCACGTGATTGGTGAGCGAGCGGGCTGAGACGACTAGCAGATGGGCATACTGAACGCGGTGCTATGACCCTATTTCACATCCTGTATTAGGCCTTTCAATTTGTTTTCCGAATGTTTCATTGCTTGTATAAAATCGTTTAGGTTCTTACTGTTCTGAGGTACTGTCACCGGAAACAAGTGAATGTATCCTTGATAGCCATTCAGCTGAAACCTACTGTAGGCGTTCGCACCTTCATCCGGATATACATATCCACCATTGCCGGCGGTGCTGCAATACATATACGTCACCACCTGATAGAGGTCTTCTCTGCCTATTCCACGATTCAAATGTTTGTACTTGGCATCAAGGATGAAGTTGTCTTTATAGAAGTCCGGATAGAGTTTTCTACTGTTCCTGCTTATCTGTTCGTCTTCATTCTGTGCCTTAAACATTCGGAATCCTCCTAATTGTAGTTTGTTTCTAGGGTGTTTGAATCCCATGTTCTTCACTATGGTATTCAAATACTCTTCCCATAGCCAAGCCCCGTCAAAGAGAACGCCATGAATCCTATCCTTTTCTGCCCCGTACTTCAGGGACTCATGCCTCAGAATATGCACGCACAGCAGCTGAAGCTCCCTGTATTTCGTGAAATAGGGATGTATCTTAGGGCGACGATTAGCATTCAGAACACGCAGGCGTTCCCTCATACTATAAGAAGGTGTGGCCTCCACTATCTGACGAACATACTCTGTGGTTTCGGAATCGTTATTGAGAACAGCATTCCCGAAGGGATGATGCTTGATATACTCTATTGTATGCCGGATGAGCTGTGTAACAGTATTGTCGTAGCTGTACTCTCCGGTAGTATAACTGATATTGCCTCTGAAAGGGATATCCCTACGAATGAACCTATTGACATCAATAGCCCCCTTCACTCTGTCATCGTCGTGCTGGTATCTCTTGTATTCCTTGTATAGCCCCTGAGACATGGCTTTCTTCAACATGTAGGGGAACAGGAACAACAGAAAGTCAAGGACCTTATCATCTCTGCTTGATGCATGTTCCAGGGAAAACACGTTGAAAGAGAATACCTTCTGAAGCATATAATAAAGGAGGTAGTCCGGCGAAGAAGGATCGACCTCGCCATTCTCCTTTTTGTGGGTGAATCGTGAATGGATGCTGACAGATGTCTCGTTAAGGCCGACAAATCCCATCAGATTTCCCGTGCATGCTTTTACAGACACACAGACGCCGTCTGCATATTGAGCTTCGCGCAGGGTGAGTATCGAAAGGTCGCCGATGTCGTCTTGCAGTTCAGAGAAAGAATGTGGGAATACCAAAAGTTCCGGCGCATCGTGCAAACGTCCTATATTTGATATCTGCACGACATCCTTAATAGACTCCGTCGGAACGGGCGTTCCTTGGGAATTGTTGTCTATAAGATGGACGGGCCTATTCATCCTTTACAACTTTTCCCTCTTCTATTTTATATTTATCTTCCAGGAGATAAGCGCGGTGTAGCTTGTGGAGCTCTTCGTCAGCATTTGGCAGTCCTCGGAGGTATTCAAAGAGAAGTCCCTGCAAATGATTACTCCAAAGTTCCTTCCAGGAGTCGTCTTCCGGTTTGCCCTCAACCAAATAGTTGTTTAATTTAAGAAAATAAGCGGCACCTATTTGATAAGCAGTAGAAAAACCCTGAATTGTGAGGATGCAGCGGTTCAGGTTTTCCATACGCTCCTCTATCTGCTGATAATACTCTGCAAGTGTATTATTGCTTTTAATCATCTCCATAGTATCGGATGCAAGGATTTCCTTGAATGCAAATCTGCGGCGCATCGCAAAGTCCATGCTCTCCACGCTACGGTCAATGTCGTTCATGGTGCCGATGATATATACATTCTTAGGGATGAAGAATGCGTCCGAGCCACCGAAGCTGTCCTTCTCTTTCCACAAATTGCAGTATTGCGTCTTAACCTTACCTGCCTCACCTCTGTAACCGGGGTCAATGCTGAAGAACAGTTCACCGAAGATTTTTGAGAGCTCCCCGCGGTTGATTTCATCAATTATGAAAACATAATTAGGGACGTTGCTTTTATCCTCTGCATTATAATATGCATCAAGCGCCTTGCGGCAAAACCTCATAAAGACTCCGTCTTCTCTACGGAACGAGACATTTCCGGCGTCATTGTCGACGGGTCGCAGCCCTTCGATGAAATCAGTGTAGTCGTATGAGGGATGGAATTGGACGAAACCGCATTGTTCCTTCATGATGGCCCGATCTTGTTCGGACGACGTTTCTTCATTATATTCTTTGTCCAAAATTATCTGAGCCGCAATCTGCTTGGCCAGATAAGTCTTGCCGGTGCCGGGCGCGCCTGTTAGTATCAGATTATAATTCGCTCTCAGTAGGTTTATATATTGTTCCATATTCAGCAACTTTATACAGGATTCGATATTAAATTCTTTTCCAAAATGCAGATAGTCAGACTTGTGCTTTTTACAGTAATCCTTGACAAACCCGACAATCTCATCCTTGGACATGCTGCAAACCTGATCCACATCCAGTCCGTCCCAGGATTGATAAGATTCTGCCTCTTCGTTGGCATAATAACCTTTCCGCTGATTGCTGTCAATATGAATCTCAAAGCCATTCTCTGTAAAAGAAATAACGAAAAAGATGATGCCTTCTGAATCAGGGCTGTAGCTGGGAGTGAGCTGAGCCCAATGATATTTCTCGTACTTCTGACCTTGGTTTTGCGGATTGCGCCGGATGTGAGTCTTGTATCCGTATGAACTGAGAGCCCAAGAGATTTCCCCCAATTTATCGTACAAATTCCTTAGTTTCTCATGTGCTTCCGGAAAGTCCTGAGCGTACTTATCCCCGTATTGCCGGAAAAGAGCGAATTCTTCCTTTGTTAGAAACGCCATATTCTGTTTATTTGCATTTTTACTTGTTGCCCA
>OMUV01000149.1 GCA_900314335.1 uncultured Prevotellaceae bacterium | reverse complement strand
ACTCGCCATGTATAATTAATGGTGTGCAAGGCTTCATGCTCCTATTTCATGTATAGGGGATCTGAGTAGTTACAAACTTTTTGAAAAGGGGAATTTTTATCACAGTAGAATTTGCCCATCTGCGTAGTGCTGATTTTCGCACATTTGCAGAGGCCGTAAAAGCGGTTCCAAGTCGTCGGCAGGCGACTCATATATATTGACTCGGCATACAGATGGATATTCTGTTATTGTGAAACTTCGTGCATGCACACCACAAAAACCCTTTCGCATATCAGAATTCTCACAAGGCACTTGAGGAAAACTACATTTGAGATGATTTCTCTCTTCTCAAATGTAATTTCGCCTCTCTGTGGGGTACAGAAAACCAGCCACTTATGAAGGCGTAAACTTTGGCTCTAAGTCGTCGGAGGGCGCCTTGAGATATATACTGGCAGGGCATGCGGATGGATTTCGTCTTTTTTGAAACCTCGTGTATGCACCAGAAAATCTTCCAGCACAATAGATAATCTACATGGCAACCGAAAAAACTATCTCAATTGTAGTTTTGCCCATTGTGGGGCGTTGCCTTTTAATTATCCGCATCTATAATATAAAAGGATCAGAGAATGGGTACTATGTTTGCCTGACAGAAATAAAAACGATTCTCGTGCGCGCGTAAAATTGTATTTAAGAAATAGATATTCAGCTTCCTGTTGGATGAATATTATAAGTATCTATAAGTCTGCCAGGGTAGTCATAGCGGTCAGGTAGGTTTGCATTCTATTTGACCAACATTTCTAAAGCAACTTAATGCTTCCATGCCAAGCACATCGCTGGACTGTCAATTAATTTCACTTTTAGCAACATCCTTGCTTGGCATAATTTAGTAAATAGCAGAAAGTACTGTCTTTCGGTGCATAGCAAATGCATTAGAATGAGATTTATTAGTAATTTTGCAATTAATAAAACTAAGACGAGAAATAATATGCTTTTTGATGGAAAGATAAAGACCGTTCTTATCTTTGTTTTTTCGTGTATTGTGCTGAGCTCCTGCGATCGGACCAAGATCGAGTGGGAGCTTTCCGACCCTGTCGATTTGCCTGCGGCAAACGTTAATCTGTATATCGAGAACTCGGGGAGCATGGAAGGCTATATGCGCGACGGCTCTTCGTTTAAGGATGCCGTCTTCGGCTATATCACTGAGATTAATAAATATGTGGGCAAGACTCGATTTTATTTTGTGAACAGCAGAATACTGGAGAACAATATTCCTCTGGACCGGCTGAACGAGACTCTGAGCGTCGGACAGTTCAGACAGTTGGGTGGCGACAGGACACACACCAATCTGTCCAATATATTGAAGATGATTCTCTCGCGCACCAACGACAGTACCGTATCGGTGTTTGTGAGCGACTGCATTCTGGATTTGCCTCAGGGACCGGCCCGTGATTATTTTATCAGCAATCAGATATCGACGCAGGCCATTGTGAGCGATAAGCTCAAGTCGTGCAAGTCTCTGTCGTTTGTAGTATATCGTATGATGTCTCATTTTGACGGATATTACTACAACAGTGACGGAGCTCAGAAGATTAGTGTTAACCGTCCCTTTTATATAATGCTGATCGGCCCTTGGCAGCTGGTGTCGGGCATTACGAGGAATGTGTCGATAGCCAGGATACCGGGCGCCCGTCTGACGACCAGCGTTGCTTTTGCTCCTACGCATGAACCGATACGCACCTTTACCAACGTTCAGGGCAACGAGAATAAGCGGGGAAATTGCACACTGCTACCTGACCGCAACTCGAATACATACAGAATTAAGCTCCTCTCTGATATGTCTTCTCTCTTTATGGACAACAAGGCTCTGATGGATAAATCCACCTACAAGATCGAGGACCGGAACGTGAAGCTGGAATATATAGAGAAGATAGACAATCCTAATAGTCCGTACACGCATGTGCTGACTCTGAGTGTGCCACAACAGATTAAGCCATCGTCCATTTCCATTGATGTGAGGCGTACTCCGATTCCGATATGGATAAAACAGGCCAATGACAATACCGGGCACTTCATAGGACGTACCACAACCGGCATAAAGTATCTGCTCGACGGCATAGGCGCAGCCTATGAGGGGGAGGATATCGCCGAATTCAATTTTGTAATCAAAAGAAGTATATAATGAACGATGTCTTCGGGAATATATTCAGCATATTCCAATTCGCATACGGCGTACCGTTGTCCAATTACCTTTTCGAAGAGGGCAGGGCATACAGCCAGATAGGCATAGCCATGATAATCTGTAGCCTCGTGGTGGGTGTGGTGTTCTACTACGTAGTCGACCACCCCGCGCTCAATACGTGGAAAGGCTGGAGCCTGTCGCTGCTGGTGAATGCTACGATCAATTTTATCATCTCCTATTCGCATGTCCTTTACATGTACAATCGCGGCGAGATGATGGAGGTGAATGTTACAACGGGCGAAGCTGTGCCGGTAGACGTATCGATGATCGACTTTCTGAACTTCGGAATAGCCGTGGCAATAGTGTCGTGTGTGGTCTATACTATTATCTCATTCCTGATAAAGGGCCGAAGCATCAACTGCGCTGGTTACCCTCATATCAAAAAGAATTTATAAGATACAGAGATGGCGAAGTGTTATGTGTTTTCCATAGGCGGAACCGGTAGCCGTGTACTGCGCTCCATGATTATGATGCTGTCATGCGGCATGAAGCTGGAGATGCAAAAGATTGTTCCCATTATCATTGACCCTGACATGGCAAATGCCGACTTGACGCGTACGGTAAAGCTCGGACGGCTATACAATGAGATCAGGAAGAATATCTCTGGTGGCAGTCAGGGCGGCTTCTTCGCTCCGGAGATTGTAAAGCAGGACAGCGGCAACATACTTGATATTCTCAATACCAGCGATATCACATTCTCCAGATTTATGGGCGTCAGCTCCATGAGTCGCGAGAGTCAGGCTCTGGTGAAAATGCTGTTCAGCCAGAAGAATCTGGGCAGCTCCATGAAGGTGGGCTTTAAAGGGAATCCAAATATCGGGAGCGTCGTGCTCAATCAGATTACGGACTCCAGACAGTTTGCTGATTTCGCCAATACGTTTGAGGAAGGGGATAAGATATTTATCATAAGTTCTATCTTCGGCGGTACAGGCGCGAGCGGTTTCCCATTGCTGCTCAAGACGCTCAGGACGGGCAACACATTCCCCAACTGGTCGCTGATCAATAAGGCGGAGATCGGAGCCGTGTCCGTACTCCCGTACTTCAGAGTCAGGAGCTCGGAGGAAAGCGAGATTGATTCCTCTACATTTGTCTCCAAGGCGATGGCAGCTCTGGCCTATTATGAGGAGAACATCTACAATGCCCATCTGATAAATGCCCTGTACTTTATCGGGGACGATCTGGCCAACATATATGAGAATAATGAGGGCGGTGTGGCCCAGCAGAACGAGGCGCACATCATCGAGTTCCTTTCGGCTACAGCTTTCGTCGATTTCGTCAACCGCAACTACGATGGCACCAATTGTCTGGAGCTTGGCATAAAAGACATTCTGAGCGAGGTGACGTTCGACAAATTGTACCCAGTGCTGGCCGGGGAACTGGAGCATCCGCTCACCCGGATGCTACTTACGGCCGAATGTCTGAGGAGCCGGTATGAGTTTCTTGCATCTCCGCAATTCAATGCCAATCGTACGCTTCATATACCGCAGGATTTTTATCAGTCTAAGTTTATTCGCTCTTTGCGCGAGTTCACGACGCTGTATCAGGAATGGCTACATGAACTGAAGGACAATGTGCGTTCTCTCTCGCTCTTCCATAATATAGAAGGAGAGAAACATCCTTTCGACATCATAGATAACAGCAGCGAGAAGCGCACGCTTAGTTTCAAGTCGGATTATTATTTCTTTTATGACCGCCTGAACAGGGCGGCGCGGCATATCAGTGGGATAAGGGACGTTAATCTGGAGACAAGGTTTCTGATGATGTTCTTCAATGCTACTGAGAAACTCACGCGTGAGAAAATAGTGTTTTAATATGAGCAAGATTTTCAGAATATATAAGGAAGGAACAGAAACCTATCAGGATTGGAGCGTCACAAATGGATATCCCTATGACGCTACGGCGCGTGACAGTATCATCGATCCAGAGGGAGCTACGGCCAAGAAGGAGATTACTTCCATTCCCTCGCCTCTGGCCCGGATGGACCTTGTAAGAGACGCATTCCGATATGTATGCCGCAATAAAGACAGTGAGCATGCCGACACTATCTATCATAAGATGGTGTCCGACACTCTGGACGTGGGGGAGATCTTTTTCAATATTTCGAAGCTGAAAGGCGAGGTAGAGATAATCAGATGGAAGCCTGCGGAGGAATTGGAGCGACTGAGCAGCGCAGAACCTTATGGCAACAGATGCCTGGGCGATGTGCTGTCCAAATACCTCGCCTCCGATTCCGAGTCTTCCAATTTCAGCCGGCTCCGCAATATCTATATTCTCAATTATGTCCATGGCCCCGAGCTGCTGAACATAATAGGTGCCACGTCTCCCCTGACTCTCTTTTTCTCAAACGCCAACAAACTCGACTATGTCTCGGACAGTCTGGTCTTCGGCACGCACCATCTCTTTTCCGACGATTTTCGCCCGCTCTATGAGCGCGATGCCGAATATATATATGCGTGGTTCGTGTTCAGGAAATCCGTCCCTGAGTTCCCCATGTTCTTCCCGGAGATAGACGATTACCTGAACGAGACTATCAGACATATCTCTGACAGAGAACTCAAGAACAAAATACTCAATGCCAATGGCGCGGACGACAGCCTGGCCGACGTGTTCATCGGCGACGACCGCACAGACGCCGTCGAGGTGATAGGCTATCGCATTAAGGCCTCGAAGGGCAGCGCGTTTGTAGGCAGCGACTTTGAGATCAGGAGCAACAAAGTCTCCGGCATCAAACCTCTCGTCCTGCCGGTCGAGCAGGGTAACCGGTATGAGGACATGCGCTATACGGCGGCTCTGTGGGGCAACGTCAACAAGGCGCCTGCTTACGACGACCGCAAGATAGAGGACAGGACTCTGCCTTTTGACGGACGGAAGCAGCCTTATCTCGTTGCCGCAGACTTTCTGGAAGACGCTCTGATAGAGGTGCCGCACACTATGAACACGCGGGATTGGTATGCTGGTGTTGGTAAGAATGCGAAAGAGCTTTCCGGAGCAAAGTATTCATATCTTCTCCCCATCAAGCCCCTTTGGTTCCGCTATTTCTCGGCGGACGACCTGAAGGGAAAGGTAGACGATTTCCATCCTGCCTTCGAGTTTGAATATACACCGGACGGGAAAGTAAAAGCTGTGTTGCGTGTGCCGATAAAGGGGAACGGCCGCGTGAGCTACATGGAGTACACCCGCGTCTACAGCAATAATTCCGAAAACTGCGCCACGGGAAAGGAATACCCCATCATCGGGGCCGACTTTACGGCGATGCTCATGCCGTGCGTACGCTTCAGCGATGCAAGCCGGGCGATGTACGTCTTCTCCCTCATCTCGACGGACAGCAGGGACAAAGAGTTTGCCGTTGACTTCTATAACGACAGCACTCATCTGACGGACATTCCCCAGTCGCTGCGCTCCAAGTCCTCCGAGCTGATAAGGGAGCAGAACTATGGCCTGTATGGGAAGCTGTTTACCGCCATCAGCATCAGTGTCAACGCCAATGGAAAAGCGCGCAAAGGACTGCTCGTGCCCAACCTGCATGCCGCCGCTTCCAACAGGCAATTCTCTTTCGCCGTAGATATCGGTACCAGCTACACGCATATAGAATATGCTAGTTCGGACAATTTCACGCCGCAGAGTTTCGCATATGACTACGACGCAAAGCCCTATAGCGAAGTATTTGTACCGCAATATAAAGACGCCGGCGGCAAGACCGTCATGTGGGATTTGCTCGACGAGCAGCCCGTAATAGAGAAGGACTTCCTGCCGGAGGCCTTAGGCTACGGACGCAGGAACATGGCCGGCGCGGCTTCCGATTTCGCGTTCCCGTCACCCACGGTCCTGTCGGCCGGTCGCGACACGCCCTGGCAGCGGGTAGTAATGCCCTTAGGCGACGTCAACATCCCCCTTTACTTCGGTCGCAGGCGCGACCTGCCCCATGATAAGTATTATTTCGCCATCAAATGGGGCGACGCGCAGTCGGAGATATATCTGCAGAAATATATAGAGTGCGTGCTGATGATGATACGCTCAGCCGTGCTGACGTGGGGCGGCAATCTTGCGAGCACGCGCATCGTCTGGTTCTACCCGGGCAGCATGCCCGATGTGCGCCGCGCTGCGCTTGAAAGATTGTGGAAGGAAATGTTCGCCAAGTATTTTCCCGCAGCATCCGAGCCGCGCAGTCTTCTGGAGAGCATCTCTCCGGCAAGATATTACTACACGACGCGCGCCGACCTCTCGGAGATGCTTAACATCGACATCGGCGGCGGGACGACGGACGTCGCCTTTACCATAGACAGGCGTCCGCATTGGGTTACCTCGTTCCGCTTTGCCATGAACGACTTGTTTTCCGACACGATAGCAGAGCAGAACAATCGCAACGGCATCATCGATTATTTCGCCGGGAAGATAAGGCAGACTCTGATCGATGCAAAGCTGAATGAAGCTGTCGCCGTAATGGATGGCGAAGCGAATAAGCGGCCGGAGAACATGGCCACATTCCTCTTCTCCCTGCGCAGGAGCGCCATGACGCAGGTGCTGGAGCTCTCGCAGCGTGATTTCGATCACATCCTGAGTATGGACAGCCATTTCAAGGTCGTCTTTGTCGTATTCTTTACCGCCATCATATATCACGTCGCCCGCATTTTCCGCGCGCTCCATCTCAACATCCCCGGCCACATTGCTTTCAGCGGCAACGGCGCCTATGTGCTCAACATCATCTTCGCCGGCAATGTCACTGGAGCCGGGGAATATATTACCCACATATTCGAGCAGGCTACGGGCCGGAAGGCTCAGGGCCGCATAAATATCCTCGGAATGGACGGCACGGAAAGTCCCAAAGCCGTGACATGCAAGGGCGGGCTGATGTCCCTGTACAATAATCCCGGGCAGGACGCCGCTCCCGCCGAGTATGTCTTGCGCACGGCCAGCGATACCTTTGTTCCCCGCACTGAGACATATGTCGCCATCAACGACGAATACCGCGATGGCGTTGTCGCAGCCGTGGACAGCTTTCTCAAGACGGCTCTCGGGCAGTGGGCTGCGGAGACAGACATACAGAATCTGTGCGGCGTGTCGTCCGACTCCCTCCGCACGGCGTCCGACTACTCAGTGCGCGACCTTCAGATATATTTCGACAAATGCATTGCGAAGATGGCCGGCAGTGACCGCAACGAGACCATACGCGAGACGGCCTTCTTCTATCCGCTGAAGGGCTGGCTCAGCAATCTCTCCGCCAGAATATTCTCCAACCTCAAGATGAAAGGGCTGTAATCCATGTTCGCGTTGTTAGACAAGTTGCTGAAGCCTTACATAGAGAAGGTGGACAAGCTGGCTTCCCAGTTAAAAGCAGAGCAGGAGGCCAGAGGGAAAGCTATGGCCGAAGTGGAGGAGCTGCGCAATAGAGTCTCGGACATGGAGAGGCGGATGCGAATCTTTGAGGCTCAGCTTGACGAACTTTCCAAGCCTCTGCGGAATAAAGGCGGTCAGGATAGACGCGAAGGCGGAACTGAAGAGAAAGCTGCCGGGCCATACTGGTTGGAGCTCAATCGCGGTTCGGTATTCACCGGTCTGCTCAAAACGCGCACGCCCAAGTGCGCCTTCGAGGCTAGAGGCAATGGCAAGCGTCTGAATTACGTACTCTGTTCCTTAGACCGCATTCGTGCCTACGACGACATTCTCGCCGCCGTCAGGATAGACCGAAGCGCGTGCACGCTGTCCGAGGCTGCGGGATTTGAGACACGCGAAGAGGGCGAGATAGATTGGTCTGAGGAGGACAGACTATGGCATATCGTAAAGCCGACACTGATTTCTTTGAAATAAACTGCCGTCAATCGCAGAGAAATAACCTTGTATTCACCATGCAAAACGAAAGGAGACTATTATGAGGATTAAACTTTATTCTGATGTCAACAATCCGGAGGAGCTGGAACGCATATCATTCCTTCTGAAAGAGGGTGCGGTGATGATTTACCCCACAGATACCGGCTACGCCTTGGGCTGCAGCGCTGCTGACAATCGCGCTATCGAGCGTATCTGCGCCATCAAGAAGATCAAGAATCCCGAGAAAAGCCGCTTCTCTATCATTTGCTATGACATGAGTGAGATAAGCCGCTTCGCCCGCTTTGACAACAAGACGTTCAAACTTATGAAGAGCATATTGCCGGCGCCGGTCACTTTTATCCTTCCGGGGTCAAATCTGCTTCCCAAGGTGTTCCGCAAGCGCAAGACTCTTGGCGTCCGCATGCCGGACAACAACATCGACGTTAGTATTGTGAAAAGCCTGGGCTTCCCGATTATGACTTCCAGTTTGCCCCTGGAGGAAGGCGAAGACATCGCTTATGCCACAAATCCCGAATTGATAGAGGAGAAGTGGGGTAGTACCGTCGATTTTGTTATTGACGGCGGCGAGATACCTCATACGATGACAACCATCGTAGACTGCACGTCGGCCAAGCCCGAAATAGTAAGGCAGGGCATTGCGGAGGTAGATCTCTAAGCGCAACTACTTTAGCGGCGCGCGCTATAACGCTGTTATTGTGGCCAGCCTCCCTTTGGGGAAAATGTCAATGCTAGATGTCGGCGTGAGGTGTCGCATGCGCTATTTCTGCAATGTCCATAGAAGGAGGAGATGGGTGTAAACAACCTGCCAGAGACAGAATATTTACCTTTGCAACCGTCTGAAAAACAGCTTCTCGCAGGCGGACAAATTCTACTGCGAGATAAAATTTTTTATCTACGAGATAACGAGTCGTCTACTACGAGATAAATTTTTTTATCTCGTAGTAGAATTTTCTCTTCTCCCACAAGAATTTTTTCTTGTCCCGCGAGAACTTCGGCTTGTCCCGCGAGAACTACGTCCGGTCCCACGAAAACTTCCTCCCGTCCCGCGAGAACTTCGTCCCGTCCCGCGAGAACTTCGGCTTGTACCGCGAGAACTTCCTCCCGACCCGCGAAAACTTCTTCCCGTCCCGCGAGAACTTCGTCTTGTCCCATGAAAATTATTTTTCATCCGCATGAGAATTATTTTCCATCCGTATGAGAATTATTTTTCATCCGTATGAGAATTTATTCTCGTCTGCATGAGAATTTATTTTCGTCCCATCAGACAACCGGTCCATTCCCATCAGAATTTTTTCTGATCCCATCAGACTGTTACTCCGCTCGCATCAGAATTTGTTCTTGTTCAATAACAACATGGTTAGGCGGCAGGCTTGAAGCAAAAGCCTTCGTCATCGCGCATAAAAAAAATACAAGGCCCATATTTTCATACGAACCTTGTATTTTCTGACTATTGTAAGCTTTTCGCTGGTAGGGGAAGCGATCAGTACTTACACTGGATAATGCCGAGCTTCGAGCCCTTGATGAATTTCACAATGTTGTTGATTTCCTCGCTGGGCGGGATCTGCTCTTCCACCTTCATGATGGCATCCTGCAAACTCGTGTCGCCGTGGAAGATTATGCGGTAGGCGTTAGCGATGTGCCTCAGTATGCGGTCGCTCGTATTGAAATGACGCAGGATGACAGTGTTGACGCCGTGATATTCCACAGGGTTTTCATTGGTCACAATGTAGGGCGGCACATCCTTCTGTACGCGGCAGCCGCTGAGTATAAGCGACCGTCTTCCGATGCGGCAGTCATTCATGATAACGACCTGATTGGTAAGGATGGCTTCGCTCTCGATGAGAGTATTGGCAGCAATAATGGTAGAGATGCCCAGTACGGTGCGATTGTGTATATCCGCGTCATGGCAGATGTGCACCTTCTCCATAATGTGATTGGCATTGCCGATCTTTGTGGCTGTCTTTTCGTCCAGTCCGCGGGCTATGACCACGTTTTCCCGGATGTCATTACCGTCGCCGATGATGAGTCTGGACTTGGCTCCCTTATAGTTGAAGTCCTGAGGGTCAACGCCCAGCAGAGTGTGCCCGTGTATGCGGTTTCCTTTGCCGAGGGTAGTGCCCGGCAGCACGGCGGAGTAGGGCATTATGATACAATCATCGCCTATTTCCGTGTCTTCGCCCACGAAGGCGAAGGGCATTATTCTTACATTGTTCCCTATTTTTGCATCAGGGTGAACGTACGCTAATTTATCTATCATGGCTTAATTCTGTTAGTTTCTGCCACCACCCAGAGCCGCGTAGAGATTTACGGCCGACTGAAGGCGGGTGTAATTGTCATTAATTAGGGTAAGTTTGGCGTTGAGCAGCGACATCTCGGCGGTCAGCTTCTCGAGATAAGTCGTAGTCTGAGAGTATTTGAACAGCTCGTTGGTCTTGTCGCGCGCCGCCTCAAGTGCTTTGACCTGCTGAGCGCAGATCGCTGCCTGCTCGTTGGCCGACTTGTAAGCGTAGAGGGCGTTGCTCACTTCCTGTCCGGCATTGAGGAGCGCCTGAGTGAAGTTGTTCTCAGCCACGCGCTGGTTCGACTGGGCGATCTTCAGCTGGGCTGTGAGTTTGCCCTGCTCGAACAGCGGCTGCGTGAGCGAGCCGACAAGAGTCGTGAGGATTTTACCGGGGTTTACGATCATGCCGTTGCTGTTGGTCCAGCCGGCCTGTCCCGTAATATTTAGTTTGGGATAGAAGCTGGAGTAGGCAGCATTGGTGTTGTAGAATGCGCTGCGCAGTGCGTACTCGGCAGCCTTTACATCGGGGCGGTTGGAGAGCAGAGCTACGGGCACACCGGCCGACATGCTTGCCGGCAGAGTCTGTGCCGCCAGCGTGGAGCGAGTGATAGTGTGCGGGGCCTCGTGAAGGATGACGCACAGCGAGTTTTCTGTCTCGCGGATGCTTTGCTCCATCTGCGGGATAGTGGCGTTAATCTGCAACCTGTTGGCTTCGCTCTGCTCCACGGCGGCCATATTGGTCATGGCGGCCTTCTGCATGGCCTTCATGGCCTCGACGTTCTTGGTCCAGAGCTCAGAGGTTTCCCTCGTCGTCCTCAGCTGTTCGTCGAGCATCAGCAGCGTGTAGTAAAGATTGGCCACATTGGCAATGATCTGAGTCTGCACGGTCTGCTTGTAGGCATTGCTCTGCAGAAGGACGGCCTTGGCCTGCTCTTTGGCGTTGCGGATGCTTCCGAAGATATCGGCCTGCCACGATGCCACTACCGGCACATTGTAAGTCTTGACCGCCTTGCCGCCGTCAAAACTGCTGAGCGTACCCTGAGCATTAAGCTGAAGCGAAGGGAGGTAGGCCAACTTGGCGGCTTTGAGAGATGCCTGGGCTTGCTCTATATTCTCCTCGGCATTCTTGAGGTCGGTGTTGTTGGCGAGAGCCTTCTCTATAAGACTCTGCAGATTGCTGTCCGTGAACACCTGCCGCCAGGGCATATTGCCAAAGTTTACGGTGTCGCTCACCAGCACTCCGACCTGATTTGTTGTGTCGCGATACAGACCGGTCGTGGGAAGATTTTCCGGGCGCTCGTAACTGGAGTAGATATGGCAACTGCTCAGCGAGAAAGCCGCGAGCACGACCAGAGAGATATTACCCCAAACGCGTCTGTTATATAGTTGTTTTATATTAAGCTTGGTCATAATATAGATGCTTTATTATTTGGTGTATTGCTTTATATCTCCGCTAATATCACTGTTGTCGATATCGTCCCACACCATAGGCTTGATCTTCTCCTGCAGATATTCGAAGATTACGAATAGCGAAGGCACGATGAATATCTGGCACAGCACACCGATCAGCATACCTCCGACGGCTGCGGCGCCCAAAGAGCGGTCACCGTTAGCGCCTACGCCCATGGCGAACATGAGAGGCATCAGGCCGACGATCATAGCAAGAGAGGTCATGATGATAGGACGCAGACGAGCTCCGGCGCCCAGCACTGCTGCCCACGTGATGCTCATGCCCATTTGCCTTCGCTCTACAGCAAACTGGATAATAAGAATAGCGTTCTTGGCCAGCAGACCGATCAGCATGATCAGCGATATCTGCACGTAGATGTTATTTGAGGCCGCTCCTAAGAATGGCAGAATGTTGCCGGCCAGACCTAACAGCTGTATGAAAATGAAGCTTCCGGCCAATCCGAAGGGCACCGATAAGATAACGGCCAGCGGCAGGAGATAGCTCTCATACAGTGCACTAAGCAACAGGTAAATAAACACGATACACAGAGCAAAGATTATAGCCGTAGTATTGCCGCTATTGGCCTGCTCCTCACGCGTCAGACCCGAGTACTCGTATGAGTATCCTGTGGGTAGGTACTTATTGGCTACCTCTTCCACAGCCTTAATGGCCTGACCGCTCGTGTATCCCGAACCAGGATTAGCATTTACCGTAATCGACGTGTACATGTTGAAGCGGCTGATACTGCTCGGACCGTACACCTTGTGCAGGGTGATGAACTGCGTGATGGGCGCCATCTCACTGCCGTTGCGCACTTTGATTTTCTTGAGAGACTCAAGGTTGGTGCGCTCACTTCTTTCGGCTTGTACCATTACGCGGTAGAGCTTACCGAAGCGGTTGAAGTTGGATGCGTAGAGACCACCGTAGTATCCTTGCAGCGTAGTGAGAATGTCATTTGGCGTCAGGCCTGCCTTCATACACTCGGCAGCATCAATATCTATCATGTACTGCGGGTAGTTGGGACGGAATGATGTCTGGGCCTGCGAAAGCTCTGGCCTTTCATTAAGATGTGCAATGAAGTCCTGTGCTACCTTGTAGAAGGAATCGATTGAGCCTCCGGTCTTGTCCTGCAGGTTAAGCTGAATACCGTTGGTAACACTATATCCGGGAATCATAGGAGGACCGAAGAACAACACCTGAGCGTCCTTGATGTATTTCTTGGCATTCAGGTAGAGAGTACCGGCTATAATATCCGAGCTCTCCTTCAGAGAACGTTCATCCCAATCCTTAAGTTTGCAGACAAACGACCCGTTATTGGAGCCCTGGCCTCCGAGGAAACTGTAACCAGATATCTGTGTGTGGCTCTTGATGGCTGGAATGGCCTGAATGAGGCTGTCAATCTTGTCAAGCACTACCTCGGTCCTGTCCTGAGATGTTCCCTCGGGCAAGTCAACGGTACCCATTACGGTTCCGGTGTCCTCGTTGGGCACAAAGCCTGTAGGCGTGACCTTCATCAGCACCACGAGCACTGCGATACCGACAATAGCGATGCCGACCGTAATGTACGGGTGATGAATAATGTTCAGAACGCGTTTCTTGTAGCTCTCCAAAAGTGTCTCATATGTTGTATTGAAGGCTGTGTGAAACCGATTGATGAACGTTTGCTTCTTGGCCTTTTCTTTGTCCACAGGTTTCAGGAACACGGCGCAAAGTGCAGGGCTAAGCGTCAGGGCGTTTAATGCGGAGAGTCCAATGGCGATGGCCATCGTAAGACCGAACTGCTTGTAGAACACACCTGACGTTCCCGGGATAAAGCTCACGGGGATAAACACTGCCATCATCACCAGAGTAATGGAGACGATTGCGCTTCCTAACTCGCGCATGGCATCAATAGACGCCTTGCGGGACGACGTATATCCCTGATCCAGCTTGGCGTGGACGCCCTCGACGACGACTATGGCGTCGTCGACCACAATGGCTATGGCTAAGACCAGAGCATTGAGCGTAAGAAGGTTGATGGTGAAGCCCAGAATTTTGAGGAAGAAGAATGTACCAATCAATGCCACAGGAATGGCGATGGCAGGAATCAACGTAGAGCGCAAGTCTTGCAGGAAGATGTACACTACGATGAACACCAGAATAAATGCCTCAATAAGAGTCTTGATTACCTCATGAATAGATGCGAAGAGGAAGTCGTTTACGCTCTGGGCAATATTAATATCAATTCCTGCGGGCAGATCTTTCTTTGCATTATCCAATACTTTCTCGATATCCTGAACCACTTGCGTTGCATTGGAACCGGCCACCTGGAAAGCTATACTCATCACACCTGGATGACCGTCCACCTTATTTCTAAAGGCATAGGTCAGTCGGCCGAGCTCTACTCTTGCAATATCTTTGAGTCGGAGTATTTGTCCGTCAGGAGTTGCGCGGATTACGATGTTCTCAAATTGCTTTTCATTCTCAAGACGTCCGCGGTATCTGAGGGTGTATTCGAAAGTCTGATTCTCCCTTTCGCCTATAGAACCGGGAGCAGCTTCTATATTCTGCTGCGACAGAGCGGCGGTCACATCAGAGGGCATCAGATGATACTGCGCCATGACCTCAGGCTTAAGCCAGATGCGCATAGAATAGTCTGCGCCCATCACGAATGCCTCGCCTACACCCTTTACACGCTGTACCTGAGGAATAATGTTGATCTTCGCGTAGTTTTCCAGGAACCTCTGGTCGTATTTCCCGCTTTTATCGTAAAGAGAGAACATAAGAAGCATACTGTTCTGCCTCTTACGTGTGGTAACGCCGATTTTTGTTACCTCAGCCGGCAACAGACCTTGCGCGGATGACACCTTGTTCTGAACGTTTACGGCTGCCATATCCGGGTCAGTGCCTTGTTTGAAGACTATCTGAACGTTTGCACTACCAGTGTTGGTGGCAGAAGACGTCATGTAATCCATGTTCTCAACACCGTTGATAGACTCCTCGAGTGGGACAACCACACTCTTAAGAGTAGTCTCAGCATTGGCGCCGGTATAGGTAGCGCTAACCATAACGGTAGGCGGCGCGATATCAGGATAGGTTTCTATAGGCAGAGAGACCAATCCTATAACGCCGAGTATTACTATAAGAATAGATATTACAGTTGATAATACAGGCCTGTTTATGAAATTGTCAAGTTTCATAGATTGTATGTTTTGAGTAAATTAGATGATTACTTTAGAACGGAAGTTTGCCGTTCCTTTCATCTTGCAAAACCTGCTGGAATTCTTTTGAGGACTGTGCCGCAGTAATGGGTTTGATTACCATACCCTCCTTCAGAGTAGACACGCCGCTTGTCACTATTTTCTCGCCGTTTCTCAGGCCTTCTGTTACGATATAATTCTGTCCGTCATCCTGATCAGCAACTTTTATCTCGCGCGACGCAACCTTGTTGCCTGCTCCTACGACATATACAAACTTTTTGTCCTGTATCTCGAAAGTAGCTTTCTGCGGTATGGTAATGGCAGCGCTGTATACACTGGGCAGGAGTACGCTTCCGGTGCCGCCGCTACGCAATTCGTGCTTGGGATTTGGGAATGTGGCACGCATGCTTACCGATCCTGTGGTCTGATCTATCACACCGCTTACTGTCTCGACTTTTCCCTTGTAGGGATATATCGTGCCGTCGGTCAGCTTCAGCTGTACGGGCGGTATCTGCGCCAAAGCACTCTGCGTGTTCCCGCTGTTACGGGTCATCTCAAGCAATTGCTTCTCTGTCATCGAGAAATAAACGTACATCTCGCTGATATTAGATACAGTAGTAAGTGGCGTGGCTATAGAAGAACTGACAAGGCTACCAACACGATATGGTATCTCTCCGACAACACCGTCAGCAGGGCTCTTGACAGTGCAGTAACTGAGCTGCTCTTCTGCGTTGGTCAGGTTTGCCTTGGCCTGCGCAAGCTGAGCGCGGCACGAAGCGAGGTTGTCCAATGCTGTCTGTAAGTCAAAATCGCTTATTATCTGGCGCTTATACAGCTCCTTCTTGTTGGCCACCGTAAGCTGCTGTGTATTGAGTGCACTCTTGGCTACTTCGATGGCAGCCTTAGCGCTTTTTACCTGTGCCTGATACTGCACCTGGTCTATCATGAACAGCGGCTGTCCCTTTCTCACAACACTGCCTTCGTCCACGCAAAGCTTCGTGATGAAGCCTGCGACCTTCGGTCTGATCTCAATATCCTGCTTACCTTTGATTGTTGCAGGATAGGAGGAACTTTGTTCCGCCGTTGCGGGCGATACAGTCTCTACTACATATTCAGGAGTTCCTGTGTCGCCTAATGAATTCTTCTTGTTTCCGCAACTTACAAGCGCTATAACTGCCAGCGCCATTAATAAACCATTTCTCATTACTTGGTCTTTTATAGTGAAACTTTTTCTCAACATTATGGTATATCGGTTGCAAAGGTATAAGTTCTTTTTTTCTCACTTGCGGGAAGCCAGATTAATGTTTGCTAAACATCGCCTTGAATCGGCAAAATAAATGTTATTATTTGTCCTAAATGGCGCTTTATGTGTTTTGTTCGTTTCTAGTCGCTGCTAAAATTTGTGACAATTGGAGCATGTGAACCGCAAATGCAAATTTAGAATTAATATCTGAGAATCTATGAACAAAAGAAATATTTCGTCAAGCTATCGATGTGTCTCTCGATAAATTTGTTCTGATTTGATGATTTTGTCGTCCGGCACATCGGTAATAGAGGTGTTTTTGTTGTTGAATTTATTCTAGAAAGATAATGTTAGAAGCTAACGAATTTTCGACGTGAGAATACGGTGTCAACATATAAGCGGGTATTTTATGTATTACTCACTTATAATTTCTTTTGTAATGTCCCTAATTGCATTTGCAAATACATGAAAATCAGCTTTCCCAAAGGAGGTAAAATTACAAAGGAGATAATTCTAATTAGGTGCTTTGTTAGAAAAATCATGTGCCTTGTAATTTGTCCTATATGCGGAATGTTTTTTATGTGCGCAAATCGTCATTTGCAAAAACAAATATGCATATTCCGTGCACCGCCAATATAGATTCGCGAGGCCGATTGCTGAAGATATTGTGCCTATTCTTGTTTTTGGTATGTGAATGATTTCCAGAATCCCAGTGAGGGCAAAAAACTAAAGCACTTTATTCAAAAAGGGCACCTTGCTTTTCTAAAAGATTACTTTGCTTTAATATGTCGTAGTCTAATCTAAGTAAGCGGGAAGTTTTTTGAATGTGCGTTTTAAGTCAATATAGGGCGGAATATTAAGCACTGATACAGCCGAGAGAGTACTATGGAGACAAAAAGAGGCCGGGGAGTATACCTTTTATTAATAAAACGATTAATTTTGCATGCGAACAAAAGAGATTAGAATATGTTTTCAGGAATCGTAGAAACTATGACGAAGCTAAAAGCTACTTCGTCGAGCGGAAGTAACATCACATTCACATTCGCCACACCTGAGGGCTGGACACTTAAGGTAGACCAGAGCATAGCGCACAACGGTACTTGCCTCACCGTTGACTCGCTGACGGATAAAGACTACACTGTCACTGCGATGGACGAGACTCTCAAGCGTACTAACCTCGGAGCACTGAAAGTGGGAGATATGGTGAATCTGGAGCGCTCGATGATAGCCGGGACACGTCTTGATGGGCATATCGTGCAGGGACACGTAGACCGTACGGCCGAGTGTGTCGGAATAGAGAATGCCGACGGCAGTACGGTCCTTACATTTCAGTACACGGTTGAGCCCGATGATGTGAAGAAAGGATATGTCATAGTTGAGAAAGGTTCTGTAGCTGTCAACGGCGTGAGTCTTACTGCCTATGACATAGATGGAGGCCGCTTTAAAGTATCTATTATTCCGTACACCTCAGAAGTGACCAATCTTGGACTTCTGAAAAAAGGAGATAAGGTAAATTTAGAGTTTGATATTCTTGGGAAATACATTGCACGCATGTTTCCCGGAATGAATGAAAACACCAAAAATTAGAGATATGCTTACCAATGACGAATTAATAGACCGCTTGCTTGACCTGGCTTTTGCAGAAGATATCGGAGACGGCGATGCTACAACACTTTGCTGTATCCCCTCTGAGGCGGAAGGCAAACAGAAAGTGCTTATCAAGGAAGACGGTATTCTGGCCGGCGTTAAGATAGCCGAGAGAGTATTCCATAAATTCGACCCGACGCTTCAGGTGGAGACGCTCATAGAGGACGGCACGCCTGTAAGGGCCGGCGATGTGGCAATGATAGTAAGTGGCAAGGTGCGCAGCCTCCTGCAGACGGAGCGGCTCATGCTTAACATCATGCAGCGCATGAGCGGTATAGCCACGACCACACATATCTACCAGCAGAAGCTCGAGGGCACACATGCCAAGGTGCTCGATACGCGCAAGACCACTCCAGGCATGCGAGTGCTCGAGAAAATGGCAGTAAAGATAGGCGGCGGCGCCAATCACAGAATGGGCCTGTTTGATATGATCCTGCTCAAGGACAACCATATTGATTTTGCCGGAGGCATCTCCGCTGCCATTGATCGCGCTCATGCATGGATGAAAGCCAACAACAAGAGTCTCAAAATAGAGATCGAGGTGCGTTCGATTGATGAACTACAGCAGGTGTTGGATAAGGGCGGTGTAGACAGGGTAATGCTTGACAATTTTTCCGTCCCCGACACGCGCAAGGCAGTAGAAATGATAGGCGGAAGGGTAGAGACGGAGTCGAGCGGCGGCATAACCCTCGACACCATTCGTCCCTATGCGGAGGCCGGCGTAGACTACATATCCGTAGGCGCATTGACCCACAGCGTAAAGAGCCTAGATATATCATTTAAAGCTTGCTTGTGATATGAGGAAGATTGCGTTGCAAATATTTTGCGCCTCATGCGTAATGCTATTTTCGCTTACGGCATCGCGCATGATGGCATGCACAAATTTTATCGTAGGCAAGAATGCCTCCGTTGACGGCTCAGTGATGATCTCTTACGCTGCGGACGATTACGGTGCATTCGGCCGGCTTTATCATCATGCGGGCGGTACTCACGCCAAAGGCGAAATGCGCGAAGTCGTGGACTGGGAGAGCGGCCGTTATCTCGGCAAGATTCCGGAGGCTGAGCGTACATATAATGTAGTGGGCAATATCAATGAGCATCAGGTGGCCATAGGCGAGACAACATTCGGTGGCCGCGAAGAACTCGTGGATACCCTTGGGAAGATGGACTACGGCAGCATGATTTATATAGCTCTGGAGCGCGCCACAACAGCGCGTGAGGCCATTAAGATAATGACGTCGCTCGCCAACGCCTACGGTTACGCCAGCGAGGGCGAGAGTTTCTCGGTAGCAGACAAGAACGAAGCCTGGATTCTCGAACTCGTGGGCAAAGGCCACTGGGAGAAAGGCGTCGTATGGGTAGCAGTCCGCATTCCGGACGACTGCATTTGCGCGCACGCTAATCAGAGCCGCATCCATACTTTCGACATGAAGGACAAGAAGAATGTAATGTACGCTCCCGATGTTGTCAAATTTGCCCGCGCCAGAGGCTGGTATAAGGGCAGCGACAAGGATTTCGATTTCGCAGCTACATATTGCCCGCTCAATTTCGAGGGAGCACGCTTTTGCGAGGCTCGTGTCTGGAGCTTTTTCAATCGTTGGTGCTACGGCATGGACAAATACTTTGATTACGCCTCCGGCAAGGACCTGAAAGCCGCTCCGATGCCGCTGTTTGTGAAGCCGAAGACTAAACTAGGGGTGAAGGATATCATCATGTCCATGCACGATCATTACGAGGGTACTCCTCTGGACATGACCGTCGATGCCGGTGCCGGTGTATACGTTGCGCCTTACCGCCCATCGCCCCTCGTGTGGAAATACGACGGCAAGAAATACTTCAACGAGCGTCCTGCTTCTACGCAGCAGAGCAGTTTTGTATTCGTGGCACAGATGCGTTCGGCGCTGCCTGATGCCGTAGGCGGGGTACTATGGTTCGGCAACGACGATGCCAACATGGTAGCTTTTACTCCGCTCTATTGTAGCATTACGCGCATGCCCGAGTGCTATGCCACAGAAGAGGCTGACGGCGTCACTTTCTCATGGAAGTCAGCCTTCTGGGTGTGCAACTGGGTCTCCAACATGGTATACCCACGCTATTCTCAGATGTTCGGAGACGTGGAGAAACTGCGTGACGCCTTGCAGAACGGGTGGTTTGACCGCCAGAAGAGCGTGGAGGATAGGGCTGTCGCATTGTGTAGCACCGATGCCTCCAAGGCTGTCGATTATCTGACCGAGTACTCGGACACGCTCTCTGCGAACATGCTGAGCAGCTGGAAGAAGCTCGGCGAGTTCCTTATTGTGAAATACAACGATCAGGTAGTAAAGCCGGAAAAAGGCGGCCGCTTCCTCAGGAACAAATATTCCCGCGGCGAGACGGTCGTGCGCCCCGGTTTCTCAGAGCAATACAAGAAAACATTAGTCGACGAGACAGGAGACAAGTATCTTGTCCCGGAAGAAAAGAAATAATACAAAAGCAGAATAGAGATATGTACAATCAAGAAACAGTCAGAATGTGTGAAGCCAAGGCTAAGCAGTGGCTTGACTCTCCCGTATACGATGCGGAGACGAAGAAAGAGATAGGGCAGATGCTCGCAAACGAGGACAAGAGCGAACTCATTGATTCTTTCTATCAGGATTTGTCGTTCGGCACTGGCGGCCTGCGCGGCATCATGGGCCCGGGCACAAACCGCATGAACATCTACACAGTGGGGGCCGCCACACAGGGACTCTCCAATTACCTGCGCAAGAATTTCGCTGAGCGCAAAGAGATATCCGTCGTGGTAGGCCACGACTGCCGCAACAACAGCCGCCGCTTTGCTGAGATCTCGGCAAATATATTCTCGGCCAACGGCATCAAGGTATATCTCTTCGACGACATGCGCCCGACGCCCGAGATTTCCTTCGCCATCCGTCATCTGGGCTGCCAGAGCGGCATCATCATCACAGCCTCGCACAATCCCAAGGAGTACAACGGTTACAAGGCTTACTGGGACGACGGCGCGCAGGTGCTCGCTCCTCACGACACCGGCATAATCGAAGAAGTGGGCAAGGTGAAGCCCGAGGACGTCAAGTTCGAGGGCAACAAGGACCTCATCGCAACTATCGGCAAGGAGATAGACGACGAATATCTGCGCCGCGTCCATACATTGTCCATCGACCCCGAGGTGATCCAGCGCCAGAAGAACCTCAGCATCGTCTACACGCCCCTTCACGGCACGGGCATGATGCTCATACCGCAGTCGCTGAAGCTGTGGGGCTTTGAGAACGTGAACTGTGTGAAGGAGCAGATGGTCAAGGACGGCAATTTCCCCACGGTCGTGAGTCCCAATCCCGAGAACGCCGAAGCGCTGACCCTGGCTATCAAGCTGGCCAAGAGCATCAACGCCGACATTGTGATGGCCAGCGACCCCGACGCCGACCGCGTGGGCATGGCCTGCAAGAACGACAAGGGCGAGTGGGTGCTCATGGATGGCAATCAGACGTGCATGATATTCCTCTACTACATCATCAGCAACCGCATCGCCAAGCACCAGATGAAGGGCAACGAGTTTATCGTCAAGACCATCGTAACCACCGAGCTTATCCGCGAGATAGCGAAGAAGAACAACGTGGAGATGTTCGATGTCTACACGGGCTTCAAATGGATAGCACGCGAGATACGTCTCAATGAGGGCAAGAAGAAATACATTGGCGGCGGCGAGGAGAGCTACGGCTTCCTCGCAGAGGATTTCGTAAGGGACAAGGACGCCGTGTCCGCATGCTCCCTTCTGGCCGAGATCTGCGCCTGGGCGAAAGACCAGGGCAAGACGCTCTACGATGTTCTCATGGACATTTACATGGAGTACGGTTTCCGCCTAAATAAGACCATCAATCTCGTGAAGCCCGGAAAATCCGGCGCCGATGAGATAAAGGAAATCATGCGCAAGCTCCGTGAATGCCCGCCCGCAGAGATAGCCGGCTCGCCCGTCGTAGTATGCAAGGACTATCAGACACTGACAACAACATACAATGACGGCAGGAAAGAGAAGCTGGAAATGCCGGAGCCGAGCAATGTGCTGCAATGGTTTACCGCCGACAAGACGAAGGTGAGCGTGCGTCCTTCCGGCACCGAGCCCAAGATTAAGTTCTACATCGAGGTGACCGGCAACATGGCCAGCCCCGCCGACTTCAGCAAGTCGTATGACGAGGCTTTGCAGAAGATAGAAGAAGTGCGCAAGTCTCTAAACATACAATAAATATCAACTTCTGGGCTGTCTGTTACAATGAAAGCAGACAGCCCTTTTTATTCAAACATGAAAGACAGCAGACAGCTTGGATTTGCATTGTGCAACGGCAATCTTATATTGAAGGAAGGCGAAGCCTCCGGCAGCTTCATTCCCCTTTATGACGAGGTAAAGGACCTGCGTGTGCCGGGCTCGCATGTTTTCTCCTTTGCCATGCACGGCGGGGGCACGGCTTACGGTCTGGAGGTAGCGGACGATGCTACCTTGCCCGAAGGAATGAAAGCCTATCCTCTGCGACAAACTTTCTTCATCCTGTCCAACGAGGAATATCTCATGGCCGGAAAGATGAGGGAACTGATTTTCTGGAACAAAGAGACCGTTTACTGCGGCCGGTGTGGCGCGGAGATGTCCTTTGACACGGAGATCAGCAAGAAATGCGATAAGTGCGGTCACGTTGTGTGGCCTGCGCTTCAGATAGCCATCATCGTACTGATAAAACGGGGAGACGAAGTGCTGCTCGTACAGTCGCGCAGCATCAGGAAGGACTACCTCGGACTTGTGGCCGGCTTTGTAGAGACAGGCGAGACCCTCGAGCAGGCCGTCGTGCGTGAGGTAAAAGAGGAAACGGGGCTCCGGATAAAGAACCTCAGGTATTTCGCCAGTCAGTCGTGGCCTTATCCGTGCAATCTGATGGCCGGCTTTGTCGCCGACTACGAGAGCGGCAGCCTGCACATTCAGGAGTCGGAACTGAGAAAGGGCGGCTGGTATACGCGGGACAATCTGCCGCCGGTGCCGGACGAGGCGAGTATCGCGCGCAGACTGATAGACAACTGGGTGGCGGGGAAGATATAGAGTAGTAGCCGCAAGCCGGCAATTCTCCTCCTCGGGAGATGCGACGTCAGCGCATGTTAGAAAGGCCTTCCCGCCTGAGCGGATTTTTACAAAGCATGCAACAAATTCTCATGCGGATGAGAATTTATTCTCGTGGCCACGAGAATAAATTGGGTCTTCCGACTTTTGGAGTGATAGATTTAAATTGCTGTCTATCAACATATAGAGCTGTATGTATAAATTATTATATCACTGATAATCAATATAGATCAATTCATGGAAGTTGAAATTTGATTAGATAATAAACTCATCAAAACTATGTATATCTATAATACTATTACATAGTGCATTATACGCATTTTATCCTATACATTAATGTCTATTCCAAATCTCTATCACTCCAAATTCCGGAAGAACCAATAAATTTACAAAGCGCGAGAAAAATTTTATCTCGCAGTACAATTTTCGCTTCTGCGGGAAGCTGATTTTCAGGTACTTTTAAAGGAGAAAAACGGGCATTATAAGATGAGTATGATACATTCGGAACTTCGCCTGATGCGCCTGGGGATTTGGCTCGCTCATGAAGATTGCGTTCACGATGCTTCTCCCACCTCGCATGATGTTTCCGCCGTTACTGTGTAGCATTCTTCATAAATAATTAATATTGCCGCTTTATTCTTAATGGAATTTCCTTACCTTTGTACGCAGATCCTAACTAACCAGAATAATCAAATTTACGGGACCATACTCATCGACATTAAAGAAAAGGAATACAAGGCAATATCCGGTGAGGATGGGGAAGTATTGACCGGTTCTAAATTGCACCCAATGCCATTCAAAAACTCTTTCCGCGCATTCTGCTCAGACCCTTCTATATATCTCAAATTTTTTCTCCTTACATTGCTGCTGACTTGTGCCATGCCGTCGCGCGGGCAATGGGTCATACTGACGGGGCAAATAAAGAACGCTTTCACCCGTCAGGCCATTCCGGATGTGACAGTGACTCTGATGCGTGCGGACCGTACCATTATTCAGGATTCGTTGCCGGCGATGGTGATGGAAGGCTACACCCTTTGGGTAAAGACCGACATGCCCCGCGTCAGGCAGAAACTGATAGTAAGGGTGACCCATAAGGAGTTTGAGACGACCTACCTCACATATGACCTGAAGAATTTCGGGCGCAACAGACAGATAGAGCTGCCGGTTATTCTCATGGAAAGGAAGCCGATGGAGATAGCGCTGAAAGGCGTGGTTGTACGGCCGACCAGAATCAAGATTGTACAGCGTGGCGACACTATAGTATACGATGCCAATGCGTTCAATCTGCCTGAAGGCTCGATGCTCGATGACCTTGTGCGCGAGTTGCCGGGCGCAGAATTGAAGTCAAATGGAGAGATCTTCGTCAACGGCAAGAAGGTGGACTATCTGATGCTCAACAGCCGCGAGTTCTTCCGCGGCAACAATCAGGTGATGCTGCGCAATCTCCCTTATTACACAGTCAACAACATCAAAGTTTACAATCGCACCACAGACCTGTCCCGATTTCTCGGGCGAGAGGCAGAGAAGAAGGAATAAGTGATGGACGTTCAGCTGAAACGGGCGTATCGGCAGGGCTATCTGGGCAATGCCGAGGCGGGTTATGGCACGCACGAGAGATATCTTGGCCGGGCGTTCGCTCTCCGTTTTACAGACAACTCCCGACTCACTCTGTTCGGAGGCGCGAACAATATCAACGACGATAATCGGCCTTATAACGACGGGGACTGGGGCAGCGCGCTTGACGTAAACGGCGAGAAGAAACGCAGCATGGCGGGCGGCGAACACTTTTGGGAGAGTCCCGACAAGACGTTCAGAAACACTCTCAAAGCGCTGCTGGAGAACTCAAGGATAGACACGGAGACCCGTACCACATCGCAGACATTCCTTGCCGACGGCAGTACAAGCTATTCGCGGGCGCGGGACATTGCCAGGAATAAAGAGACCAATGTGAATGTGAACGATTACTGGCAGTTTACCAAGAAGTGGTGGGTCTCGGGTAATGTCTCGTTCAATCACAGTAGCAATCACGGCAATGCCTCTTCGGGATATGTTTCGTCGCTCACGGATATGCTGCTGACGGATACGCTTTCCAGCCGTTCCTCGGAGCAGTACAAGGAGGGGCATCGCAATGAGGTAGAAGTGAGCTCAGAGGCCACGCGCAAATTGGCATGGGGCGATGAAGTGGCATTTGAGGCGAAATACAGGCATGTCGCAGCAGAGCATGAGCTGTATGGCAAGAATCTCACTGCGCTCCGACAACAGCCCGCGCTCTCCGACTACCGCCAAGAATATGAGAAGGCGCGACAGAGGGACGACCTGTACAGCCTGAAAGCCAAATACACTGTGCCATTCCTTAAAGGGCCGGCCGTGTCGCTTTCTTACAATCCGAAATACAGGCGCGCTACGGACCATGACAAAATCTTTCGTCTCGACCGCCTGAATGACTGGTCGGCCTCTGCGGACAAACCACTGCGCCTCCTTCCTTCGATGGCTGACATGCTGGCTTCGTGCATCGATACGGACAATTCGTACGATTATAAAGACGTCGCAACGGACCATGTCATAGCGCTCGACGTCAGCCGGCAAAAGTATACCGAAGAAGGCGTACAGCACAATTGGGATTTCAATATCCCGGTGACTATCACCCATGAGCGCATGGAGTATCAGCGAGGCCGGATAGACACGACGGGCGTTCGCAACTATGCCGTTCTCAATCCGCGACTCAGCTATGAGAGCGTGTGGAATGGGGAGGCGAACTCGTTTCGCGCATCGACCTCGTACCTTACCTCCGTTGCCGCATTCCAGCAGATAATGCCGTTCTACGACAACCGCAACCCGCTGAGGGTACAGGAGAGCAACCCGCATTTGAAGCATTCATGGATTTACAATTATTGCTGTCCGGTAAAACTTTTGTTGAGAGGCAAAAATTAGGGCTGATTTCC
>OMUV01000087.1 GCA_900314335.1 uncultured Prevotellaceae bacterium | reverse complement strand
CACTTTGCTAAAATCTTCGATGATAATTTTTGGGGTACGCAATGACGAAGTCAGGCGCGTAATGGATTACAGATTCATCATTTCTTCTCCGGGATACGCTTCAGCATCTCAAGAAGCAGATCCCAAACCTTCTCGACAGTCGGGATAAGGAGCTTCTCGTCGGGGGAATGCACGCCCTTGAGCGTAGGACCGAACGACACCATGTCGATATCGGGATACTTCTCGCTGAAAAGGCCGCACTCGAGGCCGGCATGGATGGCCGTCACCTTGGGTTCCTTGCCGAAGAGCTTGCGATAGGACTCCACGGCCAGAGAAAGGAGCGGGCTCTTGGGATCGAGTTTCCAACCGGGATAACCATCGGTGGTGTGAACGGCGGCGCCGGCCAGACGGAAGGCGGCTGCCACTGTGTCACTCATATTCCTGCGCGCGCTGGCTATGTTGGAGCGCTGCGATGTCACCACCTTCACCTTGTCGCCGTCTTTGTGAATGCTGGCAAGATTGGAGGATGTCTCGACGAGATCCATGTCCTGGCAGAAGGCAAACACGCCGTTGTCCACAGCCTGAAGGGCCATGATGATCTTGTCGGAGGTAGCCTTGTATATCAGCGGAGCGCTGTCGGCGCTCTCGAGATACATCTTGATGGATTTCTCCGTGACGTAGTATTCCTCCTCAATCTCCGAGAGGTAGACATTGAGGTCGGCGCGCACGTTCTCCTTATACTTGGCATTGACCGCGGCGATGGCCCAGCCGTCGCGGGGGATGGCGTTGTGGAGGCCGCCGCTCTGAATGTCCGCGAGGCGCAGTCCGTAGCTGTCCATGCAGTGGTAGAGGAAGCGCACGAGCAGTTTGTTGGCATTGGCGCGCTTCTTCTCGATGTCGTCGCCCGAATGGCCGCCCGTGAGGCCTTTGATGCCGACCTTGAAGAAGAACATGTCTTCCCCGGGCTGCTCTGTGGTGATGTCAAACTCGGCCAGCGTACTGGCGCCGCCCGCGCAGCTGATGAACAGCACGCCCTCGTCCTCGCTGTCGAGGTTGATGAGGTATTTGCCGGTCATGAAACCGGCCTTCATGCCGCTTGCGCCCGAAAGCTGTGTCTCTTCGTCGCGCGTAAAGACGCATTCGATGGGGCCGTGCTCGAGACTGTTGTCGGCGAGCAGCGCCATGGCCATGGCTACGCCTATGCCGTCGTCGGCACCGAGCGTCGTGCCCTTGGCCGTGAGCCATTCGCCGACTACCTCGGTGCGGATGGCGTCGTGCTCAAAGTCGAAGTCCACGCCGGCCTCCTTCTCGCACACCATATCCATGTGGCTCTGGATGATAGTAGTCTCGCGGTTTTCGTACCCGGGCGAGGCCGGCTTGCGTATCAGGACATTGCCTGTCTCGTCGACGTGTGTCTCCAGTCCCAGGCCCTCTCCGTAGCTACTGAGGAACGCTATCATCTTCTCCTCCTTCTTGGAGGGACGCGGCACCTTGTTCACTTCCGCAAAGCAGCGGAACACTTCTTTAGGCTCAAGCTTGATTTCTGTCATAACTATATATTTTTATGAGTATTTGATACTATGTAAAGGACTTATTCGTCCTAATTGTTTATCTTTGCACCGACAAAAATAAGCATTCCGCCCGAGGCAGACAAGCGCGTAGGGGAAAAGCTACCTGATACAACTACAATTCAGACATCAAAACAGGACAATCGTGAAGAAACTATCAATTACGGCGTTATTAGCATCTGCTATAATTTCCGGCGTATTCAGCCTGAGCAGCTGCGGCAACAATGCGAAATCCGGCAAGGCCGACAATACCAAGACGAGCGCGCAGCAGAGCGGCGCAGAGGACAAGACGGAGAAAGGCGGCATAGCTTACGTATGCATCGACTCCATTATCAACAACTACGACTTCTGCACAGAGCACAGCAAGGTGCTCCAGAACAGGATGAACAGCATTCAGGCTTCGCTTAACGCCAAGGGCAAGGCCCTGCAGAACGCCGCTATGAATTTTCAGCAGAAGGTGCAGTCGGGTGCCATTACCTCGCGCGAGCAGGCAGCCAAGATGCAGGCTTCTCTCCAGAAGCAGCAGGCCGATCTGGAACGCTTGCAGAACAAATATTCCGAGAACTTCGAGAAAGAGCGTCAGAAGTACAACGACGCCATGCGCGACTCGATTGAGAGATTCCTCAAGGACTACAACAAAGACCATAAGTATTCCATCATTCTGAGCAGGGTGGAAAACAATATCCTCTACGCAGACAAGTCGATGGACATCACGGAGGACGTGGTGAATGGCCTCAACAAGAGATACAAGAGCAGTAAAAGTAAGTAACAACAAAGGGCAGGCCTTTCCGAGAGAAGAATGGATCACGGATTTGTAAAGGTGGCCGCAGCAGTACCGCGGGTCAGTGTGGCCAACTGCGAGGCAAACACGCGGGAAATCATCTCGATGATCAACGAGGCCGAGAAGGCCAGTGTTGAGATAGTGTGCTTCCCCGAGCTGTGCATCACGGCCTATACATGCCAGGATTTGTTCGAAAGCTCGCTGCTGATAAACGAGGCCGAGCGGCATCTCTGCGCCATCGCCGAGGCTACGACCGACCTTAACATCGTGGCCATCGTGGGCGTTCCCCTGCGCATCGACGGCTATCTGGCCAACTGCGCAGCAGTAGTGCGCCGCGGCAAGATTATCGGCATTGTGCCTAAGACCTATCTGCCCAACTACAAAGAGTTTTACGAGAAGCGCTGGTTTGCCTCGGCCGACGAGCTGACCAGCAGCGCTATTAATATAAGCGGCATGGACATCCCCGTCAGCGCCGACATGGTCATAAGGACGCCGGAAGTCTCGTTTGCCGTAGAGATCTGCGAAGACCTGTGGGCTCCCATTCCGCGTAGCTCTATGCTTGCGTTGGACGGAGCCGAGCTGATCTTCAATCTGAGCGCGGACAACGAGCTGACGGGCAAGCACAGCTACGTCAGAGCGCTTTGCGAGGGTCAGAGCGCACGCACGCTCTCAGGCTACGTGTTTGCCAGTTGCGGCTGGGGCGAGAGCACGCAAGACGTGGTATTTGCCGGCAACGGCATAATAGCCGAAAATGGCAGGCTGCTCAGGGAAGGCACGCGGTTCTCCACAGAGCCGCAGCTGGTAATCTCCGAGATCGACGTCGAAGGGCTGCGACACGACCGCCGCATGAACACCACGTTCCGCCACTGCGCCGCCAGCGTATCCCGTCCCGCACCTCTGAATATTCGCATAGACAAGATAAGCAACTCCGGAGAGCTGACGCGCACGATTAATCCCAAGCCGTTTGTTCCCTCGGACGACATTTACGACAGCCGCCTGCAGGACATTCTCAACATACAGGCCACAGGCCTCGCAAAACGTCTGGCGCATATCCATTGCAAGAGCGTAGTAATAGGCATAAGCGGCGGGCTCGACTCAACGCTTGCTCTGCTGCTTACGACGAAGGCCTTCGACATGCTTCACATGGACCGCAAGGGCATCCACGGCATCACAATGCCCGGCTTCGGCACGAGCGAGACTACTCACACCAATGCAGTGGACCTGATGGACGAACTGGGTGTGACATCTACAGAGATTTCCATCAAAGCCGCCTGCATACAGCACTTCGCTGACATAGGCCACGACCTCAGCACTTACGATACAACCTACGAAAACGGGCAAGCCCGCGAACGCACACAGATACTTATGGACTATGCCAATAAGATAGGCGGCATCGTGATCGGCACAGGAGACCTGAGCGAACTGGCGCTGGGCTGGGCCACATACAACGGCGACCACATGAGCATGTACGGCGTCAACTGCTCCATCCCCAAGACCCTCGTCAAGCACCTGATAAGCAGCATCGCCGACAAGACCGCCAACGCCGACGTCCGCAGCACGCTGAAAAGCATCATAGACACGCCTATCAGCCCCGAGCTCATCCCCACAGACGAGAACGGCGAGATAGTGCAGAAGACGGAGGACAAGATAGGCCCATATGAGCTGCACGACTTCTTCCTCTATTACATGCTGCGCTACGGGTATTCTCCCTCCAAGATATTCTATTTGGCCAGGCATGCCTTTGCCGGTAACCCGCTGTATGATACAGACTGCATCAAGAAGTGGCTGCTCACATTCATGCGGCGTTTCTTTGCGCAGCAGTTCAAGCGTAGCTGCCTGCCCGACGGTCCGAAAGTGGGAAGCTGCTCACTCAGTCCCCGCGGAGACTGGCGCATGCCGAGCGATGCTGATGCCCACAGCTGGATAGAAGAATGCAAAAATCTGAAATAGCAAACAACAATCGATAAAATACAATACAGCGATGAAACAGACAATTTTAGTCACCGGCGGAACTGGATTTATCGGCTCTCACACTACTGTAGAGCTGCAAGAAGCCGGTTATGATGTAGTAATTGTAGATAATTTATCCAACTCGAAAGCCGACGTAGTAGACGGCATAGAGAAAATCACCGGCATTCGCCCCGCCTTTGAGCAGGTAGACTGCCTCGACATGCCGGCCCTTGAGAATGTCTTCCGCAAGTATCCCGACATCTCGGGTATTATTCACTTCGCAGCAAGCAAGGCCGTAGGCGAGTCGGTACAGAAGCCTCTGCTCTACTACCGCAATAATATTGTCTCCCTCATCAACCTGCTCACCCTCATGCCCAAGTATGATGTCAAGGGAATCATCTTCTCTTCCTCATGCACTGTCTACGGTCAGCCGGACAAGGAGAACCTGCCCGTGACCGAAGAGGCCCCCATCAAGAAAGCCGAGAGCCCCTATGGCAATACCAAGCAGATAGACGAGGAGATTATCGAGGACGACGTTAAGAGCGGCGCTCCCATCAAGGCTATTCTGCTGAGATACTTTAATCCTATCGGCGCTCATCCTTCGGCTATCATCGGCGAAATGCCCAACGGCGTACCTGCCAACCTCATACCCTACCTCACACAGACGGCTATCGGCATTCGCCCGCAGCTCAGCATCTTCGGCGATGACTACAACACGCCCGACGGCACATGCATCAGGGATTATATTTATGTCGTGGACCTGGCCAAGGCCCACGTTTCCGCCATGAAGCGCATCCTTGACGGCAAGAGCGCAGAGGACGTCGAGATATTCAACATCGGCACCGGCCACGGCGTATCGGTGATGGAGCTCGTCAAGACATTCGAGAAGTGCACCGGTGTGAAGCTCAACTACAAGATAGCACCCCGCCGCGAAGGCGACATCGAGAAGATCTGGGGCAACGTAGACAAAGCCAACAAAGTGCTCGGCTGGAAGGCCGTTCACACGCTGGAGGACGCTCTTACCTCTGCATGGAAATGGCAGCTCGAGCTACGCAAGCGTGGCATAATGTAAAATATATTCGGACAGAAAGCAGAAGAGGTCGGTACGCAGCACGGAGACCGTGCGCGTACCACCCTTTGCTATTTTTCAATTCCCCTACGTAATACCATTGACAAATTCATGAGCAACACGTCGCCCGACAACCTGCGCGAGCCATATTACTTAGTACACGAAGAACTGTTGCGCCGCAACCTGGAGAAGATAAGCGGCGTGGCAAAGAAGGCCGACGTAGAGATAATCCTTGCCTTCAAGGCCTTCGCGCTATGGAAAACGTTTGACATCTTCCGCCATTACATCTCAGCCACCACGGCCAGTTCGCCGTTCGAGGCCCAGCTTGCGAAGGAGAAGTTCAAGTCGCTCGCGCACACGTATTCGCCTGCCTACGAAGACAGGACGTTTCATACTATATTGGAGTGCTCTCAGAGCATCACCTTCAATTCCATCCACCAGTACGAGCACTTCTATCCCTACATCGAGGCCTGGAACGCGGAGAAGAAGAACCACCACATCTCGGTAGCCATGCGCGTCAATCCCGAGCACTCGGAGATAGCGACCGATATATATAATCCCTGCCTGCGCGGCACACGCTTCGGCATCGCCGCCTCTGCCCTGCCATTCCCGTTGCCCACCGGCGTCACGGGCCTGCATGTCCACTGCCTCTGCGAGAACGACAGTTTCGCCCTCGAGCGCATGCTGAAGGCCGTAGAGACCAAGTTTGCGAAGTGGTTGCCGCAGATAAACACGCTCAACCTTGGCGGCGGACACCTCATCACGCGCAAGGATTACAACACGGAACACCTGATCAAGGTTCTCAAAAGCTTCAAAAAGAGGCACCCCAACATTCATATTATTATGGAGCCCGGCTCGGCCTTCGCATGGCAGACCGGCGAACTCATAGCGCATGTCGTGGACACCGTGGAGGACAAAGGCATCAAGACCGCCATCCTCAACGTGAGCTTCACCTGTCATATGCCCGACTGCCTCGAGATGCCATACTGGCCGGATATCGAAGGAGCCGAGACGCTACCCGGCGCCACGGACGAGGAAGTCATAACCGCTCCCGACGTATGGCGGCTGGGCGGTAACAGCTGTCTCAGCGGCGACTTCATGGGGTACTGGCGCTTCCCAGGCGGCCTGCACATCGGCGACAAGATCGTGTTCAAGGACATGATACACTATACCACCGTAAAGACCAACATGTTCAACGGCATACAGCACCCGTCTATCCGCATGAGGTGCACCAACGGCACCGTCAAGGTGCTGCGGCGGTACAAATACCACGACTATCGCAACATGATGGACTGACAAGAGGGCGCATTCGTTTTGTCACACGCTAAAGTTTGTCTATATTTGCGTATGAGCGAACTAAAAAGATGAAAGGCATAAGATATTTTCTGACATTGTGCATTGCCGCGCTGAGCGTCATGACTGCCTCGGCGCAATACTACGGCGCCTACGACCGCTATATCGACAGATACTGGGGCATGGCCGTAGAGCAGATGCAGAAATATCATGTGCCGGCAAGCATCACCCTCGCTCAGGGGCTCATAGAGACGAGGGCTGGACAGAGCAAACTCGCAACACAGGCCAACAACCACTTCGGCATCAAATGCTCGCACGGATGGACCGGTCCGTATATTCTGGCCGACGACGACAAGCCCAACGAAAAATTCCGCAGCTACAAGAGCGCCAGAGAGAGCTTTGAGGATCACTCCCGCTTCCTGCTGGACAATCCGCGATACCGTTTCCTTTTCGACCTGAATCCCACCGACTACCGCGGATGGGCTTACGGCTTGAAGCGCGCCGGCTACGCCACCAATCCCGCCTACGCCGACATGCTCATCAATGTAATCGAGAATTACAATCTTGCGCGGTTTGACGGCGCCTCACGCGACATTAATCCGCACAGGCTGGAGCGCCTGGAGCAGAAGTCGGAGCACACGGTCTACTTCAACAACAACAATTACTACATCATCGCCCGCGACGGCGACACATACAAGAGTATAAAGAAGGAGACTGGCGTAAGCAAGAGAAAGATATTGAAGTACAACGAACTGCCTGCGCAGCACGAACTCGCAGCGGGTGATATACTCTATCTTGAGCGCAAGCAGAAGCACGCTTCGCGAGAATACAAAGACAAACTCATCGTTGTAAAGAGCGGTGACTCATACTACTCCATCGCCCAGCGCTTCGGCATCCGTCTGAAGGACCTTTACAAGATGAATTGTCTGCCTCCCGACGCCGAAATACAAGAAGGCCAGATGCTCTTCGTATACAGATAATTTCATCCGGTTTTTCGGAAGCAGTGCCCCCTCATCATAAAACGATAACTAACTAAGCATTAGAGAGAAGACGCCTCTGATTACAGCAAAGATACACGGCACATAAATCGCGGTTTATGTGCCGTGAAAATTTTTATCTCCTGCGGAAATCTGCTCATGTCCATTGAGAAATTTTCCCATCCGCATGAGAATTATTTTTCATCCGCATGAGAATTATTTCTCATCCGCATGAGAATTTCTTTTCATCCGCATGAGAATTTCTTCTGGTCGCATCGGACTGCCGGTCCGCTCGCATCAGAAATTCCTCTTGTCCTACGAGAATAAATTCTACTACGAGATAAATTATTTTATCTGCGAGTAGAATGATCGTCCACTACGAGATAAATTTTTTTAGCTGCGAGTAAAATGGTCGTCCACTACGAGATAAATTATTTTATCTGCGAGTAGAATTTTCCCTTCTCCCATAGGGATTTTTTCTTGCCTCCGGAGAATTATTTCTGATCGCAACAGAATTTTTTCTGCTCGCATCAGAATTTCCGCACAGGGGGAAAGCCTTTTCCGAAGTACGGAAGTCGTCATTCCCAGATGAGAATATGCATATTTTATGCACGTCAGAAACATCTTCCAAGCGGCTTTGCTGACGATCAAAAGCCGATTTTTCTCCTTTTCCAACTTCTTAAAAATCACTGTCCCCATTAGGGGTAAAACTACATTTGAGAAGATCTCTCTCTTCTCAAATGTAGTTCTTCTCAGGTGCTTTGTAGTTTTCCGGAAATGCGGAAGGATTTTATTGTAGTGTGGAAACGGAGCCTCGTAAGAAGTGAAGTATTCTGGTTTTATGCATTCGGGATGCGCCGGACATCGGGTAAAATCGGGTCTGTATCCGAAAATATCTGTTTTGTAAGCCATAGGCCGCTTACAAAAGCTATTTTCCTCCGGCTTTACAGCACCACGCTTCCACCCGTCTTGCGGGCGAGGATCATCTCCAGCGACTTCAGGTTGTGATACTGCTTCATGAGCGCCGTGTTCTGCTTCTCATCGGCCGTTATGGCCGGGTCGGACAGGCGTGCGAGCACTTTGTCTATCTCCTTCTCCACGTAGGCCAACCGGAACATGTTGATGGCGTTGTCCGTCATGGCAAACATCTTGTCGCGACTGTTTTCCTCGTCCTGCGCCTCTATCTGCGCCACGTTATATTTGTCGCTCTCCATCCCTGCGGCCTTGCTGCTGATCTTCAGATTCTGATGGTAGAGAAAATATTTGGCGGAGTCGAAGTTGTCGTCGGCTGACATATTGGCCGCCTCACTGAGTATCTGCGCATTTATCGGGTCGGAGAGGACCAGGCCGTCGGCATTGAGGCAGGCCTGAATATAGCCGGCTACCTTCATCGTGCTCTTCACTCCGTTCTCATCGGTGGGGACATTGATTACCTTGTTGCCATAATTTATCACAAGCTTCACCAGCACATCCTCACAGCGTTTCATCTTGCTTGTCGGCATGGCGTCTATGATAGTGCGCGTTGCGGATATCTCCTCCGGGGAAGCGGGCGTCGCCGCGGTCATCGCTGGCCCGGCCTCCGCAGACGCAACTGTCTGCGTGCCCGTCTGGCCGGTCGGTGTGGCCGTCTCGGCGTTCTGCTCACGCTCCTGCTGACGCATCTTCTCTATCCTCTGTCCGCGCTTCTTATCGCGGACAGCTTCGGAGAGGAGAGCCTCGTCCTCCTTGAGCATGTTGCTGCACTGGCGGATGTACATGGAGCAGAGTATCTTGTCGGGGATGAGGGAGATGCTCGTGACGATATTCTCGATGAGGGCTGCGCGCTTGACGGGATCGTCGCCTGCGTCCTCCATGAACAGTTCGGTCTTGAACTTGATAAAGTCGGTCTGATGGGAAGATATGTATTCTCGGTACTCCGCGGGGGAATGCTTGCGCGCGAAACTGTCCGGGTCGTCGTTGTCCGGCAGCAGGAGCACCTTGACATTCATGCCCTCGGCCAGAAGCATATCAATACCGCGGATAGAAGCCTTGATGCCGGCGCGGTCGCCGTCGTAGAGCACGGTAATATTGTTGGTGAAACGCCTTATCTGCCTTATCTGCCCGGGCGTGAGCGACGTGCCCGACGAGGCGACGACATTCTCTATACCGCTCTGGTGCATGGATATCACGTCGGTATATCCCTCTACGAGGAAACAGCGGTCCTCCTTCTGGATGGCCCTCTTGGCCAGGAATATGCCGTAGAGCTCGTTGCGCTTGTTGTATATCTCCGACTCGGGAGAGTTGACATACTTGGCGGTATTCTTGTCCGTCACGAGCACGCGCCCGCCGAAGGCCACTACCCTGCCGCCCACGGTGTGGACGGGGAACATGACACGCCCCGAGAAGCGGTCGATGAGCCGCCCGTCGTCGCGCTTGTAGCAAAGGCCCGTGGAGACGAGGTATTCCTCGTTGAACCCGGCCGCTTTCGCCGCCGAGGCCAGCGCAGTCCGCTCCTTGGGGCAATAGCCGAGGCCGTACTGATAGATGGTATCGTCCCTGAAGCCGCGCATGCGGAAGTATGGCATGCCGATGGCGATGCCCTCCGAGTGGTGGTGCAACTGCTCCATAAAGTACTTCGCCGCCCAGTCGTTGAGGATGTACATGCTCTCGCGCTTGCTCTCCGCCAGACGCTCCTCGTCGGTCTGCTCCTTCTCGTGGATCTCGATGTGATACTTTCTGGCGAGCCAGCGCAGGGCTTCGGGGTATGTGAACTGCTCGTGCTCCATCAGGAAATGGACCACGTTGCCGCCCTTGCCGCAGGAGAAGCACTTGCAAATGCCCCGCGAGGGAGAGACATAAAACGAAGGGGTCTTCTCGTCGTGAAACGGGCAAAGGCCGCGGTAGTTCACCCCGGCGCGCTTCAGTGTAACGAATTCGGACACGACCTCCACTATATTGGCCGTGTCCATTATCTTGCGTATTGTTTCCTTATCGATCATTACGATTTAGCTTTCTTTCTGCTTCTCCCCGGAAGTATTTCGCAGCTTGGAACGGGAGAAGATGGGCTTTGCTGCCCAATGCAAAGTTAAGAAAACGCCGTGAATTTGCGTCGGCTCCGCGATTAAAAGGCGCGGACAATGCGGCAGCCTGAAATAAAAACATATCTTTGCATAAATTATGACCGACAAGAACCCCCGTACAAAGAGAGAACGCGCCGCGCACATGTCGTACGGCGGGATATTAAAGTACACCGGCCTGCTGGGCGGCGTACAGATCCTGCAGGTGCTGATATCCGTGGTGCGCAACAAGTGCGCCGCCGTGCTGATAGGCCGCTACGGCATGGGCATCACCGATGTGCTCAACCGTACCACGGACATGTTCGGTTCGCTCACCAATCTCGGCCTGCCCGTGAGCGGCGTCAGGGCCATCTCGGAGCAATACTACGGCGAGGACAACGACAAGCTACAGTCCTCGATAGTCACGATAAGGCTCTGGTGTGTCATGACCGGCATCGTCGGCATGCTCCTCTGCGCCATTCTCGCCGACGCGGTGAACAGGCTGTTCTTCGCCGGTTCGCTGCCCCGCCATTTTCTGCTGTACATCTCTCCCGTCGTCCTTTTCACGGCTATTTACGGCGGAGAAGCGGCGATTCTCAAGGGCACGCGCCAGCTATGGCGACTTGCATCGGCCTCTGTGTGGGGCACATTCTTCTCGCTGATAGTCACGGTAGCTTTTTATGTCACTCTTGGCATCCGCGGCATCCCGTGGGCGCTTCAGGCATCCTCCGCTGCCCTGCTCATCACCGCTCTCTGCATAACACACAAACTCTATCCGTGGAAGCTCCGGGCTTTTACGCTGTCTCATCTCAAGGCCGGCAAGGCTCTGCTCGCCCTGGGTGTATCCTATATCTCAGCCGGGCTGGCCGGTTCGGGCGCGGAGATGCTCGTTCGTTCCTACATATCCCACGGCTCTCTGGCCGATGTGGGGCTGTATGCCTCCGGCTTTGCGATATGCGTGACATATACGCGCATTGTCTTCGTCGCCATGGACGCCGAATACTTCCCGCGGCTCTCCGCCATCGGCAATAACATCGCCGACCGCAATCACGCCGTCGCACGACAGATAGAGATTTGCACGCTGTTGATGTCGCCGATGATCGTGGCGTTGCTCGTGCTGCTGCCGCTCATGATAGCGATACTCTACAACTCTGAGTTTAACGGCGCCATAGGCATGTGCGTGCTCGCCTCGGGCTATCTGTTTCTGAAGGCCATCATTGCGCCCATCGAATACATTCCCCTCGCCAACAACGACTCCATCGTCTATTTTGTCATGGAACTGATCTACGACGCCGCCTTCGTCCTCTTCATCGTGCTCGGCTACGGGTACTACGGCATCAGGGGAGCGGGCATGGCGCTCACGGCATCCTACGCACTCGATATTGTCCTTATCCTGATCGTCTACGGCATCCACTACAAGTTTCGCCTCAGCCGCAGCACCATAAAGATAATCGTCATTCAGGGAATCATCGTGGCCGCGGCCATTGTACTCTTCTCCACCGGATACAGGCTGAGCGCGTATATCGCCGGCACAATTCTGTTCTTCGTCTCCGCGCTCTACAGTCTGCGTGTGCTCAGGTTGACGCCGGCGCGAATAAAAGAAATCCTCCATAAACGCCTGAAGAAATGACCAGAATTTCCATAATAATGAGCGTACACAATGAGGCCCCTTATATACGGCAATGCCTGGATTCGGTCATTGCGCAGACAGAGAAGGACATCGAACTGATAGCTATAGACGACGGTTCCACAGACGGCACCTTCGATATAATCAACGAGTATGCGCTCCGCGACAAGCGAATCACTGCAATACGCGAGCGGACGAGCCGCGGGCAGATCATAAGGCGCGAAGAGGCGCGCAAGCTGGCAAAAGGGGAATATATCACAATCCTCGACGGCGATGATTTCCTTGCCCCCGACGCCATCAGCAGTGCCCTTGACCGTCTGCAGAAGACAGGGGCCGCCTCCTGCGTGCTCGAGCTCATGCTCTACTATGGCAAGGACGATGTAAAACGCTATTCGGTGGAGGACTTTCCCGAGACGATAGACGGTAAGACCGCCTTTATTCTCGGCCTGCAAGGACGGCTACACGGCATCTGCGTCGAGGAACGGAGGCTGTACGATCTTGTCCCGTTTGACTGCAGTTGCAGTCTGTACAGCGACGACAATACTGCGAGAATGCACTACTACCTCGCGGGGCGGATATGCTTTTGTCATGGCAAATACTACTATCGCCAGCACCGCCAGAGCGAGACACACAAGGTCACGATAAAGAGATTTCAATACGTCCTGGCCGATATCTCGCTTAAAAGAGAGCTACAAGCCCATGATGCCGATACAGACACACTGCGGGAACTGGAAATACATCGCTGGAAAAACCTTTTCGCCCACTACAAGCTGCTACGCAGCAACGCCGGGCAGTTCACTTCGATGGAGCGACGCGAGGCTCTCGCGATAATCCGTTCGGGCCTGCGAAGCATTGACTTCAGATTGTTGCCTTTGTCCTTATTACTGCGCCCGCCATATCTGCCAGCCCGCGGCATAAGATCGTATATCATTAATGAGGAACTGTATTTCGCTGCGCACAGAATCTACGCGCTGCTGAGGCCAGGACACAAGTAAATGCGACCTCAGCGGATAAGCATCTGCCTTGCATCAGGGCAGCGCCGTTAAGACATCAGAGGAAGGCGTAAGCACTTTGCCACGACGATAAATGGCACTAACTAACGACGGTTGCTTCGATGATTCGGAGCAACCGTCGTTATAATTAAGAGGATTTTCCTTTATTTGTCGGGCACAACAGCGATGTGCAGTTCGTCAAGCTGTTTCTGCTCAAGCTGAGCCGGGGCATCAAGCATTACATCCCTGCCGGAATTGTTCTTGGGGAAGGCGATGCAATCGCGGATGCTGTCGAGACCTGCGAACAGGGATACCCATCTGTCCAGACCGTAAGCCAATCCTCCGTGAGGGGGTGCGCCGTATTTGAAGGCATTCATCAGGAAGCCAAACTGCTGCTGGGCGCGCTCGGCGGTGAAACCAAGCACCTTGAATATCTTAGCCTGCAGTTCGCTGTCATGAATACGGATGGAACCGCCGCCTACCTCTACACCGTTGCATACCATGTCGTAAGCGTTGGCACGCACCTTCTCGGGGGCTGTGTCGAGAAGAGGAATATCCTCCGGCTTGGGCATCGTAAACGGATGGTGCATGGCGAGGAGACGATTCTCTTCGTCGCTCCATTCAAACATCGGGAAGTCAACCACCCAGAGAAGGGCAAACTTGTTCTTGTCGCGAAGATTGAGCCTGTCGGCCATCTCGAGGCGCAGTGTGCCGAGCTGCTTACGCACCTTCATCGCATCGCTGCCGGACATGAGTAGGATGAGATCGCCCTGCTCTGCCTTAGCTCGCTCGATGACGCTCTGGATAACAGCCTCAGGATAGAATTTGTCGACGGAGCTCTTCCTGCTGCCGTCAGCATTCACCTTAATATATATAAGGCCTCCGGCGCCTATCTGCGGGCTCTTGACGAAGTCGGTAAGGGCGTCTAACTGCTTGCGCGTGTAGGAAGCGCAACCCTTCACGCAGATTGCTCCGATGTAAGCGGCTTCGTTGAGGAACGCAGCCGTGCCGCTGCCCTTGAGAAGGTCGGTCATCTCGCATATCTCCATGCCGAAACGCATATCGGGCTTGTCGCTGCCGAAACGGCTCATGGCCTCGATCCAGGGCATGCGGAGGAAAGGCTCCGGGCCGAGATCGTAACCGCGGACGTTCTTGAACAGATATTTTGCCATCTCCTCGAACAGGCAGATGATGTCGTCCTGCTCCACGAAGCTCATCTCGCAGTCGATCTGCGTGAACTCGGGCTGGCGGTCAGCGCGCAGGTCCTCGTCGCGGAAGCACTTAACAATCTGGAAATAGCGATCCATGCCGGCAACCATAAGCAGCTGCTTCAGTGTCTGCGGGCTCTGGGGCAAGGCGTAGAACTGTCCCGGATTCATGCGCGATGGCACCACGAAATCGCGGGCACCTTCGGGCGTCGAGCCCACGAGCACCGGCGTCTCGATCTCGAGGAATCCCTTGGAGTCGAGGAACTGTCTTATGGCGATGCACATACGATGGCGCAGCTCCAGATTGCGGCGCACACATGGGCGACGAAGGTCCAGATAGCGATACTTCATGCGCAGGTCGTCGCCGCCGTCCGTATCATCCTCGATGGTAAAGGGCGGTATCTCCGACTTGTTGAGCACCGTGAGCCCGGTGACATTTATCTCGATGTCGCCGGTGTCGAGGTGAGCGTTCTTGTTGCTACGCTCCATTACCTTGCCGCGCGCCTGAATGACGTACTCGCGTCCGAGAGCGCCGGCCGCATCAAACAGGCTCTTGTTTTCGTTCTGATTAAAAACCAACTGGGTAATGCCGTAACGGTCGCGGAGGTCCACAAAGGTGAGAGCCCCCATCTTGCGTATGCGCTGCACCCAACCGGCGAGAGTGACTTCCTTGCCGGCATCAGAGAGCCGCAGCTCTCCACAGGTTTTAGTTCTATACATATTATATTAGTATATATTTGTTGTATGATTCGGTTTAGTCCAGCTTGAGCACGGCGAGGAAAGCCTTTTGCGGCACCTGCACATTGCCTATCTGCTTCATGCGCTTCTTACCGCGCTTCTGCTTCTCGAGCAGCTTGCGCTTGCGCGAGATATCGCCGCCGTAGCACTTCGCCGTGACGTCCTTTCTCACCTGCTTCACCGTCTCGCGAGCGATGATCTTGGCGCCGATGGCAGCCTGAATGGCGATATCGAACTGCTGACGCGGGAGAAGCTCCTTCAGTTTCTCGCACATTCTCCTGCCGAGCGTCACGGCGTTGTCCGCGTGCGTCAGCGTCGATAGGGCGTCCACGGGCTGGCCATTGAGCAGGATGTCCAGCTTTACAAGCTTCGACGGGCGGTAGCCAATGGCGTGGTAGTCAAACGAGGCGTAGCCCTTGGAGATGCTCTTGAGCTTGTCGTAGAAGTCTATCACGATCTCCCCGAGAGGCATGTCGAAATTGATCTCCACGCGGTTGCCGGCGATGAAATTCTGGCTGACGAGCTCGCCTCGCTTGGAGAGGCAGAGCGTCATGATGGGGCCGATATATGTAGCGTCCGTTATGATCGTGGCGCGGATGTAGGGCTCCTCGACATGGTCGATGTCGGCCACGTCGGGCATGCTGGCGGGATTGTGCACCTCCTTGGCCTCGCCGTGGTGGTCGTAGACCATGTAGGACACGTTGGGCACCGTCGTGATGACGTCCATGTTGAATTCGCGGTCCAGCCTCTCCTGTACGATCTCCATGTGCAGAAGCCCCAAGAAGCCGCAGCGGAATCCGAAACCGAGCGCCACACTGCTCTCGGCCGTGAAGGTGAGCGAGGCGTCGTTGAGCTGTAGTTTCTCAAGCGAGGAGCGAAGGTTCTCAAAGTCTTCCGGTTCGATGGGATAGACGCCCGCGAAGACCATCGGCTTCACTTCCTGGAAGCCCTCGATGGCCTTGTCGCACGGATTGTCGAACTCGGTGATGGTATCGCCCACCTTCACCTCCGTCGCGGTCTTTATACCGCTCACTATGTAGCCCACGTCGCCGCAGTGGAGTGTCTTGCGCGGCGAGAGCTCCATCTCGAGCACACCGACCTCATCGGCCGTATAGTCCTGCTTCGTGTTGACAAATACCACATGGTCGCCCTGACTGATGTGGCCGTTAACTATCTTGAAATAAGCGATAATACCTCGGAAGCTGTTGAAGACGGAGTCGAATATCAGGGCCTGCAGCGGCGCGTTCTCGTCGCCCACCGGCGCGGGCACGCGGTCCACGATAGCATCGAGTATCTCGTCGACGCCCATGCCGGTCTTGGCCGAAGCCCTGATGATGTCCTCGCGCTTGCCGCCGAGCAGGTCGAGTATCTCGTCCTCCACCTTGTCGGGGTTGGCGTTGGGCATGTCGCACTTGTTGATGACGGGAATAATCTCGAGGTCATTCTCGAGCGCCATGTAGAGATTGGAAATAGTCTGAGCCTGAACGCCCTGCGTGGCGTCGACTACCAGAAGCGCGCCCTCGCAGGCGGAGATGGAGCGGCTCACTTCGTAGGAGAAGTCCACATGTCCCGGGGTATCGATAAGATTCAGAGTATAATCTTCGCCGTCCTTCCTGTACTTCATCTGAATGGCATGACTTTTAATCGTAATGCCGCGCTCGCGCTCCAGATCCATGTCGTCCAGCATCTGCCCCTCCGTGATTTTTATCGTTTTGGTACGTTCGAGCAGGCGATCGGCAAGCGTCGACTTGCCGTGGTCAATGTGCGCTATGATGCAGAAGTTGCGAATATGTTTCATTTAAATCTCAAATATAGACGGGCAAAGATTAGTCTGCTCCCATCTAATCGGATGCAAAGGTAATAAATATAACCTTTTTATAGAAAGAAATCTCGCAAAACTGGCTGTGCACGCGCTCGTAAGGCGTATCAAATATGAGATGATGAAAGCGAAAATTCGCAAGGGTGAAGCGGAATGGAATCAGAATGCCGGTGAAATCCCATTAGAACGCAATAATAACATCGGATAGTCCGCTTTGCGGGAATCTTGCCGCGACAGCGCTGCCGGCTTCCGCAAGCGTCGGGAAATATCACGCGGCAGGACTGATATGAATGGTAACATAAACGAAGGATAAGCCCGAATGCGCAACCGCGTTAACGCTCGCCGGAAAAGCCCGCCACTTGTCCGGAAAATTACAAGGCACATGAGAAGAACTACATTTGAGAAAGTTTCTCTCGTCTCAAATGTAGTTTTAGCCCTCCGAGGGACGTTGATTTTTAAGAAGTTAGAGATGAAGACATATCGGCTTTACATCGTCGGTAAAGCCGCATGAAGAATAAGTCGGGACGTGCAAAAAATATACATACTCCCATCCGGGAATGACAACTTCCGCACTTCGGAAAAGGCTTCCCGCATGTGCGGAAATTCTGATGCGATCAGAAATAATTCTGATGCGAACGGACTCGCAGTCTGCCCAGAACAGAAAAAATTCTGTTGCGATCAGAAATAATCCTCCGGAGGCAAGAAAAAATCCCTGTGGGAGATGGGAAATTTCTACTCGTAGATAAAATAATTTATCTCGCAGTGGACGACCATTCTACTCGTAGCTAAAAAAATTTATCTCGCAGTAGAATTTA
>OMUV01000129.1 GCA_900314335.1 uncultured Prevotellaceae bacterium | reverse complement strand
TTATGTCGTCAGTCCCCCCGGCGGACGAGGTATATTTGCATCGCTACAATAATTAAAAACAAATATACCATGACACAAAAAGAATTTTTCAAGGCAACTAAGTTTGAGACGATCTGCGACTGCAAGCGCTATCTGAGGATGATGCTGGAGTTCTATGCCGACCTGATAAATCGGGGCGAGGAGCAGGAGGCGGCGACGTCGATGGAGCGGGACATCCGCCTCTGGATGCAGACAATGTACAGTAAGGGCGACAGTTTCCTGCAGCTGCTGGACGGCTCCGGTTATCAGAAGCCGGGCAAAAACGGCAGGGCGGTGCTCGATACGCCGGCGCTGTTAGCCATCGTGAGGACTATGTACGAGTCTATGGCGGCCTTTGATATGCTGTTCGTCGTGCCGGAGACCCAGGATCAGCGCGAGATGCTCTACAGCCTGTTTGTGGCCTGGGGCCAGACGGAGCGGCTGAGGCTCCCGACGAAGATCAGAAGGGATGTGACCCCTCAGGGGACCGAAGATGCGGAGGCTGAGATTGCGGCGTGCCGGGACAGGATAACGGAGAATCCGGCGTTCAAAAAGCTCGGCAGCGAGACGCAGGAAGCGGTGCTGAAAGACTTCGGGCGATGGTGGATGTACCGCTTCGACGGGATCAAGCGTCTGGAAAAGGTAACCATGGACGACGCCGACAGAGTGATGCTGATGCGCAAAACCAGCATTATGGGCGATTATACTTATCTCGGAGAACTGATCCATCCGTCGTATCTTTGCCTCTGCCAGCACAGCGACCAGAATAAGCTCCGGCTGAGGATAGATTCGAAGATTGCGGTTCACGCCTCGGAGTGTGCAGCGGCATTTATGAGCATATTTATCGTGGATTTCATGCTGTTGAACCGCCGGGCCAGGGATTATTTCGCCACCCTGGACGACCTCCACCGCCGCGCGATAACGATGTACGAGCATGCCCTCCGCTCCCGCCGCGAACACATGCAATAGCGCCGCCCGCAGCCGACACATGCAATAACGTACCGAAAATAACGTATTGACGATACATGCAATAGTTTGCTTTTAGTCCTGATACCGGATATGTCCGAAGTTGAATATATTTGGTATCAGGATAACATATTTCTCAAAGCGCTGAGATTTTAATAATCATTCAAGCTATCACCAAAGGATACATTCATTTCTGAATTGAACAAAGATAGAACCTTATCAATATTAATTGCTAAAAAAGGTCGAGAGTTTGCTTCCATCAGACATAATGATGAATAGATTAAGAGAAATTATAGGCTGCTTACTAAAATATTGTTAGGGCTCAATGGAGAAATTTAAAATGATAATGAAATGATAAACACTATCGTTATAACTGTACTTTGTGTTTTAATTATCTTGAATCTGAAATGGATATTGTTTGCAATCATTCTTCCATTTCAAATTATAGATATAAAGAGTAGGGAAATAAAGCAATTAACAGGTAAGAGGGTTTCGTGGTTACGTCTTTTGTCGGCCCCATACTTGATGTGGGAAAAATATATCATGCGGGGAGGTTGGAGCAGATATATGATATTTCAGGTCGGCATGGTTCCGTCAGTTCATTTTAGAAAACTTATCTATAAGCTTTTGGGCGCACAAATTGGTCATGACGTTGTATTCCACTTCAAGACAGAGGTTCGTGCCCCAGAAAGATTAGTTATCGGGGGGGGTAGTATAATAGGGGACAATGCTATTCTGGACGCTCGCGGTGGTTTGGAGTTGGGCAAAAATGTCAATATTTCAAGCAATGTGAGTATTTATACCTTGCAGCATGATCATCGAGATCCTGACTTTAAATGTACTAATTTTAATGCTAAAGTAACTATCGGCGATCGGGTTTGGCTGGGTAGTAATTGCATAATCCTGCCTGGTGTTACTATTGGTGAGGGAGCTGTATGTTGTGCGGGATGTGTGGTTACTAAGGGTGTTGAGCCTTACACAGTCGTTGCCGGTATTCCGGCCAAGAAAGTCAACGAGCGTCCAAGAAATCTAAGATACAACTTTAGAAGTAAAAACAGTTGTAGACTATATTGATATAGTCGAATTTGTGTGCAAAACAATAAAGATCGCTCTATTTCTATCTACTTTTCTGTGGTATCTTATTTATAAATAAAGGAGAGATTTATAAAAGAAGACAAAGACTGCAACGAACAATGATTGTATGCGATATTTACGGATAAAGCTGTAATTTAAAGCTGATCTGATAGGCAGGAATGGAGTGCACGAAACAGGAAGAGGAAGCTGTGGCAATGCTGACAGACTGATGATAATTCATAAAAACAGGCTATAGAGCTTTATTCTTATTTCAGCCAGCTATCCCGACCGTCATATCTTTTCTTTACTCAATTTTGCGACTAGAACAGCTATTATTATGCGCGAGACAGAGGAAAGGTACGCAGATAGAGATTTGTCTCTGATGCCGGTAAATCAATATGAGAATTACATAGATTGATACTTGGCTCTTTGGAACTTACCATTTAATTACGACTTGAAAAATATATGAAGCAAGAATATAATATTATATTGGGCAATGCTGCGATAAATAATGGAAACAGAGGTTGCGTTGCTCTAAGCTACACATCAATATATCTAATAGATAAAATCCTCACCGATGCGGGGATAAATTATCATTTATATTTAACAGACTCCGGCTTTGCCAACTTTGGCGAGAAACGAATCACTGTTAATGGCAAAGATATAAGATATACAGTCCTTAGACACCCGCTTTCATTTAATGATGGTGTAAAAGGAAAGATAAAGTCCATATTAAAAAATTACGCCCACTATGGAGATTACAAAGCTTCATGTGCAATCTTTAGAAATGCGGATTTCGTCTTGGACATAGGTCAGGGGGATAGTTTTGCGGATATTTATGGAAAAACGAGATTTGATTCCATCAATTTAATCCACCGCGAGGCCAACAAATATCATAAGCCATATTGCCTGCTTCCGCAGACAATAGGTCCGTTCAGTAATGAAGCCATTAGAAAAATAGCCGTTAAGGCTATAACTGATGCAGATATAGTTATGGCGCGTGATAAGCAGAGCTATGACTATACAAAGAAGATCGCGCCGAAACAGCAAAAGCTAAAAGAGTATATAGATGTTGCTTTCTTCCTGCCATACACTAAACAACAGTTTGATAAAAGCTACATCCACGTAGGTCTGAATATATCTGCTCTCCTATGGTATGGGGGCTATACACAGGATAATCAGTTCGGATTGAAGGACGACTATCAAAAGACAATTCGTTCTATCATCGATTATTTCCTGAGCAAGTCAGATGTCAAGCTTCATCTTATCCCACATGTCGTAGGCTCTGAACGCCATATTGAGAACGATTATGCAGTCTCTTTTGACCTGCAGAAAGAATATAAAAATCCTAATATTATTTTGGCTCCATTGTTTCTCAGTCCTGTTGATGCCAAAGATTATATTTCCGGAATGGATTTCTTCATGGGAGCTCGAATGCACTCGACTATAGCCGCCTTCTCGTCCGGAGTCCCGGTGGTACCGATGGCATATAGCCGGAAATTTAATGGCTTATTTATCGATACGCTCCGCTATCCTCTTTTGGTAGATCTTAAGGCAGATGAAAGCAATCAATCTTTGGAAAAGATAAAAGACGCTTACAATGAGAGATTGAATATAAAGTCGATCATTGATGAGAGACTGAATAGTCTGGTCAAAGAAAAAAAGAATGATATTATCTCCGACTTGAAAATTTTCTTTGGACTATAGTCATTGAATCCCTATAGCACATATTTCGCGACATAAACATTCTATGATAGATAAAATAGTAAACAACGGCTTTTGCATGGGATGCGGGCTTTGTTCGTCTGTGTTAGGACAGGATAAATGCCAGATGAGGCTTGCTGGTAATGGATTTTACTATCCTCTTTATAAAGGAGCAAGGCAAGGAGATGCTATAATAAAGTCTATTTGCCCGGGTATTCATGTTGAGGACAATAAAAAACACGATGTATGGGGGCATGTTGTAGATGTCGCCGAAGCATGGTCGACAGATAATGATCTTCGTCATAAAGCTGCTTCCGGGGGAGTATCGTCTGCATTGGCCCTATATTTACTGGAAACAAAAAAGGTAGACGGTATTCTCCAGGTAGGATTAAAGGACGGTAGCTTTCTCTATAATGAATTAAAAATCTCAAGGTCGCGTGAAGATATCATCACGAACGCCCAATCCAGATATGCTCCGGCGTTAACGCTGAATTCCTTGAAGCAAGTATTAGATCTTAATAGCGATGTCTATGCTTTTGTGGGGAAACCTTGTGACATAGCTGGAATAAACAATTTCATAGGCAGCTTCCCTCAATACAAGAACAGAATAAAGTATACCATTTCTATTTTTTGCGCTGGCATGCCGAGCTACAATGCTTCACGTAAGACATGGGAGCAATCAGGCAGAAAGGATGATCCTGTATTCCTGAAATATCGTGGAGAGGGATGGCCCGGTAACTTTAAGGCAGTTTGGGCTGATGGCCAAAGTTATGAGATTAGCTATAATGACAGTTGGGGAAAGATCCTAGGCCGGGATCTGGGCTTCAGATGCAAGATTTGCCCCGACGGCATTGGTATGTTAGCAGACATTTCATTAGGAGATTCCTGGAATACAAAGAATGGCTATCCTGACTTTACTGAAGCAGACGGACGCAACTTTTGCTTTATCAGAAGTGAACGAGGCAAACAGCTTTTTAATGAAGCAGTAGATAAGAAATATATCGCCAAAAAATCTCTGGAAGTAAATAAGGTGAAGGATATGCAGGCTTATCAATATAGCAGGCGTCATCACGTAGGCTGGAGAATAATGGCAGCACAAGTATCGAGCCTTGGCATGTTGCATTTTAAAGGGTTAGGCTTGATAAAGTTAGCGCTCAGCATAAATAAGAAGATGGGCCTTCGCGAATTTGCAGGAACTATAAAGAGATCATATAAAAATAAGAAATCGATGAAGAATATATACTCAGTCCTCTTCGGGGGGGGTGAAAGAGCGCAATCAATGTAGCCTCCATAGTACTTTAATCATTAAAGCCGCTTGATTATGAAGAATATATTAAGACTGCTGATAGAGGTGGCGAAAGAGATTAGAGAATTCTATTATGATGCTATTTCATATGCGAGATACAATATCGTAGGTTTACGAACACCCGATAAAGAACGATTAATCTCTCAAATATTATTGATATCACACTCTTTAGAGAAGGGAATGTGCTTTATTAATAAAAAGAGTAACTGGGGAGAGGCCAAGGCGAAGAACCTGCTATGCCTGATAAATAAATATGAGCATTACGGAAGGGATGAATATTATCGGTTAGGACTGAATGTGCTCTATAAATATCTTCTTGACAAAGATAGCTCTAAGGAAAAGGTTTTAGTAGATGGGATCAAGGCAATTACAACAAAGTATAAGACGCTGTTGTCACCAAAAGAGTATGGTGTGAGGAGAGTAGGAGAATGCAAGGCATTTGATAAGAAGCAAATAATTGAATTCTTTTCTACACGGGCAAGCGTACGCTTCTACAAAGAAGAGAATGTATCGACAGATGACATTATCAATGCTTATGAAATAGCAAAGCTTACCCCAACAGCATGCAATCGACAAACGTGCAAGGTATATGTCTATAAAGATGAGACTATAAAGAAGCAAATTCTGGACAATCAGCTTGGAGATCAGGGATGGGCAGGCAAGGCTCCAGTATTGTTTGTCATTACTGCTGATCTTTCTCGCTTTTGTGGAACGTACGAACATTCTCAGGCATTGATAGACGGCGGATTGTTCGCGATGAATTTTGTCTGGGGGCTTCATCTTAATCATATAGCAAGTTGTTTTAAAATGTTTATAAGAGAGCATCATCTGCAGAAGAGATTTCAACAGATATGCGATATTCCGGAGAATGAAATTCCTATAGTTCTTGTATTGGGCGGCTACTACAAAGAAGAACAGATCATGTGTCCAATGTCTCATCGGTTTGACAACCAGATTATTTTCAAGAATTAAACTTAATGGGTAGTGCTAAGAAAATAGCAAGAGGGGCCTTGTGGAATACTATGGCCAACATTGTAAACGGAATATATGGCTTTATCTCCGTTCCGTTGTTGATAGCATATTTCGGCAAGAGCAACTATGGTCTTATCGGCTTGGCCCTGTCTGTTAATGTTTACCTCAACCTGATGGACCTGGGCCTGAACTCTACAAACATTCGTTATTTCTCCAATTGGCTGGCTAAGGGTGATGAAGGAAATGTAAACAAACTCTTCGGCACCAGCATGTCATTCTACGGAGTGGTCGGATTGCTGAACGCCATAATAATGTTTGTTATCGGCCTTTTCGCACAAAGCATATTCCATCTGAATGACGAACAGGGCACCATATTGATGCACTTGTTCTTTATTCTGGCTATCAGCGCATTCATCAGTTGGTATACCTCATGCTTCGACCAGCTCATTCAGGCAAATGAGTATGTCGGCTGGACTAATCAGGTAAAGCTCCTTGCCAAACTCTTGCAGTGCGTCATCCTGGTTCTTACGCTTACATTAAAGTTCAATATAGAGGTGTTCTATGCGCTTACGACATTTTCAATGTTCATAGTAATACCATTCTGTGTTCATAAGATCAGGAAGCTGTGCCCATACATCCGCTTCAAGCCACATTTTGATAAAGCTGTTTTCAAGGAGATCTTGCCCTACAGCCTTAATATCTTCTCATTTGGCATCTTCCAGTTCTCTTTCTACAATCTTCGTCCGGTATTTCTTGGCCTGCAAGGCACTCCGGCAGATGTGACGGATTATCGAGTGATGAACGGTATAGTAAGTATTGTTATGATGTTAGGGGGCTCCTTTATGGGGGTGTTTCTCCCTTCGGTAACTAAGGCTGTAGCGCAGAAAAATAAAGATGCTATCGATCACGTTACATACGATGGTACTAAATACATCTCCATTCTTTTGTGTTTCTGTAGTTTTGGAGTGATAAGCGTAGCGCCGGAATTGATAAACATGTATGTAGGGTCTTCGTTCGGTTACTTATCAATATGGTTAGTGAGCTGGCTACTATTGTTGACCTTGTCCCACAATCAAGCGATATCTGCTTTAATCCTGGCTGGATCTGACATCAGGGCCATAACATATTCCTCTATCGTCGCTTCTGTATTGGGCTTGATAGTATGTTGGCTGACCATACCGTACTATAATGTCGGAGGTACGGTAATAGCCTATGCCGTTTATATTCTCACCCAGATGGGATTTTATTACTTCTATTATTGGCCGAGAAAGATGCACATTAATAGCAGAAAAGTATTCGGCTATTCTTATGCTCCATACCTGATAGCCGGAGGTATAATAGCATGGGGGTGTCATTACCTCAATATTGTCAGCAATCAGTGGGCTGAGTTCTTTATTAAGGGCCTTTCCTTCACAGTTGTTTATACGGTCGCAGTTCTTCTTCTGCTCAACAAGAACGACAAAGCATTCTTTATGAAATTAATCAAGAGGTCATAGCATGATTAATTAGAAAATAAGTTATATATTTGCTATCCAACAACAAAGAAAGAGAACTATAAAGTTTTGTAATCATGTTGACCGTAAAGGATAGCCCATATATAAAGGATTTGCAATTTAAAAATGGAGAGGAATTTCTTAAGTCTATTTCATATGGTGGCCAATTGTATGAAGAATTCCGATCGAATAAGATAATATTTCGCGGGCATGGTTCAGAATAATATAAGCTTCTGCCTACTGCGTTGAGAGGCCATCTTGTAATTAGAGATAAACGTGACTTCGTGAAAGAAAGCCATGACAAGCAATTGATGCAAATGTCGCTTGCCTGCAGGGAGCTGGTACAGATAGTAACGGAATATCGGTATCTTGAACAGTTTTATAACATTTGTGATGCAGAAGGATTGTATGTTCCGGAGATTGAGGGCTTTAAGAAGTCTATTGTTCCAGGTGTAGATCCTTATACGCTAATTTTGCCGAGGAAATGGTTACCGACAGGATATTTGGAGCTGGCTGCTTTGGCACAGCATCACGGGGTGCCGACTCGATTACTGGATTGGAGCCGTGATATGAATGTAGCTTTGTATTTTGCTTGTACTGATGTGGCGGATGAAGAAGACGAACGAACCGGCGAGATGGAAATGTGGGCTTTGGATACATCTGTTGTGATGACTGAACCAACAGAATTCCCTATGAAAATTGTGAGGCCGCGTTATTATAAGAATGACAATCTTACCGCACAGAAAGGGTACTTTACTTTTTGGGAAGTTGATAAGCCTGCATTCCCAAGTAAAAACGATAAAACCTCCTTTCTAATAAAAACGGATAGGACACCGTTGGATAAGCAATTGACAGATTATTTGAAAAAACGGGAAATAAAACCTAAAACATACCTTTATCACGTTACGGTGCCACAATCAGCGGCAAATGATATCTTTAATTATATTGACATATATGGTTATAATGCATCGTCTTTGTTCCCTGGATACGATGGCGCGGTGAAGTATATAAAAGAAAAACAGAAATTCGGGAGGGAAAAAACCAAAGATGACGTAACGAAATGATGGTTGATATATCTTTACGAAGCAGTATATATGTAGCATTTTGAACAACAGATAAATTCCAACGATATTACCACATCCACTCCTTAAACTTACACAACTCGAATAACGATGCACGCAGTCTTAACATACATAGTACTTTTTCTTTCTCTTTTGATGTTTTTCGTCAAGAGAGAACATAAGGTTTGCTTACTTATTATATACATGCTCTGTTTTAATGGAGTAAGTTTACCGGTATTGGGTAATATTATTTCTCCACTATTTTGCTTTTTCCTGTCGGAGCTATTCCACTATAAGCAATACTATAGAGTCTTCAAAAAAACAGATATAAAATATCCATTGATAATTTTGCTATTGGGTATAATTATATTGGCTATCAGCAGTCCCCATATCGAAGGTGCTAATGGCATAAAGGACTTGTTTTTGGATCAGTTCATCAGAAGGTATGGCATTATCTTTTTTGTTATTGTTGCCAGCTTGTCAATGAAGAGTCAAAAGCCGATGATTGTAGTTACTTTCGTGTGCCTGTTGCTGCTTACCGGTTTCGGCCTTCTTAATTTAGTGACAAAACATGCTATTTATATAGATTGGGTAATTACTAGTGCCGATTCTGATTCTGTATTTGCCGAAGCTGGGTCAAAATATACCTATGATGAAAGGTTCCGTGTGCAATCGATGTTTGCAAGTCCTTTTGATTATGGCTATGCTTGCTTGATGCTTCTGTTATATTATTTGTATCTTCTTAAAGGGAGATTGATAGGCAGGAAAATATTTTATATTGCGGTAGCTTGCTGTTCATTCGGCATCGTTACATGTGGATGTCGCACGCTGCTGGCATGTCTTATAATAGGAGGTATTATATATGCTATATTTGCTTATGACTTTAATTCTAAAATAAAGTTAGCCCTATCTGCTCTCTTTATTCTTTTTTCTATTATTCTGGTTATGCCGGATGAATTTAGCAAACAGGTATCTTTTCTTTCTTCAGCTTTTACGGACGATCAGACAGTAGGAGGAAGTAGCATAACTATGCGGCAAACGCAGACTGCTGCCGTAATATATTATATCCAAAACGACATGGTACTCGGAAGAGGATATGGATTTTTTAATGATGATCTTGGGTGGTCAGAAGGCCCATCGGGAGCTGTGGATCGGGATTTGTTTGGTCTGGAAGGCGTATATATGAATTTGTTGTTGGAGCGAGGAATTGTCGGATTAGTTTTATATGCATTATATTGGATTACTCTGATCTGGATAACATGTAGCATTTATAAAAAGGCGAGAGACAAAAAGACATTAGCTTTAAATCTATCAGTAATAGGATCGTATCTGGCATTTGCCAATATGACCGGAGAGTTGAGCTCTGTGCCTATAACATTGACATTGATAGGGCTCAGCTCCGGATATGCTTTAAAAAAGCGTTCAGCTAAGAGAATTCTGAAATCAGAGCTTTCAAAAGAAGGGGAGAAAGCATCTGCTCTTAATGCAAATAAAACCATAAGCCATGCAACAGTCTGAAAATCCTTTCTTTTCCGTCACAGTGCCGGCTTACAAGGCGCAATACCTGGCTGAGTGCATAGACAGCATATTGGCTCAGACATATAGTAACTTTGAGATCGTTATCGTTAATGATGCCTCTCCAGAGAACCTCGACGATATAGTAGGCAGATATCACGACAAGCGTATCAGATACTATAAGAACGAGCAGAACTGCGGCGCTCTGCATGTGGTGGACAATTGGAACAAGTGCCTCTCTTATGCCAAAGGCGACTATATTATCTGTATGGGTGATGACGACAAGCTTTTGCCCTGCTGCCTGGAGGAGTACGCCCACCTCATAGAAAAATACCCGGAGCTCAATGTGTATCACGCGCTGACAGAGATCATCGACGAGAATAGTCAGTTCGTGCGGATGCAGGAAATGAGGCCGGAGTGTGAGGGACTCTTTTCTATGATTTATGGCCGTTTGAACAATCGCCGGCTACAATATATTGGTGATTGGCTGTTCCGTACCAGTTTCCTCCGTTCTATTGGGGGCTTTGTCAATTTGCCTTTTGCATGGGGCTCGGACGATATGACCGCCTATATGGCTGCCCGAGAGAAAGGCGTTGCCAATTCACAAGTGCCAATGTTCCAATATCGCGAAAGTTCTATCACTATCTCTCGCAGCGGCCACTATGAGATGAAATACAAAAGCATGGTGGAGATGCTGCGAAGGGTCAGTGAACTCGTGGAAGATAAGACACAGCCTGTCACAGACCTGGAACGTCTCTATCAGCAGTCTTGTGTAGCAGTCGTCAGTCAGACGAAGAAGAATATCAAGGATACATACATATCGAGCGACATCATCTCTCACGGCAAGTTAACCCGTGGCTTCTGGTGGTTGCTAAATTGTGGAAGAATTGGTGCTTCGCGTTCTACCGTCATAAAGAACTGGCTGAAGAGCCTGAATAAATCGACAAGTATGCGTATTCCTTCCCGATATGTTGATTATGGGGAGAATGATTTTTAAATGTAACATATGAAAATAGTATATATATCGTCTACCAGTTTCGCAGATTGCGACTTTCCTCTGATTAGGGCTTTCCAGCAGCTTGGCCATGATGTGTATTTCTTCATGTCTCTGGCTCCCTATTCAAAGAACAAAACGATCATCAATATTAAAAAGCTGATTGATAAAAACGATATCTTGCCAGCATGCAGTTATGAGGAACTTAAGGTGTATGAGAATTATCTTGATTATTCCAAGTTTTTCATTATAAACCAAACAAGCGGGAAACAATCTTCTCTTTCGACCCAGCGCTTATATAGGAAGTTGGTGGGCGCAATTGACAGGATTAATCCGGAAAAGATAATCTCTACGTCATTACTGGATATCTCGACTCTATTTCTTGTAAAATACAGGAAAAGACTTACGTTTGTCGTTCACGATCCTTTTCCTCATAGTGGTGAGAGTACATTCCGCAGGTCGTTCTTTATGCGGATGTCGTTCTTGTTGTGCAATAGTTTTGTCCTTTTCAATAAAAAGCAAGTAGATGATTTCTGCAAGAAGTATAATGTAAGGAGAGAACATATTATTATTAACTATCTGGGTACTTATGACAGTATGAATGCATTGGTGGACAAAGATAATAAAAAGAATACTCCATCATCACGAAGCATTCTCTTTTTTGGTCGCATATCCCCTTATAAGGGTATAGAATATTTGTGCGAGGCGATGAAGAAGGTGCATGAGGTGGTGCCAGAAGCTACGCTGACCATAGCCGGCGGAGGCAGAATGTATTTCGATTTCGCCCCATATCAACATCTGGACTATATCCGCCTCATCAATCGTTACATTCCGACGGAAGAACTGGCCGGCCTCCTCCAGCAATGCGATTTTACTGTCTGCCCCTATACAGATGCCACACAGAGCGGCGTAATCATGACCTCTTTTACTATGAACAAGCCTGTTGTGGCCTCTAACGTCGGCGGTCTGGGCGAGATGATTGAGGATGGGAAAACAGGCTTGCTCATCCCTCCAAAAGATGTAAATGCTTTGGCCGATGCTATGATAAAATTGCTGACAGATGAGGCTCAACTTAATCAGATGTCTGCCACTATTTCCAACACCTATCATAGAGGTGAGTGGGACTGGAATAACATCGCCAAAAAATATCTGGAATAGCGACAAAAATCAATTCTGATGAAAATCCTGCAACTCATATTCAGTTCTTCAGGTGTTCAAGGCACACATGCACGACAGCTGCGATGTGATCTCATGACAACTGCGATGCGTTTCATGGCAGCTGCGATGAGATAAAATATAACCACTACATATATATCATGTAAATCAAGTATGAAATACACAGGCTGAACAATGTTGAGGGCAAAGGCGGCGACCGCAAGTTCGTGGCGCTGCGCTCGCAGGCCCCGATGACAGAAGAAATCATGGAAAATGAGATACAGCATGCCTGTTCGTTGACCGCAGGCGATGTCAGAGCTGTGCTCTCCGAGCTCAGGACGCTGGCGGTGCAGCAGCTCTCTTAGGGCTCACGCTTCTGGCTCCCCGGCATCGGCTGGCTGAGCCTCTCCGCCGGACTTCGGAAGGAGGCGCAGCAGGATGGCTACAAGATAAAAGCCCGCGACATCTATGCGCGCGACATCCTGTTTCGCGAGGATCATAGCTTGTTAGAAGAAGTGGCAAGCAAGGTGCAGTTTGCTATGGACAAGAACTCGTCGCTATCTGCCGGCTATACCGCTAAGGAGCTGTGGGCGAAGGACGACGCTTACCTCACAGACCATACGTTCATTACACGCAGGGACATGCGCGTGGAGTTCGGGCTGAGCGCTCACAAGACCGAGCAGTGGCTGTCGCAGTTTGAGGCCGAGGGCAAAATCGTCAGGCGCCGCAGCCTCCACGAGGATATATTCATGAAGAAATGATGATGAATTAGTCTCCCCTCAACCCGTCGGGTACAGGGGGAGATTTTGTACCTCCGTTTGCAGAAAAATTTCGTAGTTATCATTATACTGTTGTATTTTTACAAAGAAGTAGTTCCCATCATCTGCGGAAACATTACAGAGAGTGCGAGTAGAGATTTTCGAAAAAACGAGTAGGCGGACAGCCTAAAAATGAAGATAATAGATTACAAGGTAACAGAAGAAGATATATGAAAATTATCAGTAAAAAGGTCTTTTGGTATGCGCTCTATTATGGCTTTGCCTATCACTTGCCTGAAACGCGCGGATATGGAACTATAGGACGCTTGTCAGGGAAATTAAGACATCTATGCGTCAGACACATCATTAAAAAATGTGGAAAGAGTGTGAACATACATCGCCATGCTTTTTTCGGATCGGGCAAGGATATTGAACTGGGGAACTACAGCGATATGGGCTGTGACTGCCATCTTCCTAATGATATTAATATAGGCGACCATGTCATGATGGGTCCTCGTTGTTATATTTTGCCGCAAGACACCCATGACATTAGCGATCTTACAGTCCCTATGAATATGCAGGGTAGAGTTGTAAAGCCTGGTCATACCATCATAGGCAATGATGTTTGGATAGGCAGAGAAGTAATGATTATCGGGGGGGGGTAATAGAATAGGTAATCATTGCGTTATCGGAGCGAGAGCTGTAGTAGCTAAAGATGTCCCCGATTGGGCAATAGTAGCGGGAAATCCAATTAGAATAATTAGGTATAGGAATCAGAGTCAATGAAAAAGCTATTATTCTGCACGCAATCTTACATTACCGGTGGAGGTGGCGTGGCATCTTATGCTCACGATTTTGTCAATGCGTTTAATGACCAGTTGGATATAAGCGTCATAACCAGTGACAAGTATGAGAAGCAGCAAGAAGACACTGTAGACATTTATCATATCAATGGTGGAAATTATAGTGTTGACAATGCAGTCAGGCTTTTATCTCTTATAGATGAGTTGAAGCCTGATGTTATTATTAACAGTTCTTTCCCTCTTATCGCTCTTGTCTCTCCATATATAAGCAACGAGATAAAAATTATCAGCGTCAGCCATTTTGTCGATGGAATCTTGTCCTGGTATGCTGGTTTCAATGCTCAATATACAGACAGGATCATTTCTCTCTCCTCCTATGGCAAAGTCTATCTGGAGAAGAAATTCCATATCGCAGATAATGAGAAGGTGAAAGTGGTCTTTAATTTCATGCCAGAAATTGCACCTCGATATGAGCAGAAGGAGAATCGTAAAGTGTTGAAAATCGTTTATCCGGGTGGGTGTTCTTATGCCAAGAGCGCAGAGGTGGTTTGCCTTGCCCTGAAGCGACTCCTGAAGACCAATCTTGATTTCGAATTCTATTGGCTTGGGAATACTAAAATAGCAGGTGGCGGAAGCAATCATTTCAGAACCCGTCATGTCGAAGATTGCCTACCCTCTGATGATAGAATCAAACATATAGGTCCTGTGCCAAGAGAGGAGAGCAAGGAACTCTTGTCAGACGCAAATATTTTTTTGCTACCGTCCCGTGGGGAAGGATTCCCGATAACGTTGATTGAAGCAATGAGGAGTGGCTGCATAGTAATTGTTTCTGATGCTCATCATGGTAGCCTGGATGTTATCAGGGACGGAGAGAACGGCCTTGTCGTCAGACAGGGAAAATCTGGCGATATTGTAAAAAAAATTGCAGAAGTAGCCTCACAACACGAAAAATATAAATATCTTTATGCGGCAAGCTATATGTATTATAAGGAGCATCTTACACAGGAGACGTGGAAAAACAAAATGAGAGATCTGATAGCGATGGATGCCTCTCACGAGTCGCGTTTACCGAAGTTTGATGCGTCCAGCTTCAAAAAAGATAGTAAAAGACTTAAGAGGATGTTGAAATCATATTGGGTAAAAGACAGATTGCACCAACTATATCATTTCCTGACATTCAGATGGATAAGATATTGCTGTTAAAAACAGAAACTCCTATTTTATGAAAGACTATAAAAATATTAAGATTGCAGTGGCCGGTACTGGCTACGTAGGACTGAGCATTGCTACTCTGCTCAGTCAGCACCATCATGTGGAAGCGGTGGATGTGATTCCCGAAAAGATAGAGATGATCAATCATCGCAAGTCTCCGATACAAGACGAGTACATTGAGAAATATTTAGCGGAGAAGCAGCTTGATCTGCATGCTACGACTGACGGAGCAACTGCATATCAGAATGCAGACTTCGTGGTGATTGCTACACCGACCAATTATGACTCTGTGAAGAACTACTTTGATACCTCACACGTTGAGGAGGTCATTGAACTTGTGATGAAGGTGAACCAGAAAGCCATCATGGTCATCAAGTCGACGATACCTGTGGGGTATACGGAAAGCGTGCGCCGGAAGTACAGCTGCGACAATATCATCTTTGCACCGGAATTTCTGCGCGAGAGCAAGGCTCTTTACGACAACCTCTATCCCAGTCGCATCATTGTCGGGAGACCGGAATGCGATGAACGGCTCGATAAGGTGGCGCACACATTTGCTTCGCTTTTGCAAGAAGGCGCCATAAAAGAGAATATTCCGACACTGTTTATGGGCTTGACCGAAGCAGAAGCTGTGAAGCTATTTGCTAACACCTATCTGGCGCTACGTGTGAGCTTCTTCAACGAGCTGGACACTTATGCAGAAGTTAAGGGACTAAACACTAACAGCATCATCAAGGGCGTGAGCCTCGATCCTCGTATAGGAGACTTTTACAATAATCCTTCGTTTGGATACGGCGGCTATTGCCTGCCCAAGGACACCAAGCAACTCCTTGCCAATTACAAGGATGTGCCGGAGAACCTTATTCAGGCCATAGTCGAAAGCAATCGCACACGTAAGGACTTCATTGCCGACCAGGTGTTGAGAAAAGCAGGCTATTACGACTATTATTATCGTGGTGATTTCAATCCATCCACTGAGAAAACATGCGTAATAGGCGTTTTCCGCCTGACGATGAAGTCTAATAGTGACAATTTCCGCCAGTCGAGCATCCAGGGCGTTATGAAACGCATTAAAGCCAAAGGTGCGCAGGTTATTATCTACGAACCTACGCTTGAGGACGGCAGCACATTTTTCGGCAGCAAGGTGGTCAACGATCTTGCCGAGTTCAAGAAGCAGAGCCACGCCATCATCGCCAACCGCTACGACAAGTGTCTGGACGACGTGCAGGACAAGGTCTATACAAGGGATATCTATAGGAGAGACTAATATTTAGCAATGGAAAACTTTGCTCCGATCATAGTCTTTGCTTTTAACCGTTGCGATTCTCTTGAGAGGCTTATAAAGTCATTACTTTTGAATTCCGAGGCCGCAGCATCAGACTTGTACATTTATATAGACGGACCTCGTCCCGGAAAAGAAAGTGATGTGGAGAATGTGAAAAAAGTAAGAGATTATGCTTCCTCGGTATGTGGCTTTAGGAACGTAACCATTAATCCTTCTGAATTTAACAGGGGCTTAGGGCCTTCTCTGATTCGCGGTATTACAGAAGTTATCAATAAGTATGGTAAAGCTATTGTAATAGAAGATGATCTGCAAGTTACCTCTAATTTTCTTGCTTATATGAACGAAGGGCTGCACCTGTATGAACATAATGAGAAAGTATTTTCTATATGCGGATATAGTAACATCGTTCATCCACAAAGCGAATATGGCTTTAATACTTATTTCTGTACGCGTAGTAGTTCATGGGGGTGGGCTACTTGGAAGGACAGGTGGAATTCCGTAGATTGGGATTTGAATAATCTTGATAGCTATCGAAATAAGGCTTGTGAATTTAATAAGTGGGGTGGTAGTGACTGTTGGCATATGCTTACAGATTGGAAAAAGGGGAAAAATAGTTCGTGGGCTATAAGGTTTTGCTTTGCCCAATTCCTCCAAGATAAATTATCGCTATTCCCTGTCAGATCATTGGTCAGCTATGGTGGCAATGATGGAAGAGGAACAAACAGCAGAAAATATTCCCGAATGAAATTTGAGTTGGACACCTCTCTGAGCAAGGTTTTCAGCTATCCCAAGAAAGTTGAATTAAACAGGAGTTTGTACCGTCAGGCTATGCATTATCATTCCATCCCTTTGAGGATTTGGAGCAGGATAATGTATATTGTTGAGGGATAATGTGTCATGATCGCCATCCTCTATAATAAGTTTTTGAGAGATAGTAAATTTTACAAGAAAATATATGACATGGTCTGAAACTCTGTCTAGCATCTATGCTGATTTAAATAGATTGAATAAAATCAAATGGGGGGGGTGATATACCTCGCGACCAACGCTTCATTCAAAATTACATTTTGGTTCCGAATTGTATTTTCCTGATTTAGGTTGACTCTTGTTTGTAGATTATTACTGATTAAATTTGACTATTAGTCTTTATTCCTAGGATTGGTTGACCATTCTATTCTTATCCCTGTGTCGTGGGCAAAGGTAAAGAGTTTTCAGCGATATGCAAATTATTTCTGG
>OMUV01000116.1 GCA_900314335.1 uncultured Prevotellaceae bacterium | reverse complement strand
GCATGGAGGCCATCTGGAAGATCACCGTCAAGGACTTCCCCGCCTTCATCCTCGTGGACGACAAGGGTCACGACTTCTTCAAGGAACTCAAGCCCTGGAAGTGCTGCAAGTAAGGCGCAGGCCGCTCCGGTAGCCGCTTCCGCATCCCTGCCGCGCTCAGAGGGTGCATGACGGAGAGCGCGACAATGCGGCGAAAAGCGACACAGACCATAAGCGGGCGTGGCAGGATTCCCCCTGTCGCGCCCGCTCTCGTTCTGCCGCCTGCGCAGGGCTTCCGCGAGCTCGTCTCTTACCCGGAGAATAATGTTCCCCTGCCGGCCGCACCGGCGATGCGTATTCCATGAATTATTCTCATCGGGAGACATGTATTTCACATCATCGGAAAAAGCGTTCCGCATACGCCGAAAATTACAAGGCACATAAGTAAAAACACATTTGAGATGATTTAAAACGTCTCAAATGTAGTTTTAGCCCTCAAAGGGGCTCAGATTATCAAATAGTTATGGGAGGTCAAAGTGCGGCTGTAAGTCGTCAGAAAACGGCCTGTCAGCCTGCATGAAAAAGCGCCGGAAAGATAGACATTCCCTCCGGCGGATGACAACCTGCGCACGGCGGTCGATGGATGCAAGGCCCGGATTTTCGCGACATTTGCAGGGTCGAATGTCCGCATCATGCCCTGCAAAGAACGGTAAAGATTGAAATTTGATACCTTTAAAAAGAAAATAATAGGATTTTCCTGCCCGTATTCAGCAAGTTATAGAATTATTCTGTATATTTGTACGATTTTTAGTCAGAGCATATTTAGACGCAAGAAACGCAAGAAGAAAATAATAAAAGAGATTTTTTAGATGAACGTAATCACAAAGACTGTTTCGCTTCCCGACGGACGGGAGATTAGCATCGAAACAGGCAAACTGGCCAAGCAGGCCGACGGCGCTGTAATGCTCCGTATGGGCGAGACGATGTTGCTCGCCACAGTATGCGCAGCTCAGGACGCTGTTCCGGGTACGGATTTTATGCCGCTGCAGTGCGACTACAGGGAACGCTATTCGGCCGCAGGCCGTTTCCCCGGCGGTTTTACCAAACGTGAAGGCAGGCCTTCCGACTATGAGATTTTGACGTCGCGCCTTGTAGACCGCGCGCTCCGCCCCCTCTTCCCCTCCAACTATCACGCAGAAGTGTATGTGAACATCATGCTTTTCTCGGCCGACGGTACGGACATACCCGACGCTCTGGCCGGATTCGCAGCCTCCGCAGCGCTTGCATGCTCCGACATTCCCTTCGAGGGCCCCATCTCGGAGGTGAGAGTGGCCAGAATAAACGGTGAATACGTCATCGATCCTACTTACGAGCAGATGAAAAATGCCGACATGGACATCATGGTAGGCGCTACCGAGGAGAACATCATGATGGTAGAGGGCGAGATGGACGAGGTGTCCGAGCAGGACCTCATCGGCGCCCTCAAGGCCGCTCACGAGGCCATCAAACCCATGTGCCGCCTCCAGAAAGAGCTCTCCAAGGAGCTCGGCAAGGATGTCAAGAGAGAATACTGCCATGAGGTGAACGACGAAGAGCTCCGCGAGCAGGTACGCAAGGAATGCTACGACAAGGCTTACGCTATCACCAAGGAGGGCAACCGCGACAAGCACGCCCGCGAGGACGCATTCTCCGAGATACGCGAGGGCTTCAAGGAGGCATATGCCGCCGCCCACACCGACCTTACCGCCGACGAGCTCGAGGAGAAGAACGCCATGATCGACCGCTACTACTACGACGTGGAGCGCGACGCCATGCGCCGCTGTGTGCTCGATGAGAAGCGCCGTCTCGACGGTCGCGGCTACACCGACATACGCCCCATCTGGTGCGAGGTGAGCCCGCTGCCCGCTCCTCACGGAAGCGCCATCTTCACCCGCGGTGAGACACAGGCGCTCGCCACATGTACCCTCGGCACAAAGCTCGACGAGAAGACCATAGACGAAGTGCTCGACCAGAGCAGCCAGCGTTTCCTGCTTCACTACAACTTCCCGCCCTACTCCACGGGCGAGGCCAAGGCGCAGAGAGGCGTGGGCCGTCGCGAGATAGGTCACGGCCACCTCGCATGGCGCGCTCTCAAGGGCCAGATACCCGCCGACTTCCCCTACACGGTGAGAGTGGTGAGCGACATCCTCGAGAGCAACGGTTCCAGCTCCATGGCTACAGTCTGCGCAGGCTGTCTGGCGCTCATGGACGCCGGTGTGCCTATCAAGAATCCCGTATCCGGTATCTCCATGGGCCTCATCAAGAACCCGGGAGAGGAGAAATATGCCGTGCTTAGCGACATTCTCGGCGATGAGGACCACCTGGGCGACATGGACTTCAAGACCACCGGTACACGCAACGGACTCACCGCTACACAGATGGATATCAAATGCGACGGCCTCTCCTACGAGATCCTCGAGAAGGCTCTTATGCAGGCCAAGGACGCTCGCGAGCATGTGCTGAATGAGATGCTGAAGGTGCTCGACGCTCCGCGCCCCGACCTCAAGCCGCAGGTGCCGCGCATCGAGGCATTCGAGATTCCCAAGGAGTATATCGGCGCTGTCATTGGCCCGGGTGGAAAGATCATCCAGGGTATGCAGGAGGAGACCGGAGCCACCATCACCATCGACGAAGAGGATGGCGTGGGCAAGGTACAGGTGTCTGCTCCCAACAAGGCCAGCATCGACGCCGCTGTGGCCAAGATACGCGCCATCGTGGCTATCCCGGAGGTCGGCGAGACCTACGACGCCAAGGTGGTGAGCATCATGCCCTACGGCTGCTTCGTGGAATTCATGCCGGGCAAGGAAGGCCTGCTGCACATCAGCGAGCTCGACTGGAAGCGCTTCGACACCGTTGAGGACGCCGGCATTCACGAGGGCGACACCATCAAGGTGAAGCTGCTCGACATCGACGAGAAGACGGGCAAGTTCCGCCTCTCCCACCGCGCACTGCTCGAGAAACCGGCCGACTACGACGAGCGTCAGCAGCAGCGCAGGGGCGAGCGTCGCGAACGCCGTGGCGAGGGTCGCGGCGAAGGACGCGAGCGCAGGGAGCGTCGTCCGGAAGGACAGCGCCGCGACCGTGGTGAACATCGCGGAGAGCGCCGCGAGCGTCCCGCACAACAGCCGCGCCATGATGGCGCACCACAGAGCGACACGGCGAATGCACGTCCCGAAGCTCACGATGACGAACCGCGTAACATCCCCGTAGAGTAAACCTCTGTAGAAGGATAATAACATTCAAAAAAGCCGCAGCCCGAAGGTTGCGGCTTTTTTGTCGGCCCGCGCAAGTCAATGCTTGGCGCAGTTTGCTCCGATGAGGGTAATGAGGCAGCATACGACGTGCCTCACTTGCCCCGCGCCGGCAGGACCGTACTGCTATATATTGGCCACGCTCATGATGTCGGCAAAGACACCGGCTGCCGTCACCGCGGCACCGGCTCCGTAGCCCTCGATGTGCATGGGATATTCCCTGTAGCGCTCGGTGGTGATGAGGATGACATTGTTGGAGCCCTCGAGGTGGTAGAACGGGTGGTTCTTGTCCACAGCGGTGAGGCCCACGCTCGTCTTGCCGCCGTCCAGGCGGGCCACATAGCGCCAGCGTTTGCCCTCGGCCTCGAGCGCGCGACGCTTCTCCTCGAAGCCGGCATCGAGCTCAGGCAGGCGGCGGAGAAACTCGTCGAGCGGCATGTCCATAAACTCGCGCGGGATGAAGGGCGTGTCGTCCACATCGCTTGTCTCCACCTGATAGCCGGCCTCGCGCGCCAGGATGACGAGCTTGCGTATCACATCCTTGCCGCTCAGGTCCACCCGCGGGTCGGGCTCGCTGTAGCCGGCCTCGCGTGCCATCGCGACGGCACGGCTGAAGGGCGTGGTAGAGGAGAGTGTATTGAATACGAAGTTGAGCGTGCCACTGAGCACAGCCTCGATGCAGAGGATCTTGTCGCCGCTGCCGGTAAGGTCGTTGATGGTGTTGATGATGGGAAGGCCTGCGCCCACGTTGGTCTCAAAGAGATACTTGACGCCGCGGGAGCGCGCCGTGTCCTTGAGGCGGCGATAGTTGGCATAGGGCGACGAGGCCGCAATCTTGTTGGCCGCCACGACGCTGATATTGTGCTCGAAAAATGTCTGATAGAGCCCCGCCACATCCTCGCTCGCGGTGCAGTCGACGAAGACCGAATTGAAGATATTCATGCCTATGACCTCCTTCTTGAGGCGTTCGACATTGCTGGGACCGCCCGCTTTCAGTTTCTCGCGATAGTCGGTGAGGTCGATGCCTTCGCGGTCGAAGACGGCGTAGTGTCCGCTCGCGATGCCCACGACATTGAGCTTGAGCCCGCGGGTGCGCATCAGTTTCTCTCGCTGCTGTGCTATCTGCTCGATGAGCATGCCGCCCACGGTGCCGACACCGCAGATGAAGAGGTTGAGCACCTGATATTCGGAGAGGAAGAAGCTGTCGTGGATGACATTGAGCGACTTGCGCAGCAGGTCGCGGCTCACGACGAGCGATACATTGGTCTCGGTAGCACCCTGCGCCATGGCCACGATGTTGATGCCGTTGCGCCCGAGGACACCGAAGAGCTTGCCGGCGATGCCGGGCGTGTGCTTCATCTTGTCGCCCACGACGGCCACAGTGCTCAGGTTGCGTGTCAGCTGGGCGTGGTTCATGGCGCCGGTGGCTATCTCCTTGGCAAACTCCTCGTCGAGCACCCTGGCGGCCCGCTCCCCGTCGGCATCGGTGACGCAGAGACTGGTGCTGGCCTCCGAGGATGTCTGGGCTACGAGGAACACGCTCACACCGGCATCGGCCAGGGCCGTGAAGATGCGGCGGTTGATACCTATTACGCCAACCATTGACGGACCGCTGACTGTTACCAGGCTCGTGTCGCGAATGGAGGAGATGCCCTTGATGGTGCGCTCGTCGTTGAGCGGGCCCTTGTAGATGATGCTGCCGCGGTGGTCGGGATGGAACGTATTCTTGACGTAGACGGGTATGCCCTTGACCCGCACGGGGTAGATGGTGGGCGGGTAGACTACCTTGGCGCCGAAGTTGCACAGCTCCATAGCCTCGTTGTAAGAGAGCTCGTCTATGGTGTAAGCATTGGGGATGACACGCGGGTCGGCCGTCATGAAGCCGTCCACGTCCGTCCAGATCTCAAGGGCGGAGGCATTGAGCGCCGAGGCGACGATGGCAGCGGTGTAGTCGGAGCCTCCGCGGCCGAGGTTGGTCGTCTCGCCGTCGTTGATGTCGCTGGCTATGAAGCCCGGGATGACTGCCACCTTGGGCACACGGGCGAAGGTCTTGCTCACCAGCCTGAGGGTCACATCGAAGTCCACGAGATTCTGCCCTTGACGGCGCGAGGTCTTGATGAACTCGCGCGAGTCGTACCACCGCGCACTGTCGATGAGGGTGCTCACGATGTGCGACGACATGCGCTCCCCGTAGCTCACGATGACATTGGCGGTCTTGGCGGTGAGGTCGCGTATGAGGTAGACGCCGTGGTAGATGCTCCTGAGCTCGTCGAAGAGCGTCTCGATGCTGTCGTAGAGCGCATCGCGACGCGCCCCGTCGGGGATAACCGTGTCTATCATGTTGCGGTGGCGCTCGATCATGGCGTTGAACTCGTCCCTGTACTTCGGGTCGCCCGCGGCGGCCAGATGGGAGGTGTTGATCAGTTTATCGGTGATGCCGCCCAATGCGGACACCACCACGATGACCGGTTCGTCGACATTCTCGACGATCTTCTTCAGATTAAGTATGCTCTCGGGCGAACCCACGGAGGTGCCTCCGAATTTCAGTACTCTCATTTCTATTCCGTTTGTAAATGAAACCACGCCTTATCACGCCGTTTCAAGGGGCAAAATTACGTATTAGATATAAGATAAAGGCAGTAAATCTTACTTTTTTATCGCGCCCGCAGTGGGATATTTGCTTTAAATGGCCCATTATAAAGCAAATTCACAGCCCCGGCGGGAGATTAGGGAATGAAGAATGCCTTTGGGGGCAAGATGGAAAGAGAAATTGCTTCGGAGGAGGGAGCCTTCCGCCCGCATTCGCAGCGCCTCCGAAGGGCCGTTTTCGGCCCTTTGTAAGTCGCAGAAAATCAGCGCTCCCGGAAGGCCAAAATTATGTTTGAGACGTTTTGAAATACCTCAAACGTAGTTTTCCTCGTCTCAAATGTAATTTTCGGGTTGAGCGGAAGTTTTTATGGAGTGTGCGGAAATGAGTATTTCGCGAATGGGAATATTCATCGTTTGCGCGGTCAAAGATATTGCCGCGGGCGCACCGATGACGACCAGAAAGCATTCCGGGGGCCGCTACAAGTACCTTAATTCCGGCCACTGCGAGGCGGGGAAATTCTACTCGCAGATAAATTTTTTCTTCTGCGAGCAGAACGATCGTCTACTACGAGATAAAATATTTTATCTCGTAGTAGAATTCACCCTCCTCCTACAAGGCTTTTTCCGCCTCCCGTGAAGAGCGCGGCGAGGGGGAACGCAGCTTCGCCGAAGGCGGGAAAAACACCGCAAACTCATCGGCGGCGCGACCGCAAGCTCACCGGAGGCGCGGGGAAAGGCAGGCCCGAACGACAGCGAGGCGGGAGCGTTCACCGCGCTCCCGCCTCGCATGTATCTGTACGCCTATATATAATAGGTATAGGGGCTTAATTCTGCTTGTGCTTCTCGACCCACTTGCGGGCGTTGACGAAGGCCTCCACCCAGGGCGTGATCTCGTCGTCCTGACGCGCGGCGGGATAGTAGGCGCACTGCCACGGCAGGAAGGCGCGCTCGGGATGGGGCATCATGGCCACATGGCGGCCGTCGGGGCTGGCGATGGCGGCGACATTGTAGTCCGAACCGTTAGGATTGGCGGGATACTTGTCATAGGTGTACTTCATCACGATGTTGTAGGCGCTCTCGGGCTCCGGCAGGGAGAAGTGGCCCTCGCCGTGGGCTATCCAGAGGCCCAGCTTCGAGTCGGCAAGCGAGGAGAACATCACGGTGTTGTTCTTCTCGATGTCCACGCCCACGAAGCCGCTCTCAAACTTGTGGGAGTCGTTGTGCAGCATGCGTGTGCGGTGGGTGTGGTCGGGATTGATGAGGTTGAGCTCCACCATGAGCTGGCAGCCGTTGCACACACCCAGCGAGAGCGTGTCGGGGCGCGCATAGAAGCGGTCGAGGGCTGCCTTGGCCTTGGGATTGTAGAGGAATGCGCCGGCCCATCCCTTGGCAGAGCCGAGCACGTCGCTGTTGGAGAATCCGCCGCAGAAGACTATCATGTTGACGTCCTCGAGGGTCTCACGACCGGAGACGAGGTCGGTCATCATCACGTCCTTCACGTCGAAGCCGGCCATGTAGAGCACATAGGCCATCTCGCGCTCGCCGTTGGTGCCCTTCTCGCGGATGATGGCGGCGTGCAGGCCCGTGGGCTTGCGGCGGTCGGGATCGATGCCGTAGTCGGCGAAGCGGCCGTGGAAGTGCTCGGGGAAGCGCAACTGGAGCGGCTGGCATTTATAGTTGTTATAGCGCTCGAGGGCGCAACCGTTGAAGCTCTGCTTGGTGTCGAGGAGGTAGGAAGTCTCGTACCATTTGTCGCGGAGCTCATCGATATCGAGATTGATGGTGCGTCCGGCGGCGGTAACGCTGACATGGCGCAGGGCGGAGGGATGACCTATCTTCTGATAGTCTACACCGGCCTTGGAGAGGATCTCTTCGGCCCTGGCTGCTGCGTCGGCCTTCACCTGCAGCACGACGGCAGGGTTCTCGGCAAAGAGAGCCTTGACGATATCATCGTCGGGGACATCGGGAAGAGTGATCTCAAGGCCGCCGGTAACATTGGCGAAGCACATCTCGAGGAGGCAGGTCACGAGGCCGCCGGCCGAGACATCGTGGCCGGCGAGGACATAGCCGCGCTTCTCGATCTCTTGCACGGCGTCGAAGGCGGCGCGGAAGTATGCAGCGCTCTTGATCTCAGGCGCTGCGGAACCCACGGCGCCGAGCGTCTGGAAGAATGCTGAGCCGCCCAGAGCCTTGGGGCAGGCGCTGAAGTCCACGAGCAGCATCACCGAGGTGGTGTCGGGCGCGAGGACAGGCGTTGTGATATGGCGCACGTCGCTCACCTGAGCGCCGGCGGACACGATGACGGTGCCCGGGGATATGACCTTGCTGCCGTCAGGATATTGCTGTGAGAGCGAGAGAGAGTCCTTGCCGGTGGGGACATTGATACCCAGGGCGCAGCAGAAGTCGCTCAGGGCCTTGACACCCTCGTAGAGGCGCGCGTCCTCGCCCTTCTGCGAGCGGCAGGGCCACATCCAGTTGGCCGAGAGCGACACACCGTCGAGCCCCTCCTCGATGGGAGCGAAGACGAGGTTGGTGAGCGCTTCGGCCACGGAGAGCCGCGAACCGGCAGCGGGAGAGATGAGGCCGGCCTGGGGTGCGTGGCCCAGCGCAGTAGCTATGCCTTTGTGGAAGCGGTAGTCGAGCGCCACGACGCCGCAGTCGGCGAGCGGCAGCTGCAAGGGGCCGACACACTGCTGGCGTGCCACCTTGCCCGTCACGGAGCGGTCCACCTTGTTGGTGAGCCAGTCCTTGCAGGCGACGGCTTCTATCTGCATGAGAGTGGCGAGATAATTCTCCGGGGCGCTCTTGTCGTAGGCGGCGTCCTTGTAGCGGCGCTCGACAGTCTCGTCGTGCATCACGGTGCGGGGCGAATGGCCGAACATCTGCGCCACGTCGAGGTCGAACGGCTTCACGCCATCGCCCTGAACAAACGAGAAATGGGCGTCGCCCGTGGTGTGGCCCACGACATACATCGGGGCGCGTTCCCTCTCGGCTATCTTTCTCACGTGTTCTATATGCTTCTCATCGATGAGCAGACCCATGCGCTCCTGACTCTCGTTGGCTATGATCTCCTTGGAGGAAAGCGTCGGGTCGCCTATGGGCAGTTTGGTCATATCTATCTCGCCGCCACACTCGCCTACGAGCTCAGAGAGACAGTTGACATGGCCGGCGCTGCCGTGATCGTGGATGGAGATGATAGGATTGACCTCCTCCTCGCAGAGAGCGCGCACGAGGTTGTTGGCGCGCTTCTGCATCTCCGGGTTGGCGCGCTGCACGGCGTTGAGCTCGATACCCGAGGAGTAGCGTCCGGTATCTACCGACGATACGGAGCCGCCGCCGAGGCCGATGCGATAGTTGTCGCCGCCCACCACTACGATCTCGTTGCCCTTGTGAGGCTCCTTCTTGAGGCAGTCACGGCGTGTGCCGTAGCCCACACCGCCTGCGAGCATGATGACCTTGTCGTAGCCGTATTTCTCGCCGCGCTCCTCGTGCTCGAAGGTGAGGAGCGAACCGGTGATGAGGGGCTGGCCGAACTTGTTACCGAAGTCGGAGGCGCCGTTGCTGGCCTTGATGAGTATCTGCTCGGGCGTCTGGTAGAGCCACTTGCGCACAGGCAGGACGTTCTCCCAGCTGCGGCCGCCCTTGAGGCGCGGATAGGCGGTCATGTATACGGCCGTGCCGGCGATGGGCCACGAACCGACGCCGCCGCCCATCCTGTCGCGTATCTCGCCGCCCGTACCCGTCGAGGCGCCGTTGAACGGCTCCACGGTGGTGGGGAAATTGTGCGTCTCGGCCTTGAGCGAGATGACGCTCTCGATGTCGCTCACCACGAAATAGTCGCTCGTGGCGTGCTCGCGCGGGGCAAACTGCTCCACTACCGGACCGGCGGCGAAGGCGACATTGTCCTTATAGGCCGAGATGATATGATGGGGATTTTCCTTAGTGGTCTTCTTGATGAGCGCAAAGAGCGAGGAGGGCATCTCCTTGCCGTTGATAATAAAGGTGCCGCCGAAGATCTTATGACGGCAGTGCTCCGAGTTGATCTGCGCGAAGCCGAATACCTCGCTGTCGGTGAGTTTGCGGCCCAGCTGGCCCTCCACCTTGTGCAGGTACTCTATCTCCTCGGGCGAAAGGGCCAGGCCCTCGCGCTCGTTGTATTCCTCAATGTTATCGATATACTCGATGGGATCGGGCCGCTTGTGGACGGTGAAAATGTCCTGATTGAGCCCGTGGTACATGCGCTGGAGCATGGGGTCGTAGCTCGCATTCTCATCGGGCACGGGGAAATACTCCTCGATGCGCTTTACGCCGCTCAGACTCATGTTCTGAGTGATCTCGACGGCGTTGGTGCTCCACGGCGTGATCATCTCGCGGCGCGGGCCGACATAATAACCGTCCAGCGTCTCGGCCTTGAGCCGTTCGGCGTTACCGAAAAGCCAGCAGAGCTTGCTCTCTTCGTCTTTGTCCAGGGGGTGACTGATGTCCGCAGCAATGATATTGCCCGTCGGAACCTTGAAAAATACTATCATATCTGTTGCGCTATAGCTTTTACAGTGCAAATTTACGTTTTTCTCCCTACACTCACGGCCCGGAAGGCATTTTTCTCCCGCCATTTGCCTCATAAAATCATCCTCTTCCCCTGCGGCCTGAATCCCGCCGCATTTTCCCTGCGCAGGCAGCAATTCCGACGGCCCCGGGATGCATAATGGAAGAGTCGTCCGCATCACGAAGGGGACAAATTGCGGAGATCAGAAAAACCGTCCCGCATGCGACGATACTCACAAGGCACCTGAGGAAAATTACATTTGAGGTAGTTCAAAACGTCTCAAATGTAGTTTTACCCTTTCGGGAGCGCTGATTTTCAGATATTTGCAAAGGCTCAAAAATCGGCCTTGA
>OMUV01000032.1 GCA_900314335.1 uncultured Prevotellaceae bacterium | reverse complement strand
ACAAACAATTTAGTTATTAACTTCAGAAGTTGTCAACTATTTCAAGTAAACCACACTATTTCCAGTAAACCACAGCTACACAAATGCACAAGACAAAAAACACAAGGCACATAGTTCATGCATCGCAGCTGTCATGCAAATGCATCGCAGCTGTCATGCAAATGCATCGCAGTTGTCATTCAATCGCATCGCAGTTGTCATGAGATCACATCGCAATTGTCATGAGATAAATCGATGGGAGAAGAAAATCAGCGAATCGGGGCAAACCGGCAGTTAAATGGTTTCTGGCAGCCTTAGCTCCGCCCCATTTCTGATTCAGGTTGGTCTGAGGGGAAACTTTAATTATAATGCTCTCGTCGCAGTCCGTACCGGCGGCGCGACCGGCAGTCCGGAGGGCGCAGGCAATTATATTTGCGACACGCATATTATATATAGGAGCATCGCATTGCGATAGTCGCAATCCGCGCGGGGATAATCTCAAGCAAGGCGCATTCCATCGCGATCACGGCGCGCATAATCGCGAACACAGCGCTAATTAACCCTGTCACGGCGCGTATAAACGCAATCAGTCCGGACATCCTGGTGGATATCCGGACTGACATCAGAGGTCGTAGTCCTCTTGTTGCTTCTGGTAAGCTATTAGTTGTTCTGCTCAGCGGGAGCCTCGGCAGCGTCAGCTGCGGGAGCTTCAGCGGCCTTAGCCTCCTCGGCTGCCTTAGCAGCAGCTTCGGCCTCAGCAGCCAGAATGGCGGCCTTCTTCTCGGCCACGCGCTTTGCAATAGCTTCGTTCACTTTCTTCTCTTCTTCGATACGCTTCTCGGCCTTAGCCTTGCCGTCAGCAGCCTGCTTGGTCGCGATGGCGTTGAGACGGGCTTCCTTGTCAGCCTTCCATGCGTCGAATTTCTTCTGTGCTTCCTCCTCGGTGAAAGCGCCCTTCTTGACGCCGCCCTGCAGGTGCTTCATCAGCATCACACCCTCACGCTTGAGGATATAGTTGGCTGTGTCCGTCGGCTGTGCGCCAACGCCTACCCAGTAGAGCGCACGCTCAAAGTTGAGCTGGATAGTAGAAGGATTTGTGTTGGGATCATAGCTGCCCAAACGTTCGATAAATTTTCCGTCACGCGGAGCTCTCGAATCTGCTACCACGATGGTGTAGTGGGCATAGCCCTTGCGCCCGTGGCGCTGCAATCTGATTTTTGTAGACATAAATGTTGTATTGTTTGTAAATCATTGCCGCTAACTCGTAACGGCGGTGCAAAATTAGTAATTTATTCCGAATGAGATAGTAATGACCGGGATTATTTTTCCTCAGGCGGCCTTCTTCTGTCGCACCATGGTAAAGAATCCGATGATCAGCAGGGCGTAGACCACGATGGAGAGCAGCTGGCTGAGAGGGTTGTCCACCCAGGCGCTGAGGGTGAGGTCCAGTCCGGCGAAGCGCATGGCTGCGCTCACGACGCCCATCAGCGCGCCGCCGGCGATAAATCCGGAGGCGATGAGTGTGCCGCGCTCGTCAGCGGCGTGCTTCTCTTCGGCGGTCTTGCCGGCGCGCTTCACCTTCCAGCTGATGAGTCCGCCCACAAGCAGCGGGAGGTTGAGCTCCAGCGGGATGAACATGCCCAGGGCGAAGGCCAGCGCCGAGATGCCGAGCATGTCGAGGACGATGGCTATGGCGGCGCCGATGCCGTATAGGAGCCACGGGGCGCTGCCGCCGTTCATGAGCGGTTCGATCACAGCGGCCATGGCATGAGCCTGTGGGGCTGCAAGCGCATCGCCCGTGAAGCCGTAGGTGTTGTTGAGCACGATCATCACGCCGCCCACCGTGAGGGCTGCCACCAAGGTGCCGAGAAACTTGTAGCTCTCCTGCACCTTGGGCGTCGTGCCGAGCCAGTAACCTATCTTGAGGTCGGTGACGAAGCTGCCGGCCATGGAGAGCGCCGTGCACACCACGCCGCCCATCAGCAGCGCGGCCACGATGCCGGCCGTGCCGCGCAGGCCCACAGCCACCATTATCACGGAGGTCAGGATGAGCGTCATCAGCGTCATGCCCGACACAGGATTGCTGCCCACGATGGCGATGGCGTTGGCCGCCACGGTGGTGAACAGGAAGGCTATCAGGGCCACCAGCAGGATGCCCACAACGGCGTAAAGCAGATTGCCACCCATCACGCCGAAGAGGAAGAAGCAGAACACTACGATCAGCGTGAGCGCCGTACCGAAGATGATGATCTTCATGGGGATATCCTTCTGTGTGCGCTCGGAGGTCTCCTCGGCATTGCTCTTCTTCGTCATCTCGCGGCGGGCCAGCGATATGGCGCCGACCACTATCTTGCGGCTCTTGATGATGCCGATGATGCCGGCCATGGCGATGGCGCCGATACCGACGGAGCGGGCGTAGGCGAAGAGCACCTCAGGCGATGCCTGCGAGGCGGCCACTGTGCCGGCGCCCGTGCCGGAGGCTATCTGCATGTCGGGGAACAGGAGCGCTATGCACGGCACGATGATCCACCACACTAGCACGCTGCCGGCGCATATCACGGCCGAATATTTCAGGCCTACGATATATCCCATGCCCAGCACGGCGGCGCCGGTATTGAGCTTGAAGACAAACTTGGCCTTGTCGGCTATCATATTGCCCAGCGAGCAGACGCGGCTTGTGAACTGCTCATTCCAGAGACCGAAGGACGCCACTGCAAAGTCGTAGAGACCGCCGATGACGCCGGCCTTGAGCAGCAGCATCAGGCTTCCCGTGCCGCCGCCCTCGCCGGAGACAAGTACCTGAGTCGTGGCCGTGGCCTCGGGGAAGGGATACTTGCCGTGCATGTCGCGCACAAAATATTTACGGAAGGGGATGAGGAAGAATATGCCGAGCGCTCCGCCCAAGAACGAGGCGAGGAACACCTTTACAAAGTCGACCGAGATATCGGGATACTTGGCCTGGAGGATGTACAGGGCCGGCAAGGTGAATATAGCGCCTGCCACCACGCTGCCCGAGCATGCGCCGATGCTCTGGATGATCACGTTCTCGCCCATGGCGCCGCGGCGGCGTGTGACACCGCTCAGACCTACGGCAATGATGGCGATGGGGATGGCGGCCTCAAAGACCTGCCCCACCTTGAGCCCCAGATAGGCCGTGGCGGCCGAGAAGATAATGACCATCACCAGTCCCCACGTCACCGACCATGCGTCGGCCTCGCGCGGATGCGAGCCGGCCGGCATAAGCGGCTTGTAGGTCTCGCCTTCTTTCAGTTCTCTAAACGCGTTTTCAGGGAGCTTGGCAGCTTCTTGTGGTTGTGAATTTTCTTCCATACTATAAATTTTATTCCTGCAAAATTAGTATAAAAACTGGTAGTAAAAGAAAAAACGCGGGCAATAAAGCCGCATTAGTACATTAAATATTAACTTTGCGGAGCAAAACGAAGAATATGCTTGCATTACCTCCCGCAAAGATAAACTTAGGATTGAATGTAGTCAGGAAGCGCCCCGACGGATATCACGACATAGAGACTGTGTTCTACCCCATTCCTCTGAGAGACGTGCTCGAGATAGAGGAGGCGCGCGACGGAGCGGAGGACATACAGATAGTGGGCATGGGCCCCGACGACCGCCCGGAGGACAATCTCGTATACCGTGTCTACAGCGACATGCGCAGCGCCTATGCCCTGCCTCCCCTTCGCATATATCTCTGCAAGCACATCCCCACCGGCGCAGGCCTGGGCGGCGGCAGCAGCGACGCGGCGGAGACGATGAAGCTCATCAACGACATCTTCTCCCTCGGGCTGAGAGAGGAGGAGATGGAGACGAAGATGCGCGCCTACGGGGCCGACTGCCCGTTCTTCATCCGTCAGAAGCCCGTCTACGCAGAGGGCACAGGCGATGTGTTCTCGCCGGTGGAACTGACTCTGCGCGGACTGCATTTCGTCCTCGTCAAGCCGCGCGAGAGTGTGAGCACGGCCCGCGCCTACGGCATGCTCACTCCACGCCCATCCGTGACGGACATCCGCGACATACTTAAGGGCGATATCGACACGTGGAAGGACCGGCTAAGAAACGACTTCGAAGGCCCTGTGTTCCGCATGCATCCCGCCATCGGCGCGATAAAGCAGACGCTCTACGACATGGGAGCCGTCTACGCCCAGATGAGCGGCAGCGGAAGCGCCGTATTCGGCATCTTCAGGGGCGAACCGGCCGGCGACGAGCGGAAGATATTCCGGGACTGCTTTACCTTCCGCAAAGAGCTGGCAATATAATTCCTTAGATACATTCCTAAAAACTTACGCTGACAGATGATCTACTACTTCTCCGGCACAGGCAACAGCCGGCATGCGGCGCTCAAGATAGCGGAGCTCCTCGGGATGAAGGCGGAAGCCATCCCCGTGGCCACGCCCTCAGACGACGCCGTGACGGGAATCGTCTTCCCCGTCTACGGCTGGCGGCCGCCGCAGATCGTGAGGGACTTCATCGCGCGCCTTAAGGACAGAGCCACGGGCTACACCTTCGTGGTGATGACCTGCGGGGACGACGCCGGAGAGGCGATGGACTTCGTAGACCGCGCGGGCCTCAGGTACCATAGCGCTTTCACCGTGATCATGCCCAACACCTACGTATGCCTGCCGCTGTTCGACGTGGACAAGCCCGAGGTGGTGAACCGCAAACTCACAGCCGCAGAGCCGCGTCTGCAGGACATCGCAGAGGCCGTGAAGGACCGGAGGAGCGTAAAGGACATCCATGAAGGGCGCTGGCCGCGGCTCAAGACCTATGTGCTGGGGGCTTACTTCGAGCGGCACCTCATCACAGACCGACCGTTCCATGTGAGCCAGGCCTGCAACTCCTGCCGCAGCTGCGAGCGCGCCTGCCCCGTGAGCAACATCAGCATGTCCGCCGCCGGACGGCCCGTATGGGGAGGCCACTGCACGGGATGCATGGCCTGCTATCACATATGCCACGCCCACGCCATCCGCTACGGGAAGCACACCAATGGCAAAGGACAATACAGATACAGAGATCTGAAAAAATCATAGAGATCCGAAATGAAGATACTACTGCTTGGAGAATTCAGCAACGTACACAATACTCTCGCCGAGGGACTGAGGAAACTGGGACACGATGTGACGGTAGCCTCGGACGGAGACAACTGGAAGGACTACCCGCGCGACATCGACCTGAAGCGCTACAACATCTCCTTCGGGGCCACGGCCGCGTTTATGAAGAAGCTTGCCAGGGCCCTGCCGCAGATGGTCGGCTACGACGTGGTGCAGCTCATCAATCCCGTGTTCCTCCCGCTCAAGGCGCAGAAGATAGCGCCCATCTACCGCTTCCTGCGCAAGCACAACCGCTCCATGTTTCTCGGCGCCTTCGGCATGGATCACTTCTGGGTAAAGGCGGGACTCAACTGCAAGACATTCCGCTACAGCGACTTCAACCTCGGAGACACGGAGCGCCACGACGGCGAGAACGACATCTGGATAAGCGAATGGGGCACGGGAGCCAAGGGCAGGCTCAACTGCCGCATCGCCGAGAACTGCGACGGCATCATAGCCGGCCTCTACGAGTATTACGCCTCCTACGAGCCCTACTTCAGCGACAAACTGTGCTTCATCCCGTTCCCCATCAACCTCGACACGATCACGCCCAAGAGCACCGAACCACACGACAAGGTGCGCTTCTTCATCGGCATCCAGAAAGCCCGCAGCGCCTACAAAGGGACGGACATCATGCTCCGCGCCCTGGAGCGCATCGTGAGGGATTTCCCCGACAAGGCCGAGATGGTAAAGGCGGAGTCGGTGCCCTTCGCGCAGTATCAGAACATGATGAACGGCAGCGACGTGATCCTCGACCAGCTCTACTCCTACACGCCGGCCATGAACGCGCTGCTGGCCATGGCCAAGGGCCTCATCGTCGTGGGCGGCGGAGAAGAGGAGAACTATGAGATACTCCATGAGACAGAGCTGCGGCCCATCATCAACGTGCTTCCCGACGAGGAGAGCGTATATGCGGCCCTGAGGGATCTGGCGCTGCACAAGGAGAGAATAGACGAGCTCTCCCGCCAGAGCGTGGAATACATCAAACGCCATCACGATTGCGTGAAGGTGGCCAAGCGATATCTCGACTTCTGGAAGCAGCAGACGGAGAAAAAGAAACTAATGAGCAAAGGACCTGTGGCGGGAGGCATGAGCTTATGAAACTAAGCGAAAGTCTCGCCCTTATCGGCGGAGCGCCGCAGGCCGACAAACTCTGCGCATTCATAGGAGAGGGCGCACCGGTCAGCCGCATCAGGCTTAGCGGGCTCACGGGCTCGGCGCTCTCGCTGCTCATGCTCGGGTGCTACAGCCGCCTGCTGGCGCAGCATAAGCAGAGCCGCACCATTCTGGCCGTCATGCCGGCAATGGAAGAGGCGGAATATTTTTATCAGGACATCCTCAGGGCAGCGCCCTCGGCCAAGATTGCCGGCAGCCTGCTCTACTACCCCTCTGACCTGAGGAAGAAGGGCAGCAAGTTTGTCCCCACCGATGACGACAGCCTCGTGATGCGCTCCAAGGCTCTGTCCGTGCTCTCGCGCGACAAGAGCGACGCCCACTTCGTGGTCACCTATCCCGAGGCATTGGCGCGCTTGGTGCCCTCGGCCTCCGAGACGGCCGGGCGAAGCCTTGTCATCGCCAAGGGCGCAAGCCTCGACATGAGCAAGCTGGAGGAAGACCTGCTCTCGTGGGGATTCAACGAGCGCGACTATGTCTACACGCCGGGCGAGTTCGCCCTGCGCGGCAGCATCCTCGACATTTTCTCCTACGACAGCGCGAAGCCTTACCGCATCGACTTTTTCGGCGATGATGTGGAGAGCATCCGCACCTTCGACCCCACCAATCAGCTCTCGGACGACCTTATCGACAGCATCACCATTCAGGCGGACTCGCGGGGAGGCGCCGGGACGACCCTCGTCCCCTTCACCGACCTGTTGCCGGAGGACGCCACACTGCTCGCCTTCTCCGCGCCGCTTATCGGCGCGCGCATCACGGACTACTTCGACGAGGTGGAGGACACCACGGGCTTTGCCGACATCACCGCCATCGGGAAATACGTCAACCATTGCAGCCTTATAGAATACGGCGCGCGCAGCGCGGCTTCCGGAGGCGGCAAAGCGGAGGAGCTCCACTTTGACACCAATCCCGAACCCCTTTATCACAAGAACTTCGAACTCATCAAGAGCTCCTTCGAGGACTTCAGGCGGCGCGGCTACACCATCTATGTGGCCTCGGACAGCGACAAGCAACTGGAGCGCATCGACGATTCGCTCGCGGGCCTCGGGATGAAGGACGCTTTCGTCCCCATCATCGGCACGGTGCACGCGGGCTTCTACTCCGACGAGCTCAGGCTGTGCCTGTTCACCGACCACGAGATCTTCGACCGCTATCACCCGTTCTCCATCACGGCCTCCGTGGCCGGCAGCGGGCGCAACGCCCTTACGCTCAAGGAGCTCAACAATCTCCAGGTGGGCGACTACGTGGTGCACATCGACCACGGCATAGGCCGCTTCATGGGCCTCATACACAACGGCGAGGGCGACTCGCGCACAGAGGCCGTCAAACTGCAATATGCCGGCGGGGACATCGTGATGGTCAATCTCTCCTCGCTCCACAAGCTCAGCAAATACCGCTCCTCCGACGCCGTGCCGCCCAAGATCAACTCGCTCGGGTCGGGCGCCTGGCTGAGGATCAAGGAGAAGGCCAAGAAGCGCATCAAGGACATCGCGCGCGACCTGATAAAGCTCTACGCCGAGAGGATGAAGGTCAAGGGCTTCGCCTTCTCGCCGTCGAACTATATGCAGCGCGAACTGGAAGCGTCCTTCCCCTACGAGGACACGCCCGACCAGCTCCGCGCCTGGCGCGACACCGAGAAGGACATGGAGAAGGCCCGCCCCATGGACCGCCTGATATGCGGCGACGTGGGCTTCGGCAAGACGGAGATAGCCATCCGCGCGGCATTCAAGGCCGCGTGCGACGGCAAGCAGACCGCCGTGCTCGTCCCCACCACCGTACTGGCGCTCCAGCACTTCCGCACCTTCCAGAAACGCCTTAAGGACTTCCCAGTGACGGTCGACTACCTGACGCGCGCCCGCACCCCAAAGGAGGTGCACGAGGTGGAGCAGCGCCTGAAGGACGGCCAGATAGACATCATAATCGGCACCCACAAGCTCACCGGCAAGGGCGTTCACTTCCACGACCTGGGCCTGCTGGTGGTGGACGAGGAGCAGAAATTCGGCGTGAGCACCAAGGAGAAGCTTCGCAGCATGAAGACCGAGGTGGACACGCTGACGCTCAGCGCCACGCCGATACCGCGCACCCTCCAGTTCTCCCTCATGGGAGCGCGCGACCTGAGTGTGATACGCACGCCGCCGCCCAACCGCTACCCGATAGAGACCGAAGTGGTAGAGATGAGCGACGAGGTGATCTCCGAGGCCGTCAATCGCGAGATGGCCCGCGGCGGTCAGGTGTTCTATGTCTCGCCGCGTGTGTCGAGGCTGCCGCAGATCAAGCAGACCATAGAGCGGCTCGTCAAGGGCGCCCGCGTCGTGATAGCCCACGGCCAGATGCAGCCCAAGGACATGGAGAAAGCCGTGACGGGCTTTGCCCTGTACGACTACGATGTGCTCGTCTCGACCACCATCGTGGAGAACGGCATCGATATCCCGCTGGCCGGCACCATCATCATCGAGGGCGCGCAGAACTTCGGCCTGAGCGACCTCCACCAGATGCGCGGCCGTGTGGGCCGTGGCGCCCGCCGCGCCTACTGCTACCTCATCGCCCCACCGCTCTCGGCCCTGAGCGACGAGAGCCGCCGCCGGCTCGAGGCCATCGAGAGCTTCGCCGACCTGGGCAGCGGCATGAGCATCGCCCTGCAGGACCTCGACATCCGCGGCGCGGGCAATATGCTCGGCGCGGAGCAGAGCGGATTTATCGCCGACCTCGGCTACGAGACCTACAAGAAGGTGCTCGACGAGGCCGTGAGCGAGCTCCGCGCGAGCGAGTTCGCCGATGTCTACGCCGCCGACAGCAGCGAGCAGCAGACCTTCAGCACCGACTGCACCGTAGAGACCGACTTGGCCGCCTACTTCCCTGAGAGCTGGGTGCCCGGTCAGAGCGAGAGGATAATGCTCTATCGCGAGCTCGACTCCATCACGTCGAAGGAGGAACTGGAGCGCTACAAGGTGAGGCTCAACGACCGCTTCGGCAAGGCGCCCCGGGCCGCCGAGGCGCTCATGCGGATACCGCTCATCAGGATCGAGGCCAAACAGCTCGGCGTGGAGAAGCTCATCATGAAGTCCGGCAAGATGATCCTCACCTTCATCCACGACACACGGAGCGCCTTCTACCGCTCGCCCATGTTCAACGCCATCATCACCTACGCCACGAGCCACATCCACTCCTGCCGCCTCGAGGAGAGCAAGGGCGCGCGCCGCATGATCATCTCCGGCATCCGTTCGACCGACGACGCGATGAACACACTCCTGCGCATCGAGAACGCCGGCAACGCTGCCGGGGCTCCGAAGGCATGAGCGGAGAAAAGCGCTTCCGCCTCTCAAAAGAACATCAAGCCTCCGGGCGCCCCGCAGATACATATATAATATGAGTAATCCACTGTGCGGGGAACGCCGAATGCGCGAAATAGAAATATACTCCCGCAAAACAGGAAAATTACATAGGACTTGAGAAAAAACACATTTGAGGTATTTCAAATTATCTCAAACATAATTTTGGGCCTATCGGGGGTACTGATTTTTAAGAAGTTACAAAGGTGGGGAAATCGGCTTTACGTCGTCAGCAAAGCCTCAGGAAGAATACGCCGGACGTGCACCAAATATACCTGCTCCCATCCGGGCGTGACGACCTCGGCGCATCGGAAAATCTGCCCGCATGCGAGAAAATTCTGATGCGAACAGAAAAAATTCTGCCCTGAACGGACGAGCAGTCTGATGCGAACAGAAAAAATTCTGTTGCGATCAGAAATTATCCTCAATGGACAAGAAAAATTTCCCGTGGGAGAAGGAAAAATTCTACTCGCAGATAAAAAAATTTATCTCGTAGTAGACAACTCGTTATCTCGCAGCTAAAATAATTTATCTCGCAGTAGAATTTACCCCGCTCGCAGGCGCTGGATTTCAGGCGCCTGAAAGGCTTCGCAGACAGGCTTCCGGGATTGGTTTGCTGCCGTTCGGAGGATCTTCGGACAGCATTAAAAGCGCATTCATCCGACCCGCGAATTCCGCAGCGCGGGGAAGCTTTTCCTCCGCATAAGCCCCGGAAAAGCCGCATGGGAGGCCCCGATCATGACAAATGTTTTAGATATTGACAAATTCCTTACAAAATCTGCCAAAAAACAGACTGTAACTTTGTGATAAGATGAAAAATATCTAAATTTGCAGAAAAGCAATATTTAATATATGAGAACCAACAGAAGAAATTTCCTAAAGACAGTCGGGGGCATCGGTTTGTTTACCATTGTCCCGCGCAATGTGTTGGGCGGCAATGGTTATGTCGCTCCAAGCGACCAGTTGACCAAAGGTATTGTGGGCTGCGGCGGAATAGGTCGTTCATCCTACCATTTTACGAGTGACAAGAACTATCGCCTGGTAGCTCTTTGCGATGTGGACAGCAAGCACCTCAACGATGCGGCGGCCGATGCGAAGAAGCGCTTCGGCGAGACATGCAAGACATATCACGACTTCCGCGACCTCGTGAGCGATCCCAGCGTCGACGTGGTGCACGTGGCCACTCCGCCCCACTGGCACGCGCTCATCGCCATGGCCGCCGCCAAGGCCGGCAAGGACATATGGTGTGAGAAACCTATGACACGCACCATCGGCGAGGGCCGCGCGCTGCGCGACACCGTGAAGCGCTACAACCGCATCTTCCGCCTCAACACCTGGTTCCGCTTCACCGACACATTCTACGGACTGGGCACCACCGTCAAGCCGCTCAAGAAGCTCATCGACAGCGGACTGCTCGGCTGGCCGCTCAAGGTGACCGTCTCGGGCAACACCGGATTCGCATGGAAGTTCTTCTGGGTAGGCAAGGAGAATCTCGAGACACAGCCCGTGCCGCCCGAACTGGACTACGACTTCTGGCTCGGCCCGGCGCCCTTCAAGCCCTACAACATCCACCGCACACATCAGACATTCCGCGGCTACTGGGACTATGACGGAGGCGGACTGACCGACATGGGACAGCACTACCTCGACCCCGTACAGTATATGCTGGGCAAGGACAACGAGAGCCCCATCAAGATAGAAGTGGACGCGCCGCAGCAGCACCCCGACGCCGTAGGCATTTGGCACCGCATCACATATACATATGCCGACGGTTGCCAGATAGTGCTGGAGGGCGAAGGCTTCGAGACGCCCGGCAAGGTGCCCTATATCGAGGGGCCCAAGGGCAAGGTGTACAAAGGTTTCGAGTGCACCATTCCCGACATCATGAACAAACTGGCCGAATTCCCCGACCCGGAGCCGCAGCGCACGGACTTCCTGGAGTGCGTCCGCACACGGCAGAAGTTCGCTCTCAACGAGGAGAACGGCCACCGCAGCTGCTCGCTGGTGAATATGGGCGCCATAGCCCTCAGGCTCAACAGAAGAGAGCTCAACTACGACGCCGCCACCGGCACATTCAAGGACGACCCCGAGGCCAACGCAATGATTTATCAGCCCATGCGCGGCTCATGGCATCTCTAACCCTCTAAAACGGCACATTAATCATGAAGAAATACATTATATCCATATTAGCGCTGCTGCTGTGCGTACCCGCCACGTTCGCCCAGACGGACAGTCGCAATCGTGTGGCTTCCACCATCATCGCCGACGGACTGGCACAGCTCCCCGCCGGCAATCCTCAGGTCTTCTCGCAGGTCATCTCCGAGATGGCCGCAACGGGCGAGCAGGGCATACAGCAGCTCGCCTCGTCGCTCAACAGCTACGGCAAGGGCGAGAAGAACTCGGTCTTTGAATACGCTCTGAGCGGCATCACCGACTATGCTTCCTCCAATGCCGGCGCATCCTGCCGCGAAGGCGTGAAGAAAGGTCTGGCTCAGGCTGTGAAGACCTGCAAGAACACCTATTACAAGAACTTCCTGCTCTCGCTCTTCGGCCGTCTGGCCTCTGCGGGCGACTTTGACACGCTCGCAGGCTACACCGGCGACAAGGATCTCTCCGCCACAGCCCTCGCAGCCATCTGCTCTCTGCACGGTGTCGACGCCAAGGCCCTCGATTTCGTCAAGAGCGCGGCATCGGGTAGCAATGTGCCCCTTGCTTCGCTGGCCAAGATAGCTGAACAGTTCCGGCTGAAAGGCGCCGAGGACCTGCTCCTCTCGCGTCTCAGCGGCGCTGACGCCACTACGCGCGACGCCATCTATTCGGCGCTCTCCGTCATCGGCTCTGAGAAGTCGCTCAAGGCTCTCGCCGCTGCCGCCAAGGCCGCCGGCTATGCACCCGAGGCTTCCCACGCCACGGATGCTTATATCCGCCTGCTCGGTAACAGCGATGCTGCTGAGGCTCTCAAGGGCGCCAAGGCTCTCGCCAAATCTACCGTACCCGCCATGCGTGCCGCAGCCCTCGAGCTCCAGCTCAAATCGCTCGGCGACAAGGCCGGCAAACAGGTCATCGCAGCCCTCAGGGACAAAGACATACAATATCGCAACACAGCCCTCGACTACGCCCGCAAATATGCCGGCGACAAGATATTCGGTGAGGTGGCAGCCGCCGCGCCGAAGCTCTCCGCAGCGGCCCGCACGGACGTAGTGAACTGGCTGGGCAACAACAAGGTCAAGGCAGGCGAAAGCCTGATCGTCTCCTCAGTCGGCAGCAAGGACTCGACGCTCTCGGCCGCCGCCATCAAGGCCGCCTCGAAGCTCGGCACGCCCGCAGCTCTCAGCGCTATCCTCCCGCAGCTCTCCACCAGCCAGTCGGCCGTAGCCACAGAGGCACTGCGCTCCTTCCCGGGCCAGATAGCCGACGGCATAGGCACTCTGCTGGACGGCAGCAAGCCCGCCTCCGTGCTCATTCCGGCTCTCACCGTGGCCGGCGACAGACATCTCCACTCGCTCTCGGGCAAGGTGCTCGCTCTCGCCTCCTCCGGCAATACCGACGTGCGTAACGCCGCCGCCAAGGCCCTCTACGGTGTAGCCTCGAAGGGCGATTACGACGCCGTGGCCGCACTCCTGGAGAAGGCTGGCGGCGACGCCGCCGCAAGCCTTCAGAAAGCTCTCTGCAATGCGGTATCGGCCGAGACGCCCGAGCAGCAATATGCGCGCGCCGAGGCCAGCATCAAGAAGAGCAGCCATCCCGCTCTCTACTATCCCCTGCTCGCTCAGAGCGGCACACCTGCCGCCCTCTCCGCCCTGCAGGCCGCCCTCAACAACAACGCTACCAGCGCCGACGCTGCCAAGGCTCTGATGCTCGTGGACAACGCCAGCGTGCTGCCCACCCTGCTCAGCGCCGCACAGCAATACCCCGCCGTCAGGAATAACATGCTCACAAGGATGATGGAAGTAGCCGGCAACACGGTCAGCAACCCCGTGAGCAAGTATCAGCTGCTCACCGCCGCGCTCGCCACGAAGCCCGAAGGCGGCACACTCAGCAAGATCGCCTCGCAGTATGCCACCGCTCCCGGCGCAGCCTCGCTCGCCGAACTCGTGAGCCTCATGGACAACGGCGCATGCCAGTATCAGGCCGCTCTGGCCTACAAGGAGATCCTCTCGCACAATGCCGCTCTCAACGCTGGCGACAAGGTGCTCAGCGGACTTAAGAAAGCCAAGGACATCTGCCAGAAGCGCAAGGACAGCGCCAATGACGCAGACGCCGGGTATGCAGTAGACGCCATCAACGGCCTTATCAACACGTGCGCCAAGGGAGCCGGCTACGACCTCAACAAGGGTCTCATCACCGTAGAGGCCGGCAAGCGCCACACCATTGCGGACAATCAGGAGAACATCGCCTTCTCCTTCGACTGGAATGCCGGCGGCGAGGGCACCGTCACTCTTCGCTCGATGCCCGTCGTGCGCTTCACGGCCAAGAGCATGGAGCTCATCGGCTCAAAGAAGTCCATCGCCCTGCCCGCAGCCTGCACACCGTGGCACACCATGGATGTTCGCCTCGTGGACGACCGCCTCTTTGTCACCGTCGACGGCACTAAATTCGTGGAGAACGAGGTGCTCAAGACCGCAGCCGGCGTAGCCTCCGCCAAGACCACCGGCGCCATGGCCATCGCAGCCGGCGCCGCTCCGCTCCAGATAAGGAACCTCAACACCGCCCTGCTTGCCAACACGCCGGTCTCCGCGCTAACGGCCGAGGAGAAGAAACAGGGCTTCGAACTCCTCTTCGACGGGCACAACCTCGACAAGTGGCAGGGCAACACCGTCAACTACACCCCCGACAACGGCACAATCTATGTCACGGCCAACTACGGCGGCAGCGGAAACCTGTACACCAAGAAGAAGTATAGCGACTTCATCTACCGCTTCGAGTTCTCCTTCGTCAAGCCCGGCGTAAACAACGGTATCGGCATACGCACACACATCGGCACCGATGCAGCCTACGACGGCATGGAGATACAGGTGCTCGACCACGACGACCCCATCTACGCCGACCTTCATCCCTATCAGCAGCACGGCTCTGTCTATGGCATCATCGTTCCAAAGCATGTCAAATTCGGTAAACTCGGCACATGGAACACGGAAGAGATCTACGCCAAGGGCGACCACATCCGCGTGACGGTCAACGGCGAGGTGATCCTCGACGGTAACATCCGCGAGGCCTGCAAGGGTCACAACATAGCGCCCGACGGCGGCAAGAGCAACCCCTACACCGTAGACCATCAGAACCATCCCGGCCTGTTCAACAAGGACGGCTACGTCAGCTTCTGCGGCCACGGCCCGGGCGTCCGCTTCCGCAATGTCCGCATCCTTGACCTGAGCAAGCATAAGGGCAAATAAAATCATAAGATATCCGTCGTCGCGCCAGATGAATCAGATAACAGGCCCGAGGCGACGGATTTCTTTTTTCTATAATTCAGCACAATAATGAATATGAGAAAATCAATACTGCTCAGCATCATCTCCTGCCTTCTGTTCCCCATCGCGGGCCTCGCCGTGAAGATAGTTCACGGCCCCTACCTGCAGAATGTGGGCAGCACCGAGGCTACCATCGTCTGGGTGACCGATGCAGACTGTGACGGACATGTAGAGCTCGCGCCGGATGACGGCACCAATTTCTACGCATGTGCCCGCCCGAAATACTATGACACGAACATGGGTGTAAAGCGCGTGGGCAAGATACACGCCGTGAGGCTTACGGGCCTCTCTCCCAACACATCCTACCGCTATCGCATACTCTCCACCGAGGTGCTGAAGCGCGAGGGATGGCATGTCGTGTGGGGCTATGTGGCGGCATCGGATGTATATTCGCGCCAGCCGCTGAAATTCACCACGCTCGACCCGACCAAAGCGGAGACCTCGTTCGTCATCCTCAACGACATTCACGAGCACGTCAACACCATCGAGCCGCTCCTGAAGCGTGCGGGATACGAGAACAGCGATATGGTCATCTGCAACGGCGACATGGTCAGCATCCTGCCCGACGCCGAGAAACTCTTCACGGGATTCATGGACGAAAGCGTCCGCCTCTTCGCCTCGGAGAAGCCGTTCTACTATGTGCGCGGCAATCATGAGACACGCGGAGCCGCCGCCACCCTCTTTCACGACTACGTGTGTCCCCGTCAGGAGCATCTCTATTTCATGTGGCGTCAGGGGCCTGTGTGCTTCATCGCCCTCGATACCGGCGAGGACAAGCCCGACGACGATCTGGAATATGCGGGCATGAATACCTATGACTCCTATCGTGACGAGCAGGCCAAATGGCTGGCGGAGGCCGTACAAAGGCCCGAGTACAAAGACGCCCCGTATCACGTCGTGATATGCCATATCCCGCCGGTGACCAACAAGGGCGAGGCCTGGCACGGCAATATGGAGGTCACCTCCAAATTCGTTCCCGTGCTCAACAAGGCCGGCGTCGACGTGATGATATGCGCCCACGAACACCGCTTCTCCTTCCACCCCGACACTGAGGGCGTCAATTTCCCGATCGTCATCAATGCCAACACAACTTCCCTGCGCGGCGAGACGAAAGGTGGCAAACTGCACCTGAGCATCTACGACGAGAAGGGCAAAGTCATCTTCTCTCATGATTTTGGCAAATAGATAATTATCCCATACAATATAACAAACACCAAGATGAACCGTAAAACACTTATAGAAAAGATATTCGAGCGCCGCTCCTTCCTCTGCGTAGGACTGGACAGCGACATGAGCAAGCTTCCCGCCTGCCTTGCCTCCGACCACGACGCCATGTTCACGTTCAATCGCGCCATCATCGACGCCACAGCGCCCTACTGCGTGGCCTACAAGCCCAACGCCGCCTTCTACGAGGCTGCGGGAATCGTGGGCGAGAGCACACTGCAGCGCACAGCCCAGTACCTGAAGGAATACTACCCCGACCACTTTCTCATCCTCGACGCCAAGCGCGGCGACATCGGCAACACGGCGCGCATGTACGCCCGCTCGGCCTTTGACATCCTCGGCTGCGACGCCGTGACGGTCGCCCCGTACATGGGCAGCGACAGCGTGCTCCCCTTCCTCGAGCACGAGGGCCACTTCGTCGTACTGCTGGCCCTGACGAGCAACGGCGGCAGCGCCGACTTCCAGATGTCGCGCGACGAGAAGGGCAAGCGACTATTCGAGCGCGTCATCGAGAAGAGCCGCGAGTGGGGCAACGCCGACAACATGATGTATGTCGTGGGCGCAACGCGTGGCAGCCTTATCGGCGATGTGCGCAAACTGGTGCCCGACAATTTCCTGCTCGTGCCCGGCGTAGGCGCTCAGGGCGGCAGCCTTGAGGACGTGTGCCAGTACGGTCTGACGAAGGACTGCGGCCTGCTGGTCAACTCCACGCGCGGCATCATCTTCGCCGACAGCTCGGAGCATTACGCCGAGGGCGCTGCTGCCGCTGCCCATGCCCTGCAGGAGCAAATGGCCGCACAGCTCGACAAACTGAAGCATTGACCCCTGAGCGGCAATAGCCATCGCGATGAAATACATCATTGACCCCGTACACGGCTTCACGCCCATCGAGGACGGCCTCATCGCCGCGCTCGTCCGCCATCCGCTCTTCCAGCGGCTCACACGCATACGCCAGCTCGGCGTAGAGGGCCTTGTCTACCCGGGGGCGCAGCATACACGCCTCCAGCACTCGCTCGGCGCCTACCATCTCACACGTCTGGCCGCCGACACACTCTCCGGCAGCGGCGTAGAGCTGTCCGCCGACGAGCGCGAGGGACTGCTGGCGGCCATACTGCTGCACGATGTGGGCCACGGCCCGTTCTCGCATGTCCTGGAGCATGTCATCGTCCCGACGGTAAGCCACGAGCATGTCTCGCTGCTGGTCATGAAGGCCATCTGCGCCGAGCTCGGCGGCTCCCTCCCCACGGCCATCGCGATCTTCTCCGGCACATGTCCCCGCCGCTTCCTCCACGAACTCGTGTCCTCGCAGCTCGACATGGACAGGCTCGACTACCTCTGCCGCGACTCGTTTTTCACCGGTGTCAGGGAGGGCAATGTGGGCGCCTCGCGCATCATACAGATGCTCGGTGTGAAGGACGACCATATCGTGGTCAATGAGAAAGGCATCTACTCGGTGGAGAACTATCTGATGTCGCGCCGCATGATGTACTGGCAGGTCTATTTCCACAAGACGGCCGTCGGCGCGGAGTACGTGCTTACCGGCGCGCTCCGCAGGGCGAGGGAACTGATGCACGCGGGCGCTCAGCTGTTCGCCTCGCCGGCCCTGGCCTACTTCCTGCAGCACGACGTGAGCGAGACCGAGTTTGACAGCACGCCCGACATCCTGCAGCTCTACCTCTCGCTCGACGACAGCGACATCATCTCGGCGCTCAAGGTGTGGCAATACTCCGACGACAAGATCCTGGCGCGCCTGAGCGGCGACTTCATCAACCGCCGCCTCTTCAAGGTCAGGATCTACGACGGTCAGGCGCCCGAAGGCGCTCTCGGGGACAAGCGGCGCGAGATGGCCGCGGCTCTCGGCATAAGTCTGAAGGATGCCGCCTACTTCGCCGGCACCGTTACCATCGAGAAGGACATGTACAGCCTGCAGGCCGACCAGATACGCATCCTCTCGCGCTCAGGCGTGGTGCACACCATGCCGGAAGTCTCCGAGATCATCCGTTCCGACTCCACCGCTCCAGCCTACCGCAAGACATACCTCATGTACGAGCGCATCTGAGCGCCGCGCCGTAAGGCGAATACCGGACCAATACACAGCCATGTGCCGCGAACCTCACCAAGGCCGGCACATGGCTGTATATATATAGGTAAATGCGCCCGCCCCGACACGGTATCATGCTTTATATGCGGAGGCAAATGGTAATGGATAGTCATGAACAGGAATGCATAAAAGAAGAATATTCTCTCTTCGGGAGACTCTATTCCCGCATGCCCAAAAAAGATTCGCTGTTTTATAAGTCCTCAGCCTCCTGTCCATTCATTATATATTCGCCGTCCGGATAACATACGCTTTTCCCATTTTGGAAGAGTCCCTGCCCCTCATCATAAAAACCTTTCCGCACAGCCCAAAAACTACATTTGAGACGAGTGAAACTACATTTGAGATGTTTCTACTCGTCTCAAATGTAGTTTTGGCCTCTTGGAGAGGCTGATTTATAAATACTTAGCAAGTGGGGCAAATCCGGCTCTATGTCGTCAGCAGAAGGGCCTGACAGATTCAGAGCCGCGAGGCTGCCAGATAGCCGAGGAAGAAAAGCAGGAAACCGCCGGTCAGACTGATGCCGAGGTAGAGGACGAGGGGCACCAACTGCCCTGCGCGCGTCATGGCGAAGTTCTCGCCCACAAAGGTGGAGAAGGTGGTGAATCCGCCGCACATGCCGACGGTGAGAAACAGCCGCAACTCGTCCGCGCAGCCCTGCCAGCGCGTGAAGAGGGCTGTCAGGAAACCGAGGATGAGGCACCCTATAAGATTGACCGTCAGTGTGCCGAGCGGCATATTGAACCACTGCACGTGGGCCGTCAGCCTCGTGACCGCGTAGCGCATCACGCTGCCGGCAAATCCGCCGAGCCCTACTGCCAATATCGTTCTGATCATCTCTCGCCCGTCTTTCCGTTATCTGATGCCGGCCTTCTCCTCCTCCGCTCTCAGAAGCGCGGTGAAGCGGTCCGCGACGGAGGCCTCATCTCCCGCAGCAAACGCGCCGCGCGCTGCCTCTGAGGCAAGGGCTGAGGCGGCCCTGAGGGCGCACTCCCGCTCCTGTGCCCTGCCCGCTCTGAGACCGCTGTGAAATGAAGTGGTGGGCAGGATGTGTCTGTCTGGTTTTCCGTCCGGCATATTACGCTATCTCTTTACAGACTGCAAAGTTAGCAATATTATCCCACGCGGATTCATGGAGATGTGTATTAAAAATACCGCATATCTTATACAAAATGTTATAAGTCGGCAAAAAAGGCGAATTATAGGATTGAATTCAAAATTAAAATCGTATATTTGCGCAGTGTTATGGCATATCCTAACTAATAACCAAAACAGAAAATAATTACGTACAATAAGTTATGAAGAATTGGTTTTATGCAGCATTGACTGCAGCGTTTATTTTTGCGGCTCCGGAAATCTCAGCCCAGAAGCATTATGAGCAGCCCGCCATCACGCCCGAACTGACGGCCGAGGCAGACGCAGCGCTCCAGGCTTACAAAGCGGCTCCTGACGATATCAAGGGTGCTGTGAAACAACTGATTAAGAAAAAAGAGGACAAAGACCTTGCAGCCATCGGCTATTACTACCTGGCAAAGAAGGAGTATGCAATGGCTACCGAGACAGCCAATCGTCTCTACAGCAAGGATGAGAAATATGTGCCCGGCATGGTGCTGCAGGGCGATATAGCCAGCGCCCAGAAGAAATGGGGCGAGGCTGCACAGAAATACGACGAGGCTCTGAACGCCGATCCTGAGCTCATCGAGGTCTATCTCAAGAAGGCCAAAGTATTCCTCAACGGCGATACCAAGACCGCTCTCAGCACGCTCATGGAGCTGCAGAACATCGCCCCCGACCTGCCCGAGGGGAACCTCGGTCTGGCACAGCTCTACTATCAGACGGCCGACATGCCCAAGGCCATCGAGAGCTACAAGAAATATCTCACCGTCGAGAAGAACCCCTCCATTGATGTGCTTCGCGAATACGCCATCTCGCTTTTCGCCGACACCAACTATACCGAGGCTCTCAAGGTGGCCGATCAGGGACTCAAGAAAGACCCCAAGGATCTGGCTCTCAACCGCATCAAGTTCTATGCCGACGTCGAGTCGAAAAACTATGATCAGGCCTTCACGGACAAGGACAATCTCTTCGGCAAATATCCCGACAGCGTCTACAACTATCGCGACTACACCTATCTGGGCCGCGTGGAGAGCAATATGAAGCTCATCAAGGAGTCGCTGGAGCACCTCAACAAGGCCATTGCCCTCAAGGACAAAGCCAAGAAGAGCGACATCTCCCTCTACAAGGACCTCTCCGACGTATATGCCGAGGTACCCGACTACGAGAACGCCATCAAATATCTCAAGATCTACACCGACTCCACGGGAGCCGAGGCCGGCGCCATCGACCTGCTGAACATGGGTAAGCTCTACTATCAGGCTGCCAGCGACGAGTCGACCGCGCAGGACAAGAAGGACGCCTTCATCGCCGCAGGCGACAAGGTGTTCGCCCAGCTCGCCGACCGCAAGAAAGACCTCTACTACGGTCCGTTCTGGAGAGCGCGTATCAATTCGCTCATCGATCCTTCCCAGCCCAATGACAATGCCAAGACTTACTATGAGGAGACCATCCGCCGCATAGGTGACAACAAGGACTACAATAGCCAGCTCAAGGAAGCCAATCGTTACCTCTCCTTCTACTATCTCAAGAAGAACGACGATGCTCAGGCCAAGAGCTATGCCGAGAAGGTGCTCGCCATCGACCCCTCCGACAAACTGGCTTCGCAGATCATCAAGCTCGTGAAGTAAATACCGCCGCGCGCCTCAGGCTGCGCGACTGAATAACCATAGAAAAGGTAGCAACGAAGAATCATTTCGTTGCTACCTTTTCCTTTTATATGTCCGTTATCGCAGGTGGCTGTGCTCCCGGGCGGGCGGCAGAGGGCGCGGCGGTGCAAATTCCCTGAACCGCGCCGATGTCAGAATGGATAAAATTGCTAATTTTGCGCCCGTAATCCTGCATAAACATCAGGCAAATGGATTGGTGGGAAAACCTGTTTGACATCCACTCGGCTATACAGACTCTAGCTGTTATCTCGGCCATTGTCACGCTCGGCCTCGCCCTCGGCAAGATCAAAGTCAGGGGCGTCTCGCTGGGTGTGGCCTTCGTGTTCTTTGCCGGCATTCTTGCGGGACACCTGGGGCTCAGCATCGACCACAATGTGCTCGACTTTGCCGAGACGTTCGGTCTGGCGCTCTTCGTCTATGTGCTTGGGCTGCACGTGGGTCCGCACTTCTTCTCTTCGCTCAAGCACGAAGGGTTCTCCCTCAACATCTGGAGCCTCATCATCATCGTGGCGGGCACACTCTTCGCCCTGGTGCTCATCCCGCTGACGGGCATCAGCCTCCCCAACATGGTCGGTGTGCTCTGCGGCGCCACTACCAACACCCCCGCCCTCGGTGCGGCGGCGCAGACGCTCTCGCACCTCGGACTGCCGAGCGGGAGCCTCGCCCTCGCCACGGCTGTCACCTACCCCATCGGCGTCGTGGGCGTCATAGCGGCGATGATGATCCTGCGCAAGTTCTTCTGCCGCCCCGCCGACCTCGAGCCCAAGAAACTGACCGAGGACGACAACACATACATCGAGGAGCTCCGCGTCATCAATCCCGCTATCGATGGCAAGACGGTGATGCAGGTGGCGCAGATGACCCATTGCAAATTTATCATCTCCCGCCTCTGGAGGGGCAAGGAAGTGATTGTGCCGCGCGCCGACACAGTCATGCATCTCAATGACAAACTGCTCGTGGTGACTACCCACGACGAGGAGCACATCATCGAACTCCTGTTCGGCGAGAAGATAGACATCGACTGGAACGCCTCCAAGATCGACTGGAACGCCATCGACAGCAATGTCGAGAGCCGCACTCTGGTGGTCTCGCGGGCGGCTATCAACGGCAAGATGCTGGGCCGCCTCCGGCTGCGCGCCACCTACGGCGTCAACGTGAGCCGTGTGACGCGCGGCGACATCCGCCTCCTGGCCACGGACAACCTGCGCCTGCAGTACGGCGACATGGTGACCGTCGTCGGCAGCCACGACGCAGTCAACAGCGTGGAGGAGTTCTTCGGCAACTCGGTCAAGACGCTCAACGAACCGAATGTGGGCAGCATCTTCCTCGGCATATTGCTCGGCTTGGCGCTCGGCACCATCCCCATCAGCATCCCCGGCATGAGTTCGCCGGTCAGGCTGGGCATCGCAGGCGGTCCGATCATCATGGGCATCATCATCGGCGCTCTCGGCCCCAAGCTCCACTTCATCTCCTACACCACGCTCAGCGCGTCGCTCATGCTGCGCAAGCTCGGGCTCTCCATCTATCTGGCCTGCCTCGGTCTGGACGCCGGCAAGGACTTCTTCGCCACCGTCATCCGCCCCGAGGGCCTGGAATGGGTGGCTGTGGGCGCGCTCATCACCATCGTGCCCATCATCGTGCTGGGAGTGGCGGCGCTGAGGCTGGGCAAGTTCGACTTCGCCACGGTCTGCGGCATCCTCTGCGGCAGCATGGCCAATCCGATGGCCCTCGGCTACGCCAACGACACGCTCAAGGGCGACTCGGCCAACGTCAGCTATGCCTCCGTCTACCCGCTGGGCATGTTCGTGAGGGTCATCATCGCCCAGATGCTCATCATGTTCTTCGTGAGTTAGCCACCGGGCGCATCCATCTCCCCCTACCATTATCAGCCGCCCTTCAGCGCGCAAGCACCGTTGGGCTTCCGGATTTCCGGAAGCACGAACTATTCTCCGCGAAAGCGGAATCATATTCTATTAAGCCGTACACCATTCCCCTGACAAGCATAATAAAGCCTCACAATGCCATTACCTTGTAGCATTGTGAGGCCTTATCGCTGTCAGCGGATGGCCTGCCGGACGTTTCTTCAGGCTTCTGTATTCTCTCCGGCC
>OMUV01000038.1 GCA_900314335.1 uncultured Prevotellaceae bacterium | reverse complement strand
ATGCCCTGCCAGTATACAATCTTAAGGCGGCTGCCGACGACATAGAGGCGATTTGCGGCTCTTTGTAACTATATGGAAATCAGCGCCTGCAAAAGGCCAAAACTACATTTGAGACGTTTTGGAACATCTCAAATGTAGTTTCCCTCATCTCAAATGTAGTTTTCGGGATGCGCGGAACGCTTTTTCAGACATGCGTACGGGAGATATGGCAAAGCCTCCTGAAATCACATTCGTGCGTCCTGCTTAAGGAGAGCTGGGACTATGCGCCGGCGCTATACGATGAGCGCGCCGATCTGATATACCAGCATCGACATGATGTAGGCCAGGACTGTGGTGTAGACGGCTGTGAAGATGGCCCACTTCCATGTGCCCGTCTCGTTGCGGATGGCGGCGATGGTGGCCAGGCAGGGGAAGTAGAGCAGCACGAACACGAGGTAGGCGGCGGCGCTCAGCGGCGTCATGGTGTGCTGCACGGCCTTCTGCAGGTGGGTCTCCTCGGCGGCGGTGCCCCCGGCGGCATTATCGGTGTCGACATTGCTGTAGAGCACGCCCATGGTGCTCACCACCAGTTCCTTGGCGCCCGTGCCGGCGATGAGGCCGGCGTTCATTCTCCAGTCAAAGTGCATCGGCTTCATGACGGGCGTGATGAATCGCCCAATGCGGGCCAGATACGACTGCTCCTGCTGCTCGGCGGCAGTCTCCTGAGAGGAGGTGCGGGGGAAGTAGCCCAGCGCCCAGATGATGATGCTGGCGGTGAGGATGATGTTGCCCATCTTCTTGAGATACTGCTTGCCCTTCTCCCAGGTGTGGCGCAGGATGGTGCTAAGGGTCGGCATGCGGTAGGGCGGCAGTTCCATGACGAAGGGCAGATTGCCTTTCTTCATGAAGATGCGGCTGAAGATGCGGGCCATGATGATGGCCATGACAATGCCAAGGGCGTAGAGCGAGAGCAGTACGAGCGAGGCGTAGTGGGGGAAGAAGGCCCCGATGAGGATGATGTAGAGCGGCAGGCGAGCGCTGCACGACATGAGCGGCGTGACGAGCATGGTCACCAGACGGCTCTTGGGGCTCTCGATGGTGCGCGAGGCCATGATGGCCGGCACATTGCAGCCGAAGCCCATGATCATCGGGATGAACGACTTGCCGTGGAGCCCCATCTTGTGCATCAGCTTGTCCATCATAAAGGCGGCCCGGGCCATATACCCGCTGTCCTCGAGGATGGAGATGATGAAATAGAGGATGAGGATGTTGGGCAGGAAGACGATCACGGCGCCCACACCGCCGATGATACCATCGGTAATGAGGTCCTTGAGTATGCCCGCGGGCATGTACTGCCCTACGAGCTGACCTATCCAGCCCACGAGGTCGTCTATCCAGTCCATGGGATACTGCCCGATCTTGAAGGTGGCCTCGAACATGAGGAACAGGATGAGGAAGAAGACGGGGTAGCCCCAGTATTTGTTAGTGACCACGGCGTCGATGCGCTCGGTAAGGGTGCGCTTGGTCTGCGAGCGCTGGTGGGCGTGGTAAGTCTCCTTGAGGGCGCCGGAGATGAAGCCGTACTTGGCGTCGACGATGGCCGACTCGCTGCTCTCCTGCAGCTCGTCCTCTATGCGCTTCTTCTCTTCGCTCACCACGGCGGCGACCTTGGCGGCGTTGGGCTTGGTCTCGATGACGCGCCTGATGTCGCTGTCGTTCTCCAGGAGCTTGATGGCGAGGAAGCGGAGCGAATAGCGCGAACTCAGGTCCTCGGCGCCGTCGGCTATGGCGGCGCGGACGCGGTTGATGGACTGCTCAAGCGTGTCGCCGTGGTTGACATGGATGTGGCGGCGGGCTATGGCGTTCTGTCCGAGGCAGGTGCTGATGACCGTGTCAAAGAGGTCGCCGATGCCCTTGGAGTTGCGGCACACGGTGGGCACTATGGGCGTGCCGAGCATAGAAGCGAGGGACGGGTAATCGAACTTGTCGCCGCTCTTGAGCAGTTCGTCGTACATGTTGAGCGCTATGACCATGGGAAGGTTCATGTCGATGAGCTGCATGGTGAGGTAGAGGTTTCGCTCCAGGTTCGCCCCGTCCACTACGTTGATGATGATGTCAGGGGTGTTCTCGATAAGGTTCTTGCGCACATAGAGCTCCTCGGGGCTGTAGGCCGAGAGGGAATATGTGCCGGGGAGATCGACGATGGTGAAGTGGTAGCCGGCGTAGTCGAAGTGGCCCTCCTTGGCGTCGACAGTCACGCCGGAGTAATTGCCCACATGTTCGTGGCTGCCGGAGGCGATGTTGAAGAGCGATGTCTTGCCGCAGTTGGGATTGCCTACCAGCGCGACACGGATATGATGGCCGCGCTCCTCGGCCAGACGCTTCATGAGCTCCTGCAGTTGCTCCGAAGAGTCGGCTGCGGGCATACCGACCTGCGGCTCATGCGACTCGAGCGGATGCTGGTCCTCTGTCTGAGGGCTCTTAATATGCTGCTCGGCCTCGCTCTCGCTCAGCACTTCGATCATCGAGGCTTCCTCACGGCGGAGGGATACTTTGTAACCGATTATCTGGTAGACGATGGGGTCGCGCAGCGGGGCTTTCATCACCACCTCGACCATATTGCCGACGATAAAGCCCATCTCAACGATGCGCTTGCGGAAGCCGCCGTTACCGTACACTTTGACGATAACGCCTCTCTCGCCCATTTTCAAGTCTGATAGTCTCATCGATTGTCTTGTTTTATTGCTACATACCGGAGTAGCTGTGCATACCGGGCAGCAGCATGTTGACGCCGAAGTAGGTCATTGCTGCCGCGATAAAAGCGGCTACTATATATATATGAATAGTCTTGTCTTTGCGAAGCGAGGGGAACAGGGAAGTGTGGAGCGGGAAGGCATACAGGATGAAGGTGATGAGCGACCACACCTCCTTGCTGTCCCAGCTCCAGTAGCTGCCCCAGGAGACATTGGCCCATATCGCGCCTGTGAAGATGCCTATGCCGAGCGTCGCGATGGCCGGCGGCAGAAGCGTGTGTACGGCCACGGTGAGCGACGAGCGTATCCCGGCGGCCCGCTTCATGGGGAAGCAGAGCAGGGCAGTGAGGCTGGCGAGGAACGTGAGCGCTAAGAGCGCGTAGGAGAGCATGATGACGCTCACATGCAGCCCCAGCAGCGGCGAGGAGAGCACCGGCATGAGCGGCGTAATCTTCGGGTCGGCGGACTGGAGCGTGGCCACGAGCAGCATAAAGCCTGAGGCGAGCAGTCCGAAGGACGGCAGCAGCGGAGAGCGGCGCGCGAAAAGCAGCGAGAACAGTTGCGCGGCCCACGCTACGGCCAGCATCGTCTCGTAGCCGTTGCTCAGAGGCAGACGCCCGGCCACGATGGTGCGCAGCACGATGGCGGCGAGCAGGGCAAGGCCCGTGATGGCGGAGATGACGATGACCGCCAGTTCGAAGCCCTTCAGCCGCCTGCCTAAGGTGATGACGAGCGCTATGAGGCCGATGATGAGATTGACCTTGAACAATATGGAGGTGAACGGGATGCTGTTCAGCAGGTGTTCGCATTTGAGCTGTGCGGGCGTGGGCAGCGAGTCGCCGCCGTTGTGTCGCTGATAGTCGATGATGTGTGCCGTCCCGTCGAGCACTACCTGCGAGTTGTTCAGGATAATGCCGCTGAAGAGGCCCGTCATGGTCTGCGTCATGAATTGTCTGTTGCCCTCTGCCCCTTTTGTCTTGAGGCTGTCAGAGTAGGAGCACCATCTGATGCCGCCCCCGGTGCGGACGGGGAATATCTTGAGCATCGTGCCCTGCTCTATTGAGTAGAGTATGTCGATCTTCTCGGAAAGTTTGGCCATGTCCTTGTGTCCTATCTTCTGCTCCAGATATTCCGGCGGCATCGATGAGGCTGCCATGGTGATGGCGGAGTAGGAAGCAGGATTCTCCAGCCCGAGCTCTTCGGCCGTCCTGCGGCTGGGCAGGGCGATGAGCGCTTCGTCCTCCCACTTATGGGGGAAGAATATCCAGCCGCTCAGCACCTGAACAGGCGTGAGCCCCTTGTAGGACGTTTTGCCGCCCGTTATCTTGCGCAGGAAATCGCCGGCGAATGTCTCAAGCGGCGCCACGCGCCCATCGTAATTGATGAGCACCTGCCCGAAAGCCTTAGCCTCGGAGGGTGTGAAGTAGGTGCGTGTCTGCGCCCCGGAGGTGAGGGGATGGAGCGCGGGAATGAGCAGGAGCAGAGCCACTCCGGCGCCCTGTCTCAGCGAGCGGCGCAGCATGCCCCCGGGCGAGGCGAGCCACAGGATGAGCGAGAGGAACAGCAGCGCGTAGCCGGCGTAGGTCACGGGCGTACCATAGGGATCGTAGTTGGCCGCGAGCGTCGTGCCCTTGGCATCCTCGTCGTAGGAGGACTGATAGAGGCGCACGCCGGAGCGTTTCAGAATCTTGTTCATCGAGACGGAAGCGGTGTAGGCCGCTCCGTCGGAGGGAGAGATGCGCAGCTGACTGGTGTAGTCGGAGGGCAGGTCGGTACCGGCATAGTGAGAGACATCGAAGCGGAGCAGTGTAACGGAGAAGGGCAGCCTGACGGCCGTGCCGCCGGTGTTATCGTCGACGATGAAGGCTCGCGCCGTCTCGCCCGTCCTGAGGTGGATGTATCCGCTACGCCCTGTGACGTGGGTCAGCAGCGCGCCGGCGAGGATGAGCAGCAGCGCGGCGTGGAGCAGGGCGGTCACGGGCCGCCGCCATATGCGGCGCCCTATGAGGCAGGCCATTCCGCTCAGAGCAGCCACGGCCCAAAGAACAGAGAACCACAGGCTGCCGTAGATCTCAGTGTGCACAAAATCGGAGCCCTTGTATTTTTCCACGAAAGTGACCGCTCCCATAATCGCGCAGATTATGAAGAGGAAGCCGAAGGAAATGCGCGCGGCTTTGTCCGCAGGGATTTGCATTTTCATAATGCAAAATTACTCAGTTTCCGCGACTCTGCCAATACCCACAACAGGTGATGCGCCCATTACTATTGCCTTTTTTCACCGGAAAGATGCTCTTGCCGGCCTTTCGCCCGCTGTGCACGCTACGGATGCGTAAAAGATGAATGATTCGCTTCGCGGGAAATACCAGATGCAGCTTTTGAAAAACCGCTTCAGCATGCGCAGAAAATTACATAGGACACGAGGAAAACTGCATTTGAGATGTTTTCACTCGTCTCAAATGTAATTTTGCCCCTTCGCGGGGTGCTTAATTTCAAATACTTAAGAAGGGCTCAGAATTGGCTTTCAGTCGTCAGCAGGAGGCGGAAAGCCAATGCATCGCAGCGCATACAATATTACACATTCCTCTTTGCGGGCGACGATATGTGGACGGGCGCGCCTCAGAAGCGTGTCATGAGTTCCACAACGATTTTGTTCTTCTCGGAGACCTTGGGGACGGCGTCGTGGCGGTAGAAATACTGCTCATAGTTGAGCCGGATGTCGGAGACGAACGGTTTGCCGATGCTCCACGTCATGCCGGCCGTGAGGCGCGAGCGTTTGTAGTCGTTGATTATGAGGCGGCCGTCGGCGTTCTCGCTCCCGTCAAGATAGCGGATGCCATCGCTGTGATCGGACATGTAATCGTAGCGGATGAGGGGCGAGACCTTGGTGAAGAAGCTCCGCCTGAGCGGTATGTCACGGCAGGCGAAGATATCGAACGAGTGGACGTCGTGGAAGGCGTTGTGACTATAGTGCTTGTAGAGGTACTCGCCCTCGATGAACAGGCCCCCGAAGCGCACATTGAGCCCCGCGTCGTACATCATCACGGTGCAGACGTCCGGCCGGATCTTCTGGATGCTGAGCACAGTGTTGACATTGCGGGCGGGCATGAGCGTGAGCTTGGCGGAGTAGTTGATGCGCTTGGTCCAGTAGTCTTTCTGATTGGTAAGGCCGGAGCCGTTGAACAGTCCCGCCTCGATCTTCATGGGGATGCCCAGGGTAAAGGTGGAGCCCATCATGGCGCCCACGTCGCGCACATTGCCCACCTGCTTGGCCAGGAAGGAGCGGTTGGCGAAGTACTGTTGGTGGGGCGAGCGGTGGGCATCGATGGTGAAAGGCACGCGCATCTGTCCGATGGTCAGCTGGAGCGGGTCGACGGGCAGCAGGCGGACATAGGCGTCGAGCCTCTTGATCTTGCCCTCGTCGCTCAGGTCTATCTCGGCCTTGTAGTCCACCCTCTCCAGCGCGCTGCCGCTGACGCTCATGCGGGCGTTGCGCACCTCGAAGCGGCCCTGGCCTTCGCTGGTCTGGTATTCATATTTGCCGCGTATTGTGCCGTGGATCTCGGGGACGTTGCCGCCGCTCTGCGCCATGGCGGTTAGGGCGGGCAGAGAGATGAGAGTGAGGAGCAGAAGCCTCCGGGAGATGGAGCGAAGGGTAGGGTACATGTCTTTTTGCGGGCAAAGGTCAGCCATCGCGGTTTATATGTCGCTACGATAGTGTTACGAATTGGTTGCATGGCGCGGGGAAGGGAATTTTTTGAGCGCGATTATTGCCAATTCAAAATATTGTGATACCTTTGCCTATGCTAAAGCGGAAATCCCGCCGATGACAAATGCGACAATAGCTCAGTTGGCAGAGCGTTGGCTTCCCAAGCCGAAGGTCGCGGGTTCGAGCCCCGTTTGTCGCTCTATTACCTGACCGCAAATCCCAGGGGAGGAAGCGGGAGAAAGAATCTTTTAGCCCAAGTATCCTATATGACCGTAGTAATCCTTACCTTAGTAATCATCGGTTATATCGTTATCGCTACCGAGGCTTTTCACCACATCAACAAAGCCGCCGTAGCCATCTTCGTAGGCGTAGCCGCATGGTTGCTCTACACGCTGGCGGGGCGCGATTTCGTCCGGGCGGAGCACGCCACGGACTTCGCCACCTACTTTCTCTCCGGCGGTGATTCCTACAATGTCTTTATCGCCCAGAGCCTCTTCTCGCGCTACATATCGTCGGCCTGCGAGGTGGTGCTGTTCCTTCTGGCCACCATCGGCATCATGGAGGTGCTCAACGGCAACGGCTGCTTCGATTTTCTGAGCCGCGCCCTGCGCACACGCAAGCCCCGCAAACTGATGTGGCTGCTGGTGCTCACCTCCTTCCTCATCTCGGCCAATCTGGACAACCTCTCGACGACTGTCCTGATGCTCGTCGTGATGCACAAGATAGTGAGCGGTCGCAAGCTCCGCATGATCTACGGTTCGGCCATCGTGGTGGCGGCCGCGGCAGGCGGTGCGCTCACGGTGATAGGCGATGTCAACGGCCTGACGCTCTGGACACGCGGCCTCATCACGCCCTCGGCCTACTCGGCCATCATGGCGCTGCCCGTGATGACGCTCACCGCCGTCTTTACCGCGCTTCTGGGCCGCATGCTGCCCGAGCGCCTGCCCGCGCAGGAGTATGTGGCGCGCTATCAGGGCGACGACGCCGTGCTGCACACCTGGCAGAAGTTTACCCTCTTCGTCGTGGGCATCGGCGGCCTCTGGTTCATCCCGACATTCCACAACATCACGGCCTTCCCGCCCTACGTGGGGGCGCTCTGTGTGCTCTCGCTGCTCTGGGTGGTAAATGAGATATTCAATCTGAGGCTCATGCACAGCGGCAAGATGGTAATGCGCCATTCGCCCGTGGCCGTGCAATATGAGAACATACAAGCCATACTTTTCTATATAGGCCTTACGCTGATGGCCGGCGTATGTGTCGAGACCGGCGTAGTGGACAGTTTCACACGCTGGCTCTGCGTAGAGACGGGCAACGCCTACTTCATGAGCGCCATAGGCGGTGCGGTGTCCATCCTGCTCGACTCCGTCGCCGTTATCATCGACAGCACACTCATGGCTGCCAGCCTGCAGACGGGCGACTTCACCTACCTCCCCTTTAATGCGGGCGGCATCTACTGGCCCATGCTCTCCTACGCCTGCCTCTTCGGCAGCCTCATCCTCACGATAGGCTCCATGAGCGGCGTGATGCTGATGAGGATGGAGAATGTGTCGCTGCTGTGGTATATCAGGCGCATCACCCCGCGCGTGATAGTAGCCGGAGCCGTCGGCGCCATCGTGTTTTTTGTAATAGCAGAATTGTTGTAAAACTATATTATTATGACCAAGATTAAGACTATCGGTGTACTGACTTCGGGGGGCGATTCTCCCGGAATGAATGCGGCTATCCGCGCCGTGACGCGCAGCGCTATATACAATGGCTTTCATGTCAAGGGCATATACCGCGGCTACGAGGGACTCATCCACGACGAGGTCAAGCGCTTTACCACCGAGGATGTGAGCAATATCATACAGACCGGCGGCACTATCCTCCGCACGGCGCGCTCCAAGGAGTTTCCCACGCCCGCAGGCCACCGCAAGGCCTACGAGACGCTGGTCAAGGAGCACATCGACGCCCTGGTGGTCATCGGCGGCAACGGTTCGCTCAGCGGCGCCGCCCAGTTTACCGAGGACTATGACATACCGTGCATCGGCCTGCCCGGCACGATAGACAACGACCTCTACGGCACGGACATGACCATCGGCTACGACACGACGCTCAACACCATCACACAGTGTGTCGACAAGATCCGCGACACGGCCAACTCGCACGAGCGCATCTTCTTCGTCGAGGTGATGGGGCGTGATGCCGGATTCCTGGCCCAGAACAGCGCCATCGCTTCCGGTGCCGAGGCTGCCATCATCCCCGAGGACTCCACCGACACCGACCAGCTGATGACCTTCATGCAGAGGGGCATCCGCAAGAGCAAGCGCAGCTGCATCGTTATCGTGAGCGAGAATCCCAACGGCCATGGCGCCATGTACTACGCCGACCGTGTGATGAAGGAGTACCCCGGCTACGAGGTCAGGGTGTCCATCCTCGGCCATCTGCAGCGCGGCGGCTCGCCCTCGGCCCGCGACAGAATCCTCGCCTCGCGTGTAGGCGTGGGCGCCATCGACGCCCTCATGGAGGGACAGCGCAATGTCATGGTCGGCATCAAGAACGACGAGGTGGTCTATGTGCCCCTCAAGAGCGCAGCCGGCAAGCGCAAACCTATCGACAAATCGCTCATAAAGGTGCTGGACGAACTGTCCATCTAAAGGCACCTTCTGAGGGTGAAGCATATATAATGGCATCCTGCCCGCGGCATTGTCCGCAGGCAGGATGTTTTGCGTCGGGGAGGACCACGGAGGGCAAGCGGCCGGGACATAACACACGGGCTGCGAAGCGGATGATGGTTATCACGGTCCCGTTTTTGCTGAGCCTTCGGCAAATGGTCCACGAGCCAGCCTCCGCCCGCGGGAGGATCACAAGGCGCGCAGGATAAATCATCGCCGTGCATTTGAAATTCTGCTCGCAGCTAAAAAAATTTATCTCGTAGTAGACGAGTCGTTAACTCGTAGATAAAATAATTTATCTCGCAGTAGAATTTTCTCGCCTCGCAGAGGCTGATTTCTACGTACTTACCCAGGCCGCCGAAGCGGTTTCAG
>OMUV01000147.1 GCA_900314335.1 uncultured Prevotellaceae bacterium | reverse complement strand
TTTTAAATTATCTCAAATGTAATTTAAAACATGTGCCTTGTGAGTTTCTTTATGTGCGGGATGCTTTTTGAGACATGCATGATCAGCTTCAAAAACTATGAGCATGGAAAAATTGCGAACGGAAAGATAGTGGTGAAAATCTCCCGGTGAAGAGATTAATGGCGGAGCGGAGCGCCGCAAAACGGCTTTTGCTCGGCAATGTGCAGGTTGAACGACAAGGTATGCGGGACGCACAACAAGGTGTGCACGACGCGCGCCGAGGTGTGAGGAATGCAAGAAAAGGTGCGCAGGTTGCGAGCCAAAGTATGCGGGATGCAAGCAAAGGTGTGCAGGACGCGCGCCGGAACTACGGGCAGAGGGCGCGGAAAGGGCGCCGCGCGGCTACTCGAACTCGCGGAGGCTGCGCTTTATCTTGAGCAGCTCCTCGCGGATATTGCGCAGCTTGTCGATCACCTCGCTAGTCTGCTGCACGCCACTGCGGTTCTTATTGAGCGCCTCGCGGGCGGCGGTGAGCTTCATGCCGCGCACCTTCACAAGATTGTATATCAGCCTGATCTGCTCGATGTCCTCGGCGGTGTACTGCCGCACATTGCGACCGCTCTTGCGCGGGTTGATCTGCGGGAACTGCTTCTCCCAAAAGCGCAGGAGACTCTCCGACACTCCAAACTGCTCAGCCACCTCCGAGATAGAATAATAGAGTTTCAAATTCTTGTTAGTATCAAGCGCCATAGGTTGAATCTTATGAAGTTACTTGCAAAAATAAAGAAAAGGGCGTAACTTTGCAAAGATTTTCAAAAGAACTTCTTTAGTCATGATGACAGCCAACGAAATAAGAGACTCGTTCAAAAAGTTTTTCGAGTCAAAAGGGCATCTCATAGTGCCCTCCGCCCCGATAGTGGTCAAGGACGATCCTACCCTGATGTTCACCAACGCGGGCATGAACCAGTTTAAGGACATTATCCTCGGCAATGTGAAGCCGAAGAGCCGCCGCTGCACCGACTCGCAGAAATGTCTCAGAGTGAGCGGCAAGCACAACGATCTCGAGGAGGTGGGGCGCGACACATACCACCACACCATGTTTGAGATGCTGGGCAACTGGAGCTTCGGCGACTATTTCAAGAAGGAAGTGATAGGCTGGGCTTACGAGTATCTGGTCGATGTGCTTCACATCAACAAGGACGACCTCTATGTGACAGTCTTTGAGGGCGCTCCCGCAGAGGGGCTCGCAAGGGACGACGAGGCAGCCGGCTACTGGGCCAAGTATTTCCCCGCCTCGCACATCATCGACGGCAACAAGCACGACAACTTCTGGGAGATGGGCGACACGGGACCCTGCGGCCCCTGCTCGGAGATACACATCGACCTGAGAAGCGACGAGGACAAGAAGAAGGTGAGCGGCGCATCGCTTGTCAACAAGGACAATCCGCTCGTCATCGAGATATGGAACCTGGTGTTCATGCAGTACAACCGCAAGGCGGACGGTTCACTCGAGCCGCTGCCGGCCAAGGTCATCGACACGGGCATGGGCTTTGAGCGCCTCTGCCGTGTGCTGCAGCACAAGAATTCCAACTACGACACGGACATCTTCCAGCCCATCATCCGCAAGATTTGCGAGCTGACGGACATGGAGTACGGCAAGGACGAGAAGACGGACATCGCCATGCGCGTGGTGGCCGACCACATCCGCGCCATCGCGTTCTCCATCGCCGACGGGCAGCTGCCCTCCAACGCCAAGGCGGGCTATGTGATACGCCGCATCCTGCGCCGCGCCGTGCGCTACGCCTATACATTCCTCGGCCAGAAGGAAGCGTTCATGTACAAGCTCGTGCCGACGCTCGTCGACGAGATGGGCGACTCCTATCCGGAGCTCAAGGCGCAGAAGGAGCTCATCATCCACGTCATTAAGGAGGAGGAAGACTCCTTCCTGCGCACCCTGGCCACCGGCATCAGCATGCTGGACGACATCATGGCCGAGGCCAAGAAAGCCGGCAGCAAGGAGATCTCCGGCGTCAAGGCATTCACGCTCTTTGACACGTTCGGATTCCCGCTCGACCTCACGGAGCTCATCTGCTCGGAGCACGGACTCAAGGTAGACGAGAAGAGCTTTAACGAGGAGATGCAGAAGCAGAAGGACAGAGCCCGCGGAGCTGCAAAGGTAGAGACGGGCGACTGGATCACGGTAAACGAGGGCGAGGAAAAGTTTGTCGGCTGGGACACGCTCACGCACAAGTGCCACATCACACGCTACCGCGCCGTGGTGCAGAAGAACAAGAAACACTATGAGATAGTGCTCGACGTGACGCCGTTCTATGCCGAGATGGGCGGACAGGTAGGCGACCGCGGCCGCCTGGTATCCGCCGAGGAGACCATCGATATCGTCGACACCAAGCGCGAGAACAATCTCGCTCTGCATATCACCAACGCCCTGCCGAAGCACCCCGAGGCCGAGTTTACCGCCGAGGTAGACAAGGACTGGAGGGCCGGCAGCGAAGCCAACCACACCGCCACTCACCTGCTCGACTACGCGCTGCGCAGTGTGCTGGGCACCCACGTCGAGCAGAAGGGTTCGCTCGTCATGCCCGACTACCTGCGCTTCGACTTCTCCCACTTCCAGAAGGTGACGCCCGAGGAGATACGTCAGGTGGAGCGCATAGTCAACGCCGCGATCCGCGCCGACATTCCCCTCGAGGAGCACCGCGACATGCCCCTCGACGAGGCCAAGAAGATGGGGGCCATAGCGCTCTTCGGCGAGAAGTACGGCAACAAGGTGAGGGTTGTGAAATTCGGCCACAGCATCGAGCTCTGCGGCGGTTGCCACGCTCACAGCACAGGCCGCCTCGGCCTCTTCCACATCCTGAGCGAGAGCTCCGTGGCTGCCGGCGTGAGGAGAATAGAAGCCATCACCGGCAAGGCCGCCGAGGAACTGATGTACAAGCAGCAGGACATCCTCGAGGGGCTCAGCGCCTTCTTCAACAACGCCAAGGACCTCAAGGCCGCCGCACGCAAGACCATCGAGGAGAACAGCTCCCTGCACAAACAGATAGAGGCCTACATGCAGCGGCAGACCGAGGAACTGGCCGCTTCGCTCGTCAAGAACGCCGAGAAGCGCCCGGGCGGTGTGACGCTCATCAAGAAGGTGCTCCCCGTGTCGCCCGACGTGGCCAAGAACCTCGCCTTCAAGGCGCTTCAGGCCGTGCCCGAGGGACTGTTCTGCATCTTGGGCAGCATCGTGAACAACAAACCGATGCTCACCCTCATGATCAGCAAGGACCTCATCAAGGACCACAACCTCAACGCCGGCCAGATCATCCGCAACGCCGCCAAACTGATAGGCGGAGGCGGTGGCGGCGCTCCCCACTTCGCTACCGCCGGCGGCCACAACGCCGACGGCCTGAACGCAGCCGTTGATAAGGCCGTCGAAGAGGCCGGCATCTGAGCCCCTTTGCGACCAAGCCGCTGCCGCAAAGATTGATGCGAAGGTGGTAAGGCTTTAGACAAAGGCAGCAATGCTTTTGCCGGAGGCAATGAAGCACGCGCCGGAGGCTATTGCAAATTTGCCGGAGGCTATGAAGCACGAGACTAATTGGGCGGCGCACTAAACAAGCCGCATTACCGGTATCAGGAGCGCCGGATGCGTAAATTACGGTCGCAGAACATTCATTTTTAGCAACAAAATTGCAAAGAGTATATTTATTTCCCGCGGGTAGAGAAGCCCGCGGGATTTTTATTGTCCTCTCCCGGGGCGCCGGCTCGCGGCAAAGGAGCTAACTTTGCAGCGTCATCTGAAGTCTGCCGCCCAGGCTCGACTCGCCGCAGGGCTTGAGAACGCACAGCAAGGCTTGGCAAAACGCGCGGCCGCAATAAGCCAATGCGCGGCGAACCTGAGCCATCGCGCCGCAGGGCCTGAAGTAAAGCGCCGCAGACACACCGGATGAAACACAATCGCCGTATGGAGAAACTTTGGAATACCAACTACTTGCGGGTGATGACGGTCAACTTTATGATGTACTTCGCCTTCTACCTGCTCACGCCGCTGCTCCCCATCTACCTCTCCGAGCAGTTTCACGCCCCGGGCGGGATGATCGGGGTGGTGCTCTCGGGCTATGTGGTGGCGGAGATCGTGGCGCGGCTCTTCAGCGGCTTTATCGTGGACAGTTTCGACCGCCGCACGGTGCTGCTGTGGAGCGTGGCGCTGTTTGCGGCGTTCTTCGCCGGTTATCCCATCGCCTCGACGCTGCTCATGTTCGCCATTGTGCGTACGCTCCACGGCCTGCCGTTCGGTGTGGTCACCGTGGCCAACAGCACAGCCGCCATCGACGTGCTCCCCTCCTCGCGCCGCAATGAGGGCCTCGGTTTCTACGGCCTGAGCAACAACCTGAGCATGGCCATCGCCCCGAGCGCCGGCGTGTACATATATAAATATGTGTCCAACTTCGCCGTGCTCTTCTGGCTGTCGTTCGCCATCGCCGTGGCCGCCATGACCGTCGCCGCGACTGTCAAGTTGCCCAAGCGCGAGAAGGTCGCCTCCAAGCGTCCGCTCTCGCTGGACCGCTTCTTCCTCAACCGCGCGTGGCTCATGAGCATCAACATCGCGATGTTCGCCTTTTCGTGGGGCCTGCTGAGCACCTATGTCGCCCTCTACAGCAAGCAGGAGCTCGGCATCACGGGCGGAACGGGCGCGTTCTTCTTCCTCATCAGCGCGGGCCTCATGGCATCGCGCTTTCAGGGCGCCGGCGCGCTGCGCAAGGGCCGCCTCACACACAACGCCGCCGAGGGCATGTGCATCTCGCTGCTCGCCTACCTCATCTTCGTGGCCTTCCGCAGCCCCGTGGCCTACTACACCTCGGCCCTGTTGCTCGGCCTGGGCAACGGCCACATGTACCCCGCATTCCTCAACATGTTCGTAGCCACGGCGCGCCACAACCAGCGCGGCACAGCCAACTCGTCCATCCTCGTCTCCTGGGGCGTGGGCATGGGCATAGGCATATTCTGCGGAGGATGGGTCAGCGACCTTTGGGGATACAACGCGGCGTTCTGGATGAACTTTTTCGTCAACGCCGCCGGCGTCGTGCTCTTCTTCCTCTGCACCCGCAGTTTCTTCCTCAGGCGCCGTCTCGAGTAAATCACCATTTTCAAGATTAATTTCCTCTCCGCAGGCCATCGGACAAGGCCCGCGGAAGACAG
>OMUV01000045.1 GCA_900314335.1 uncultured Prevotellaceae bacterium | reverse complement strand
GGGAGGACCGCTGCCCCAGCGGTCGCCAGCCGCCGCATATGAACGTGCGCGAAGAGGCGCGATAATGCATATGCGCGGGAAATAACTGGGAGGGCCCCTGCCCTCAGGGGCCGGCCGCCGCATATGAACGTGCGCGAAGAAATACGCGATACTAATTTATCGCCGCTTTCAGCATGTAAGATTTTCCGACTCGCACTTGGCCGCTGAGGGCAGCTGCCCTCCCAGTTAGCGCCGCTCACATTATTAATATTCGCTCTTATCAGTCCGCCCCGCAATATGGCTAATGGTATAGAATGCGCATTTCTGTGACCACGGAAAGGGCGATTTTTGCCCTTTTTTAAGTGATTGAAAAACAGCGCTCCCGAAAGGCCAAAACTACATTTGAGACGAGTAGAACTACATTTGAGGTAGTTTTCCTCAGGTCCTATGTGAGAATCCGCGCAAGCGGAAGGGTTTTATGGAGCATACGGAAAAGAGTGTTCTCGGGAAGGGATGATTCATCGTCTACGCGCTCAAAGGTAGTTTCCAAGGCCCGCCTCAGACGACCGGAAGGCATTCCCCGAACCCGTGAAACAACGTAAGGATCATCGCCCCGCAGAGGGGCTAATTCTACTGCGAGATAAATTATTTTATCTACGTGTAGAATGGTCGTCCACTACGAGATAAAATTATCAGACTATGACAGGAAAACATAAAAAAGCATATATCGCACCCCGTGTGGAGGAAATTATCGTAGAGGGCACTTCATACTTATCGCAAACAAGTTGGAGTATTTCCGACGCAAATGGCAAATGGGTAGACGGCGGTAAAATAAAGAACGAAAATCCGAGCGGGGGTATAGATTCCCGTAGCCGTATCTTCGGCGATTCGCCTTTCGCAAGCGAGCCATCGGATATTCCCTGGGAGAACTGACAACAGCCATCCTCTCCTGACTTCGCGGGATAAGACAGGCTCTTCACACAGCTCATTCAGCTTAGTCTGAAAAGCCTCCCGCACACGAGAGATACTTCAGGACATATTTTTAAAACAAGGCACGTATACGTTTTATGTGCCTTGTTTTTGTATTCTTAGAATTGTGTTGATGAATTGGTAGTAAGGAAGTCGGGAAGGCTTTACAATGCCGACCTTGCAGACATCACGGCATGCTTGACTTAGATCATTACCGCGTTAGCATCTCCGGCTTTCACTCCAGGGATTTTCAGTTTTTTAGAGAGGGAAGACGTACATCATTTTTCAGCAGCCATAGGATACGGCGGCTTCGTCTCCGCGCGCATGAGGTCTGACACCCCGCTCTTCACGCTTATTATAAAAGGCAGACTTCGACCTCAACGCAGCATGATGTCCGAGATCACGTTTGCGCCTACGCGCTCGTTGATTTTCTTCACCAGTTCCTTGCGCTGCATAAACAGATTGCCTCTGAGCGCAGATGAGCGAACCTTTACGAAGAGTGTCTGATTGTAAATCTTGATGTCGGTAGTGGCTTTCGCGACCAGCGGCCCGACCACAACAGACCACGCCTGAAGGGCACGATATTCGTTGAGCGGTGTCTCCAGCCCGCTGGCCCGCAGCCATTGCGCCATCAAGTTGCCTACAGACTCTGCATCCGTCCGCTTCATAACGTCACCTCCCCGTCTCTCACAGAGAACACTTTATAGTCTCCCTGCGCCCTCTCCAGTATCGGGCTCAGGCGTTCGCGATCGGTATCCGTGATAAATATCTGTCCGAAGTCATCGCCGCTCACGAGCCTTACTATCTGGCCCACACGCTCCTCGTCGAGCTTGTCGAAGAGGTCGTCGAGCAGCAGCAGCGGTGTCTCCTGCACTCCGGCGGAGCGAAGCAGGCCGAACTGTGCAAACTTCAGCGCCAGGAGGAACGATTTGGTCTGTCCCTGCGAGGCCTCGCTCTTAATGGGGTAATCGCCGAGCGACATTTCGAGGTCGTCGCGGTGTATGCCGTGGAGCGAATAGCCTACGATGCGGTCGCGCTGGCGTCCCTCGCGTAGTGTGGCGAGCAGCGGACCCCGCTGGCAGTGGGAGACATACCTGAGCGAAGGCGTCTCGGAGGACGACGAGATGGCGGCGTAATAGCGCGCAAACAAAGGCTCGATACGCTCGGCCAGACGCTGGCGCGAGGCGAAGATCAGTTCGCCCTTTTCTGCCATCTCCAGCTCGTAGATGTCCATCATCAGAGGGTCGGGCTCAGCCTCGGCTCTCAGCAGGGCGTTGCGCTGACGCAGGGCCTTGTTGTAAGCCAGCAGAGCGTTGAGATATACGCGATCATATTGCGAGATGACTATATCCATAAACCTGCGGCGCGCCTCTCCCCCGCCCTTCACCAGGTCGGTATCCTCGGGCGATACCATAACAAGCGGTATGAGGCCTATGTGATCGGCTATGCGGCGGCAGGCCTTCTTGTTCACGCTGAGGCGTTTGCTCTTGTGCGGCTTTACGGCCACAGTCACGTCGTAGCCCGTCTTGTCGTCGGCCACATAGCGCCCCTGCAGCATCATCTCCTCCTCCCCGTGACGTACGGCCAGCGCATCGGTCATGACGGACGCGCTGTGACCGAAGGAGAGATAGAAGACAGCGTCGAGCACATTGGTTTTCCCCTCGCCATTGGAGCCTGTCAGGCAATTGATCTTGGGAGAAAAAGCGATGTCGGCCGCCGCAATGTTCTTGTAATTGAGCAGAGTCAGTCGATTTAGTATCATCTGCATTATTTTGATTGCGAATTTAATATTTTTCCCTTAGCAGAAGGGCATAAGCCGGGGAAAAAAGCATAGGGACAAAAAAAGGCGCGTAAAAATTTCATCATTTCGTAGGAAAGGCTTAATTTTGCCGTGCTTTAACGCAATAACACTAAGAATCGCAATGGCAACACAAAAGATAGATGACAATCAGAAGGGCTTGGCCGACGTTATCAATCGTTCGGAGAGCTTCTTTATCAAGCAGAAAAAAGCCGTAATCATTGTAGTGGCTGCAATCATCGTACTGGTGGGCGGCGGCCTGTTGTATCACAACTTTGTGAGCATTCCCAATGAGAACAAAGCCTCCACCATCCTCGCAAAGGGTCAGGAATACTTTGCCGCGGGCGACTTCCAGAAGGCGCTCAACGGTGACGGAGCAGGCTTCCCGGGCTTTCTGAGTGTGGCCAGGCAGTACAGCAGCACAAAGGCCGGCAACCTCGCTAACTTCTACGCCGGCATCTGCCTCTACAACATGGACAAGCCGCAGGATGCGCTTAAATATCTCAAGGAATACTCTACTGCGGGCGACGAGATGATTGAAGCTGAGGCCATCGGTGCTATCGGCGACTGCTACGCATCGCTCGGACAGCTGGACAAGGCTGTGGAGCAGTTCAAGAAGGCTGCCAGCACGGCTGACAACAATTCTCTGAGCCCCGTCTACCTCGTAAAGGCCGGCGAAGTGCTCGAGTCGCAGAACAAATATGATGACGCCATCGCTCTCTATCAGGAAGTAAAAGACAAATACGTACAGAGCGCGATGCAGCAGGAGATAGACAAATATATCGAGAGAGCTACGGTAGAGAAGAAGTAATCTGCCCGGAAGCCATGGCACAACAAGGGAAATAACGATGTCAAGCAATACATTTCAGCTAAGTGACAGCACCATGTCGCCCGTACCCGACGGAAAGGGTATGAGAGTGGGGATTGTCGTAGCCGAATGGAATGATAACATCACCAAAGCCCTGCTCGACGGAGCCGTCAAGACGCTCAAAGAAAATGGCGTGGAAAGCGGAGACATCAAGGTAGAGGTTGTACCCGGGAGCTTTGAACTGATTTACGGCAGTGCTCAGATGGTGAAAAGCGGCGAAGTAGACGCGGTGATAGCCATCGGCTGTGTGATACGTGGCGACACACCCCACTTCGACTATATCTGTCAGGCCGTGAGCTCCGGCATTGCCGAACTGAACGTCAGCCAGAAAATACCGGTAATCTTCGGTCTCCTCACGACTAACAGTCAGGAGCAGGCGGAGGAACGTTCTGGCGGCATCCTCGGCAACAAGGGTGATGAGTACGCTGTGACGGCGCTCAAGATGATAGCATTCTCGCGTAGGATAAACAAATAAACAAGGGCAAATTCCAGAGTGGCCAAATGGGGCAGACTGTAAATCTGCTGACGTTCGTCTTCGGTGGTTCGAATCCATCTTTGCCCACAAGATCCGTATGATTGGTCATACGGATTTTTGTTTTTATAGCCTCTACGATATTCCGGCAATTCCGCCGGCTTGTCATTCCCGTTCGTTACGCGCCCAGAGATGCTGTCATTCACAATAATCTACATACGGTGGGAATGTTGTCATTTTTAATTAGTATCTTTGCAGACATTGGATTAGTATACATCAAATGACCGAGCAGGTAAGTCAGGAAAAACAAGACAACACCCCGTTGGTGTTGAGGGCAGAAGGACTGGTAAAGATCTACGGCAAACGCACAGTGGCCAACAATGTCTCCTTCAGCGTCAGGCAGGGAGAGATAGTGGGGCTTCTGGGCCCCAACGGCGCAGGCAAGACCACTTCATTCTATATGACTACAGGCCTCATCAAGGCCAACGGAGGGCATGTCTACCTCGGCGACAAGGACATCACGTCCTACCCCGTCTACAAGCGGGCGCAGGCCGGCATAGGCTATCTGGCGCAGGAGCCGTCGGTGTTCAGGAAACTGAGCGTTGAGGACAACATCGCCGCAGTGCTGGAGATGACGGGCAAGCCCAAGTCGTACCAGAGAGAGAAGCTGGAGAGCCTGATCAGCGAATTCCACCTGCAGAAGGTCCGCAAAAACCTCGGCGACCGCCTCTCGGGCGGCGAGCGCCGCAGGACGGAGATAGCGCGCTGCCTGGCCATCGACCCCAAGTTTATCATGCTCGACGAACCGTTTGCCGGAGTGGACCCCATCGCCGTGGAGGACATCCAGTATATCGTCTGGACACTGAAATATCACAACATCGGCATCCTCATCACCGACCACAATGTCGAGGAGACGCTCTCCATCACCGACCGCGCCTACCTGCTCTTTGAAGGGCGCATACTCTTTCAGGGCACGCCAGAAGAGCTTGCTCAGAACCAGATCGTGAGGGACAAATATCTCACCAACAGTTTCCAGCTCAGAAAGAAAGACTTCATGAACATGGGCAAGGCCCGTGAGGAAGCGAACGAATAGAAACAAGGCTTAATCAATACTGTTGCCCTACCTTAAACATAGATTTGCCTGTCCGGCAATAGCGGTCATCGCGCTATTGTTGCTGTCGGGCTGTTCTGCCGAGAAGTTTCTCTCCGATGGCCAGACGATATTGTCGGAGACCAAACTGGTAAGCACGGACAAGGGAGTGGACGCCACCCAATATGAGCGGTGCATCCGTCAGCGGCCCAACTCCAAATGGTTCGGCGCCGTCAAGGTACCCCTCGGCATATACTGCATGGCCGGCCGCGACACGTCGCGCCACCACAGGCTGCACCGCATGGGTCAGCCGCCCGTGATCTACGACTCGCTTCTGGCCGTCAGGAGCGTGGCGGACATGCGGAGCGCCCTCGTCGGACAGGGTTACCTCCATGCCGGCGCATCTCTCCAGCAGAAGACACGCAAGAGGAGGACAAAGGTGACCTACACGCTCAGCCCCGGGACGCTCTATACCATCGACCACATCGACTGGAAGATAGAGCACGACTCTGCGCGCGCCATTCTTTCTAAGAAGGAGAACATGAACGCCTCAGCCCTCTACAAGGGGATGCCCTGCGACGTGAGCATCCTCGAGACGGAGCGCGACAGGATAGTACGCCTGCTGCAGGACGCCGGCTATTATTATGTCAATCGCGACTTTGTCAACTTCATAGCCGACACCACCAGCTCTTCGCGCAATGTGTCTCTCACAGTCAATGTCTCCTACATCGACGCTATCAAGGACTCACTCAAGGCTCACCGGCGCTACAAGATAGGGAGGGTGAACGTCTACTACAACATGGACAGGGACAGCGTAATGGCAGGCCGCCTCGCTCCTACGGACACAGTGAGCGACGGTGCCAACGGCAGCCTCTATGTCTACGGGCGGCCGCTGCTTAGGGACAAGATATTGCTCAAAAATGTGCTGGTACGCGAGGGGAAATACTACAACAGCTCGGTCATCCAGTCCACGTTCCGGCGTCTCTCCGCCCTGCCGCTCAACGATTACTCCTCAATCGACATCCGCGAAGATACGGCCAGGACGCTCAGAAGCAATGGCCCCGGCTATCTGACTACGGACGTCAACTTTCACACACAGGGCATCAATTCCGTGGGCTTTGAGGTAGAAGGTACTAACATGGCCGGTGATCTCGGAGCCGCAGCCGCCGTTTCCTATGAGAACCGCAATCTCTTCCACGGCGCAGAGGACTTTGACATCAAGCTTCGCGGCGCGTTTGAAGCCCTTGGCGGCCTGGAGGATTACAACAACAACGAGAACTATATCGAGTTCACATTAGAGGCCAACCTCAAGATGCCCATCCTTATCAAGTCGCTGCAGAAGCGCAATCACAGCAGTGTGCTCAACTCCGTGCTCTCGCTGGTCTACAACACGCAGGACCGCCCCGAGTTTCACCGCCGCACACTAACGGCCTCAGTACGCTACACATGGAACTCGTGGATGAACCACCTGCGCCACCGCCTCGACCTGATAAGCCTCAACTACGTGTTTATGCCGTGGATCTCGGACACATTCCGCCGCGACTACCTCGAGAACAACACCTCGCGCAACTCCATCCTGCGCTACTCCTACGAGGATCTGTTCATAATGCGCTCCGCCTATAGCCTGGTCTACAATTCCTCCAAGGCTCTCGACCAGCGCCAGCTCAACTATAAGGACAACGCTTACAGCATGAAATTCTCGCTCGAGACCGCGGGCAATCTGCTGTATCTCATCTCCGAACTCTTTCATGCCCCGCGCAACGCCGACGGCCACTACAAGCTCTTTAACATCGCCTTTGCCCAATACGCCAAGGCCGACTTCGATTTTGTCAAAAACTTTGTCATCGACGAACGCAACGCCGTGGCGCTCCACACGAACCTCGGCATAGCCCTGCCCTACGGCAATGCCACGATAGTCCCCTACGAGAAGCGTTATTTCGCAGGCGGCGCCAACTCGGTGCGCGGCTGGCAGGTACGCGGGCTCGGCCCCGGGAAGTACAGGAGTAACGACGGAAAGATCGACTTTATCAACCAGACGGGAAACCTGAAGTTCGATTTCAGCCTCGAGTATCGCACATTCCTGTTCTGGAAATTGCACGGCGCCATCTTTGCCGACGCGGGCAACATATGGACGACACGAGATTATCCCGACCAGACCGGCGGCAAGTTTGAGTTTCACAATTTCCTCAAGCAGCTCGCTGTGGCCTATGGCCTGGGACTTCGATTCAATCTAGATTATTTTGTGCTGCGTTTTGACGGAGGCATGAAGGCCGTCAATCCTTATTACACCTCAACGCGCGAACATTTTCCGCTGCTTCATCCCCGCTTCTCGCGCGATTTCACTCTTCACTTCGCAGTGGGGCTTCCATTCTGACCTTCCATCCCTCGTTCCCTTTACGAACCAGAGCAAGCTGATAGCTGCGCACCTTGTCAGCCACGCGGGGATACTGCCCTATCGTGTCCATGACTATTACATGCTCCACCTCGAAGCGCGCCGTCGCAGCCGTGTCACCCGAGAGCTCGACATGCTTCAGCGTGATAGCGGGCGTGTCGGTGACCAGATGCAGGCTGTCTATCACACGGTGCGTCATATTGGAGGACAGGAACGACAATACCTCACGCGTGTCGGCGGTGGTATACTTCAGGGCGTCGACGTATTTGAAATTGAAATAATCGTATGCGAAATGGCGCGCACAGGCTTCGGCCGCTTTCTGCTCGTCCGAGTCCCCGCAGGAAACCATTAAAGCCAAAGTCAGGACGCCAACCAATGAAAATCTGTTCATATTCGATGAAAACACGTATTTCTCCTTGGCAAAATTAACAATAAGTCCGCCTAATTTAGTATCTTCGCGAGAATTTTAGTCTAAAAATGATGAGATTTCTTTCTTTCGGCAGCGGAAGCAGCGGCAACTCATACCTTCTGGAATGCTCCACGGACAGCATTCTGATAGACGCAGGGGTGGGATACCGCAAGATGAAGAAATACATGAAAGCCTATGGTGTAAACTGTAGTAGCATCAAGGCCATCATCCTCACCCACGATCATACAGACCATATTTCGGCCGTCTCGTCTATGGCCATATACCTGCGTGTGCCGGTATACGCCACCGACATCGTGCACCAGAGAGTGAAATCAAACTTCCGCATCCATGTCAAGATACCCAGAGAGCAGGTATACACGCTCCAGAAGAGAGTGCCCTTTCAGATAGGGGGCTTCACGATAGAGGCCTTCGATGTGCTTCACGACAGCGCCGACTGCAGCGGTTACACCATCGAGGCGGACGGCAAACGCTTCGTGCTGGTCACCGACTGCGGCCGCATCACCGATGAAATAACTGCGAGGGCCACACAGGCGGACTATCTGGTGCTGGAGTCCAACTATGACAACGACCTGCTAGAGAACGGCCCCTATCCCTACCATTTGCGCCAGAGGATAGCGGGTGCCATGGGTCACCTCTCCAACACAGAAGCGGCAAAATTTCTCGCCACGCATGATTTTCCCTCACTTAAGGAGCTATTCCTCTGCCATCTCAGCGAGAACAACAACACCCACGAGCTCGTCCACGATGCTGTAAAGGAGGCCATATCAGAGAGAAACATACCATTCCACATCCTGGAGCGCAGAGGCGTGACGGGATACTTTGACCTCGATTAAACGCCCCGCCGCACGCTCTGCAATGCGCATAAACACGAGCAAAAATCGAGAAGAAAGCAAATTTTCGGCCGATATATTTTGTCAATTCAAAATAAGTATATAACTTTGCACTCGCATTTCGGAAGAGATGCTTATAGGTTAAGCGCCCTTAGCTCAGTTGGTAGAGCAATTGACTCTTAATCAATGGGTCCAGGGTTCGAGCCCCTGAGGGCGTACCAACAGAAAGCTATGTCGAGATTCATTCGGCATAGCTTTTTTCGTATCACCATTTTCGTTTTTCTTTGTTTTGCTCAGACGCGGCACACTGTTTTGTGACGACCATGTCGCATTCCCTCCGAAGGTTTCCGAATGCGGCTGAAGTGACACATCTACCCATGTAGATTAGAGCTGACCCCAATAGATGGAATCAGCTCTAATATATTGCTCTGTAAATATGTTTTACCGGACCGCCGTCATCTGCGGCAGACCCTAACACGTTCAGGGCACAAAATCAGGAGATGTCTCGCGCTATTTCAAAAATTTCGGGAAACACGTAAAGTTCTCCTCCTGAACTTCGTAATAGGGCCAGTATTCTACGCCTTCTGCGCCTTTCACGGTAAAGTGGAGCGGTTTGCCCGCCACGGGAACGAGCCGGGATGCGATATCGCGCGGTGAAGCAGGGATCTCTATATTCCCCTCGCCCGATGTGCGCACGGCGGCCATCATAATGGGGCCATACTCCAGACAGTAGTGCGCTTTCTCGAAACCGGGCTCCATACCGGTATACAGCGTGGTCTTCATCGGCATGGGCAAGACGAATTCGATGCGATCGCCCGGCTTCCAAGTGCGGCTGAGGACACAGTACGTGCCGGCCTTGCCTTTGCCCGCTGACTTTCCATTCACCCTGATTGCCACAGCGCTCTGTGTCCAGGTGGGGATGCGGAGGTAAAGTTTGGTCTTCACAGGATTATTCCCAGTGATCGTAATCGACACCTTCCCGTCGTAGGGGAACCGGGTATCGGTGGAGAAGCTGAACCCGCCGCCCAGCTTGCATTTGAAATCCGAGCCGGCATACATATCGACATACACTCCGTCGGAAGCCGTAGAATAGAGGTACTCGGGGAGAGTGCCGTACATACGCGCGCCCTGCCCCTCGCAGCATGTGTTCATCATAAAGTTTTTCACGGCGCCGTGAGGGCCGTACTTATGCCCGTTCAGTTTGGCGAAATAGCGGATACCGTTTTTACCCACTTGATTGGCGATAATGACATTGTAGATGGACTTTTCCATCTCATCGACATATTTCATCTGCTGGGGGAAGAGATGGTGGAAGCGCTGATTGAAGCGGACCCAGAAAGCGTTGCCGCAGAGTTCGCCGCACTCCCTGCTGAGCCACAGGCTGTGCGGATTGTATATCAGGTCGCCCTCATTAATAGCGAGAGAGCCGCCGGGGAATTCCCAATTGTCATGCATCAGATCCCATGCACCGACCATAGCGTCCAGATATTTCCCGGCGCCGGTAGCCAGATACAGATCCATATAAGCCTCGAAGGTAGTCACGAGATAGTTATGCGCGCGGTCGTAAGGATAGCGCCATATAGCGCTCGGCTTGTGGGCGCTGAGCGAATCCATCCACCAGTTGTCTTGATAATAGCGCTGGGCCGTCTGGATGTCCTCCGGCTTGCCCACGGGCGTGAAATACGTACGCGTGATAGGTATCATACCCTGCACGCCCTGCATGGCCCGCTGCCTGATCTCCGGCAGGAAGGGGCAATGGTCAAACCAGTCATAGAATCCGCGAAGCAGGGTGAAAGCTTTCTGATTGCCGCCGAAGCCCGCCTCGATGAGCCCCTGCGATACCCAGCTGCGCGTATACGCTCCTCTCTCGCCCGTGAATATGGCGCCCTTGGGATAGGCCATACAGTAGCCATCGGGCTCCTTACACTGGTCGATGACATCCACGATGTCGTTCATCTCCTTGCGGAGCTCAGCATTATCCATCCAGCGCAGTGTGTTGCCCGCGCTCATCAGGAAGCGTCCGGCCTCCGAGCCCGGGAGCTCCTTCATCCAGAACCTGTCGAAGTTGGGATTAAAAGGCTGCACCGGAATGCCCGCTTTCAGACGGAAGTTGCGCACGAGTTCATCAAAGGTAAACGAATGGAGCAAATAATAGATATTGTTCTCCATCACGGTCTTCAGGACTCCGTCATGAAGGGTAATACCGGTGAGAGGGGTCTCGATGAGTTGTTTGGGAGCCTTCCACTGCGAGACGGGAATAACATTAGCAGGATTGTCCGTCACCACCAGTTCGCCTCCGGGGCGATCCTGAGCAGTCAGGTCCTGCAAATTCTCGCTATTGGGTGTACTGCTCGTCACAGCGCAGCCACGGGCTATATCCTTTCCGTTCTGCAGAACACGGAGGCGACGCAGCACCAATCTGTTGTCACGAAGCTGTGTAGCGGTAAACCGCACATAACGGCCCTCACATGTCCTGGAATCTAAGGTCAGCACTTTGAATTCTGGATTAGAAAGATTGGGGAATTCGCCCATCGAGGTGTAATCTGCATATACTACCGACGAGCTGAAAGAAGGATCATCGGACACAGAGATATAAAATCTCACAGGGAAGCCTCCGTAATACTTACCCCAGGCGGCACAACCGGGCAGCACCTTGATGCCGTCTATTCTCTGCCTGCTGCCGAGGTCTACCTGCACCCACAGGGTAGTATTGTTGTCGGGCGCGCTCAGAAGACAGGTGGGAACAAATCCCGGAGCCACGCGCTCCACTCCCATTTCGGCCGCGGCGACCTCTTTCTGCTCGTCATAAGTAAACGCCGGTTTGGTCTGTGCCAAAGCACAAGACGGAGCAAGGACATACATCGAGAGTCCAAATGCTAAACATAGGAAATCTTTCATACACGTATTATCAGTAAAGAATTATAAATCGGTTTCTAAACACCACAATATTCACATTGTTCCGTATTCATGGTTGCATTCAATTACAAAAATAGGAAAACAAATGGAACTGTAACAGATGGGAGTCGTGTTTTCTCCAAATATGCGTCGCTCCCTTAAAATATTGCAGTCTTACAGGCGCCGTTATAGCTGCAAATCCGCCCTCAATGCCGGTTTCAGGACAAACAAACCGTATTCCATCTATTACTGTCCGGCAAACACAGTGCCCCATTCTCTGTACCGTTATTGATAGGATAATTGACCATTTGCAACTATATGATTTTCAGCGCTCCCGGAAGGTCAAAACTACATTTGAGACGAGAAGAACTACCTCAAATGTAGTTTCACTCAGGTCCTATGTGAGCATCATCGTATGCGGACCCGTTTTTTGAAGTGTTGAGAATGCCTTTTCAATAATGGGGAAAAGGGTGCTATTTTCGAATGGCGAAATTAAATCAACCGTATAGGAGGATGACAACATATTGATGTATGATTCGTGTTCTGCATATGAGCGAAAAATAGCTGGGAGGGCCCCTGCCCTCAGGGGCTGTCCGCCGCACAAGAAAGTGCGCGAATGAATACGCGATATTAATTTCTCGCCGCTTACAGCACGTAAGATTCACCGTCTCGCTCTTGGGCCGCGCTGCAGCGGCCCTCCCAGTTAACGCCGCGCTTATTGATTCTCTTTGCTCGCAATCGAGGCGTCTCCAGAGGCCATTTTTCGCCCTTTGCAACTATATGATTTTCAGTACTCCCGAAAGGCTAAAACTACATTTGAGACGAGAAGAACTACCTCAAATGTAGTTTCACTCAGGTCCTATGTGAGCATCTCAGCATGCGGGACGGTTTTCGCGGTGTGCGCAAACGGCGCTCTGCGCACAGCGAAACATTCACAATTTATACCCTCCCGGTTGCTTATGAATACATGGTCGCATTTGCGCATAACGGGGATGAAGCATGTGTTCCTTCGCATGAGTACCATGCCGGGGAATGTCATCGGGCGCAGCCGGCGGTATATAAAGACAGGCTTACATGACTCGGAGAAAGCAATTTTCGCTGTTTATGTTTCTGAGTTAGCGGGATAAGTTGTAATTTTGCGTTCGAATTATTGTACATAAGGATTTCTCGTTCAGAAAATAGAATTATATAACTATGAACATATCATATAAGTGGCTTAAAGAGTACGTTGATTTTGACCTTACACCCGAGGAGACAACCGCGGCGCTGACTTCTATAGGACTGGAAGTAGACAGCCTGACAGAGAAGCCGGCCATAAGAGGCGGCCTCGAAGGAATAGTAACCGCAAAGGTGCTCACGGCCGAACCGCATCCCGGCAGCGATCACATGCATGTGTGCACCGTAGACCTCGGCGACGGCAAACCGGTACAGATAGTATGCGGCGCGCCCAATGTCAAGGCCGGCGAGATGGTGATGGTAGCCACGCTCGGATGCGTGCTCTACGACGGCGACAAGGAGTTCAAGATAAAGAAATCGCGTCTGCGCGGTGTGGACAGCTTCGGCATGATCTGCGCCGAGGACGAGATAGGCGTAGGCTCGGACCACAGCGGCATCATCGTGCTGCCGTCCGACACAAAGCCCGGCATCCCCGCCGCCAAATACTACAATCTGGAGAGCGACTGGATAATAGAGGTGGACATCACGCCCAACCGTTCCGATGCTTGCTCCCACTACGGTGTGGCGCGCGACCTCTACGCCTGGCTCGTGCGCAATGGCTACAAGACATCCCTGCACCGCCCCTCTGTCGACGACTTCCATGTGGACAATCACGATCTGGACATCGACATAGAGGTGAGAGAGCCGGAGGCCTGCCCGCGCTACGCCGCCGTGAGCATCAAGGGATGCACCGTAAAGGAGAGTCCCGACTGGCTGAAGCAGCGTCTGGAGTCGATAGGCCAGCGCCCCATCAACAACATCGTGGATATCACCAATTATATCATGTTCGCCTACGGCCAGCCGCTTCACTGCTTTGACGCCGACATGATCAAGGGCAACAAGATCGTCGTGCGCACCATGCCCGAGGGCACTCCGTTTGTCACTCTCGATGGCGTGGAGCACAAACTCAGCGACCGCGATCTGGCCATCTGCAATACGGAGGAGCCCATGTGTATCGCCGGCGTATTCGGAGGCAAAGGCTCGGGCACATACGACACGACAAAGGACGTGCTCTTTGAGAGCGCATACTTCAATCCTACCTGGATACGCAAGAGCGCCCGCCGCCACGGCCTGTCGACCGACGCCAGTTTCCGCTTCGAGCGCGGCATCGACCCCCGCGGTCAGATATACGCCCTCAAGCAGGCCGCCATACTGGCCAAGCAGCTTGCCGGCGGCACCATCTCCATGGAGATAAGGGATGTCAAGGCGCACGAATTCGACGATTTCATCGTCGACCTGAAATATGACTATGTACACGACCTCATAGGCAAGGAGATAGGCCACGACACCATCAAGGGAATAGTCACAAGCCTCGAGATGAAGATACTGGAGGACCGCGAAGACGGGCTGAAGCTTGCTGTACCGCCCTATCGCGTAGATGTCACACGCCCCTGCGATGTAGTGGAAGACATCCTGCGCATATACGGCTACAACAACGTGGAGATCCCCTCCTCCATCAACTCCACCCTCACCATTCAGGGCGAGAACGACCGTTCGCAGGCCCTGCAGCAGATAGTGAGCGAGCAGCTCGTAGGCTGCGGCTTCAACGAGGTGCTCAACAACTCGCTCACCAAGGTCTCCTACTATGAGCCGCTAAAGAGCATGCCGCTTGACAAGGCCGTCAAGGTGCAGAATCCGCTCAGCTCCGATCTCGGCGTGATGAGGCAGACACTTCTGTTCGGCGGACTGGAGAATATACAGCACAACCTCAATCGCAAAATCGAGGACATCCGTTTCTTCGAGTTCGGCAAGAGCTATCATTACGATGCATCACGTCTGAAACCCGACAATCACTTTGCCGCCTACTCGGAGGAGTATCATCTGGCCCTCTGGCTCTCGGGCAAGCGCGACCACAACTCCTGGATCAAGGAGAAGGAGGCTGTCACCGTTTACGAGCTCAAAGCCGACGTGGAGAATATCTTCGCCCGCCTCGGTGTAAGCAGGAATGCGCTCAAGGTCAGCGAGACTACGGAGGGAGAGCTCCTGAGCAACGCTCTCATCTACTCCACCCGCGAGGGCAAGCATGTAGCCTGCCTGGGCATAGTAAGGCACACCGTGCTCAACAACTTCGACATAGACTACGATACATTCTATGCAGACATCGACTGGTCGGCCATCATGAAGCTGACCCGCCGCAACAAGGTGCTCTACAGCAAGCTGAGCAAGTTCCCGCCCGTGAGCCGCGACCTCGCCCTGCTCGTAGACAAGAGCGTCAAGTTTGCCGACATAGAGCGTGTGGCCCGCAAGGCCGAAGGCAAGCTCATACAGAGCATCAAACTATTCGACGCCTACGAGGGCAAGACGATCCTGAAGGGCAAGAAGAGCTATGCCGTCAACTTTATCCTGCAGGACAACGAGCGCACCCTGACAGACGAGCGCACCGACAAGGCCATGGGCAACATTCTCAAGGCTCTGGAGCGCGAGATAGGAGCTGTACAGAGATAATCACTTTATTATAATATATTCAAAACACTTAAGTAACAGACCAATGGGAAGAGCATTTGAATACCGCAAAGCTACCAAGCTGAAGCGCTGGGGGCACATGGCCCGCACATTTACCAAAATCGGAAAACAGATAACCATCGCCGTGCGCGAGGGCGGTCCGGAACCGGAAAACAACCCGCATCTGCGTGCCATCATCGCCAACGCCAAGCGCGAGAACATGCCCAAGGACAACATTCTCCGCGCCATCAAAAATGCAAGTGACAAAGACCAGTCAGACTTCAAGAGCCTGACCTACGAAGGCTACGGCCCTCACGGCGTGGCTATCCTCGTAGACACACTCACCGACAATCCTACACGCACAGTAGCCGACGTGCGCTCCATCTTCAACAAGTTCTCCGGCAATCTCGGAACCATGGGCTCTCTGGCCTTCCTTTTCGACCATAAGTGTGTATTCTCTTTCCATAAGAAGGACGGACTTGACATGGATTCCCTGATCCTCGACCTGATAGACTACGGTGTGGACGACGAATACGACACCGACGACGAGGAGAACTCGATCACCATCTACGGCGACCCGAAGAGCTTCGGTCAGATACAGCAGTATCTGGAGGAGCACGGCCTCGATGTGATCGGCGCCGAGTTTACCTACATCCCCAACGACCTCAAGGACGTGACGCCCGAGGAGAGGGAGTCGATCGACAAGATGGTCGGCATGCTCGAAGACTTCGACGATGTGCAGAACGTGTACACCAACATGAAGCCCGAAGAGAGCGCCGAAGCATAATAGCAGACTATCGTCTCACTGCCCCACTTTTAAGGCAGAGACATATAACGCCGGCAGCATAAAAGCTCAGGCAGACAATTACAGGAGATAAACACTGAGGAAGAGTGCTTGTCTCCTGATTTGTTTGTATCTATCTGATTGATTGCATCGCCCTTCTCCCCGTAGCAACCAGCTACGCACCCATACTCGCCCCACTGCGACCCGCGCGGCACTTCCTCTTCAGAATTTAGAAGATCGGTAAAGAACCAAAAGTTTTACCGGACAGCAATAATTTTAAAAAGTATACTCTTTCTCCTACCACGCTGCTATCACACCCATGTGGACCTCAGGGATATGCTTCGTGAATAGTCAGAATCGCCGCCGGAAGAAATGAATTTTGAAGAGAAGGACTTGGCAGACATTAGAAATATCCCCAACCCGCATCTATAAATGGATTGGAGAAGGGCGCATGTTGTTTACCAGGCACTAATAAAAAGGAAATATAAACACAAAAATAGTCGTCACATAATATAATTTACGTATATTTGCAACGCGTCAAGGACTAACCTTCATAAAGTTCGCCATGAAACAGTCAATATATAGCAAGCCCTTGCACCAGAGAACTACCATTTCCCTGGTTGAGCAGCTGAAGATCAGAATAAAACCAGATAACAAAAACATAGCATTATGAAAACCTTAAAGCATTTACAGACACGGACATG
>OMUV01000085.1 GCA_900314335.1 uncultured Prevotellaceae bacterium | reverse complement strand
CAGAAAATTACATACAACGACATAGCCACCTTTATGCAGTGAACATTATTTGTCTTACTGAATAATGCGCGACTGCATTGATTGGAAAGGGAAATTGGATGTGAAACATAAGTTCCACCACGGAATGCTTTGGAAATATGTTCTGTAATTCTCCTTTCGGTTATGGGACTTCAATAAGAACTTTATTTCTCAAACTCGATGTCTCCGTCCAGAATTTCATGCCAGGGAAGTCCTTGTTTATTCAGCTGACTCATGAAAGGATCCGGATCGAATTCTTCTACATTCCAAACCCCCGGACGTTTCCATGTCCCCAGAAGATACATCATTGCACCAATCATTGCAGGTACTCCCGTTGTATAGGACACGCCCTGCATGCCAGTTTCATTATATGCGTCCTGATGCTTGCAGTTGTTATAAATATAATAGGTGTGCTCCTTGCCGTCTTTTAGGCCACGCATGCGACAGCCTATAGATGTCTCTCCGTCATAGTTCTTACCCAGATCCTGCGGATTGGGGAGAACTGCCTTTAGGAACTGCAAAGGAACGATCTCCTGCCCATTATAATTTATAGGTACTATAGAAGCCATGCCGATGTCTTGTATCACTCGCAGATGTGTGAGATATTCCTGACCGAAGGTCATCCAGAAACGTCCACGTTTGATGGTGGGATAGTTCTTCACGAGGCTTTCCAGTTCTTCGTGGTGTAACAGATAGCTCTCCTTGGGGCCGATATTAGGATAATTGAGAGTCTTGTGGATGGACAGAGGTTCCGTCTCTATCCATTTACCATTTTCCCAATAAAGTCCCTTCTGAGTTATTTCGCGAATATTTATCTCAGGATTGAAATTTGTGGCAAAAGCTTTATGATGATTGCCTGCATTACAATCAACGATATCCAGATATTGTATCTCGTCAAAAACGTGTTTTGCAGCATAGGAGGTAAATATGCTTGTCACACCCGGGTCGAAGCCACAGCCTAAAATGGCCGTCAGACCGGCCTCCTCAAAGCTGTCCTTATATTTCCACTGATAGCTGTATTCAAAATGAGCCCTGTCGCGAGGTTCATAATTTGCAGTATCCAGATATGACGCCCCGGTTCGCAGGCAAGCGTTCATAATAGTGAGGTCCTGATACGGCAAAGCCAGATTCACGACAAGTTCCGGCTTGTATTCAGACATTAGTTTCGTGAGAGCCTCTTCGTCATCAGCGTCAATCTGCGCCGTCTTATAGTTGCATCCTTTTATGGAGCCGACTATCTTGTCACACTTTTCCTTTGTGCGCGAAGCTACCATTACATCGTTAAAAATATCGCTGTTCATAGCCATCTTCTTAATGGCTACGGTAGCAACGCCTCCTGCTCCGATTACTAGTACTCTACTCATTGTATTTATATTTTAGTGATTGCATATCTTTATCAGTGATTCCTAAAGCGTAGCATATAGAACTACTGACATTCTGCCAATTTACCCCGCCTGTATTCACGGGAGAGCTGGACAACAACGTACTCCTTATTTGCGGGGCTCTGTGGAGAAAATAAGCTGTGTCCTCACAGGAATCTCCAGGAGGTAAGCAAACCATCGTCTCTACAGAACGGTAACGCTCCACGATATCACACAATACATCATAATAGGAATCGCAATTATTCTGACAGTACTGCTGCACGCATAGCTGAAAGCTCAGGCTCTCTCTGCTATATTCAGGAGAATCCGAATCTCCCATATTCATGTTCAGTACACGGGGGATGTATCCTCTGTCACTTAATAACAAAGCCAGAATGCAGCCCGATGTGCTCCGGAAATTACCGTCGCAGGCCGCAGCGTATGTCCATTTTCTAATGTCCATCATAGGTATTCGCCGCTCCAGAATCCGCTCAAAGTTTACTGTAATCCCAAAAGCATACTCATCGAGAGAAGCTGCGTCCGCTACTATTATCTGTGATATGTCTGCCATGTCTGTAATCATAGAAACGGAGAAAGGATGCTGAACAGCCAGCCCTGAAAGTTTTTCCAATGCGAGCGCTTATGCCAGTATTCATCAGTCAGCGGGACACAATGATTCTGCCTGTCAACTGCGAAAAGCTGACGTAGTTCAGCAGTGGTACATTGATCGAGGACCAGAAGATTGCATTCATAATCATACCTGAGGCTACGGGAATTAAGATTGGCGGAGCCGAGGAAACTATAAAGGCCATCGACAGTCATAATCTTGGAATGATGAAATCCTCCTTGGTAATAGTAGACCTTTGCGCCCTTTTTCTGCAGCTTTCTGGCATTATAATCACCAACGCGGGGAGTGATGGGAATATCACAGTTTTCCGACATCATAATCTCCACTTCTACTCCACGCTTAATGGCATTTTTCAGAGCCTTGCGAATCTTGTGATTGAGAGTGAAATACGGATTTATTATCTCTATATTCTCTTGTGCTGAATTGATAGCCGCTACGAATGTCCGCCTGATAATTTTCGGGCTTGCATTTGGCTCTCTGTTGATGACGGCGATTTGCTTATGTCCTTCAGAGTCGCATGAATCTCTCTTCAGTCCCATTAATAAGGAGTCTCCTTCTTGTGGTGCAGGTGGAAATAAATCGTCGCTTTCTTTCAGATTTTGTTTGGCTGTCTTGTTCCAAATACGCAGGAAAATTCGCTGAAGCTCATGCACGGCCCCGCCCTCGAGGCGCATGTGCATGTCCCGCCAGTCTCCCACTTCCTCTGTGCCGTTAATATAGTAGTCGGCAACGTTCATTCCGCCCGTGTATGCTATTTTGCCATCTATCACGACTATCTTACGGTGGTCGCGGTGCAATGCGTAGTCAAGCCACGGAAAGCGAAGCGGATAATATTCGTAGATCTCTATTCCGGAATTCCGGAGATCCTTTAGTTCATCCTTCTTTATAGGGCTATTGTTCGAAGCATTACCGAAAGCATCATATAGGACGCGCACATTCACACCTTCACGCACCTTCTGTTCTAACAGTTCGAAGAGCGCATCGGCAATGGAGTCGTGCCGGAAATTGAAATATTCCATGTGAATGGTATGCCGAGCATTACGAACAGCCTGAAAAAGGTCGGTAAACTTCTCCTTGCCGGAAGGCAGAAGCACCAGATGGTTGTTGTTTGTGATGGTGACGCCCTTTCCCTGCTCAAAGTGGGCTATTATACTGTCCGAACGCTGTGAGAATGCAGAAGCTGGCGCTGATGCAAAGACCAAACATAGTGCAACGAACAACAGCGTACCGACGGCAACAGTACACGATGCAAATTTTTGCTTCGCTATACTCATTATATCATCACGCGGAAGGAATCAACGATTCCGATAAGTTTTCCGTCTGAGTCCACGACGAGGAGCGCGTGAATCTTATTGTCCTGCATCATCTTCTGGGCGGTGGAAACTTTTGTATCCTCGCTTATTGACTTCGGCTTCCTCGTCATAATGTCCGCCACTGTGAGGGAGAAAAACTTATTCTGCATTTTCTCCATCGCCCTGCGGATGTCTCCATCGGTAATAATGCCCTCCACATGTCCGTCTTTGTCTGTTATCACGCAGAGTCCGAGGCGGCCTTTGCTCACATGCATGACAGCTTCACCGAGCTTCATATCAGGGGCGACGACGGGCAACATGGGCGCACGGAACATGACATCTCCGACTTTTGTGAGTAGGCGTTTCCCGAGGCTTCCGCCCGGATGATTGCGCGCAAAGTCTGTGGCTTTGAAGTGGCGTGCCTTCATGAGGGAGCACGCCAAGGCATCACCGACAGCGAGAGTCACCGTGGTGCTGGTGGTAGGCGCAAGGCCCAACGGCTCTGCTTCCTGCTTCACTGGAATCAGCAGATGGATGGTAGAATGCTTAGCCAACAGGGAATTATCGTCGGCGCTCATACCGATTATAGGCAGATGCATAGCCTGAAATGTGGGCAAAAGGCGGAGCAATTCGTCTGTCTGACCGCTATTGGATATCGCAATGACCACGTCGCCCTCGGTGCATGCGCCCAAATCGCCGTGAAATGCGTCCAACGGGTTGAGAAAAAAGCTCGGTGTGCCAGTGCTGGCCAAAGTAGCCGCGATCTTTGCTCCTATGTGCCCGCTCTTGCCTACTCCTGTCACGATGACCTTACCCTTGCACTGCAGGATGATGTCACACGCTTTTACAAAATGCTGATCAATATAATTTATCTGTTGCATGATTGCCGTAGCCTCGTCCTTGAGGCACTGTTTGGCAATTTCCACGCATTCATTATCACACGACATATTCTTAAGAAATAAGCTTCCTTACAAGATTTTCCAAATTATCTAATCTAAGCATGTTAGGGCCGTCGCTCAACGCTTTGTCGGGGTCCGGATGTACCTCAAAGAACCATCCGTCGGCACCGAAAGCCTTGGCCGCCATAGCCATCGCAGGGACAAACTCCCTGTCGCCGCCTGTCTTCCCGTTTCCGGAGCCAATACGCTGTACGGAATGTGTACAATCCATTATCACCACGGGAGCGAAACGATGCATTAAGGGGATATTCCGAAAGTCCACTACCAGATTGTTATATCCGAAGCTGTTGCCTCGCTCGGTAAGCCATGTTTCCCTTGCGCCAAAGTATTCGGCTTTCTTATAAGGGTAAATCATATCATCTCCCGAGAGGAATTGGGCTTTCTTAATATTGACTATCTTGCCCGTACTTGCAGCGGCGTGAATCAAATCAGTCTGTCGGCAGAGAAAGGCCGGAATCTGGATAATATCAGCCACCTTGGCTACCGGCTCCGCCTGCCATGATTCATGGATATCTGTGAGAATTCTGAGATTGTACTTCTCCTTGATATCTGCGAGCATGCTCAGCCCCTTCTCCAGTCCTGGGCCGCGAAATGAGTCTACCGATGTGCGGTTGGCCTTATCAAATGAACTCTTGAATATAATGTCTATGCCCAATAAGCTACGAAGCCTGCACAATTCCTCTGCAACTGTATTAAGGATTTCTTCAGACTCGATGACGCATGGCCCGGCTATTAAAATTTTGGACTTGCTTGCCTCCACAAATATGCAATTTTTGTTTTACGAAGCAAAGATACTAAATCTTTCTAAATCCGCATTCAATAACATATATTAATGACCGGACGTCCCTTTTAAAGACATCGCGAGTATATTTCTGAAACCAATGCAGTTCTACAAAAGCATATAAGGCAGCAATTGCAACGCCAGAAATATTTTTGCTGCTCAGGGAAATGCTTTTTCAAGCGGAAAAAGACCATTATTCAGATGCAAATTATAGCTACAGGTAGAAGAGTAAAGAATTAGAGCGTCCTTTATCAGCTGTGGCAATGATAACCGCGGAAGCGACTTTACTTAAAGAGCAAAACGGCATTATTATCAGGCGTACATGTTTCGTGTGGGCGAATTAAAGCTGGGAGGGCGCTGCTCTCTGCGGCCGCAACCGTCGCCTCATTGTCTCCTACCGCTGGAGGATGACCTTAATGTGTACGCCATGCTCACTTTTCCCACCCATGAAAGGTCATTTCGACTGCCTTTGCAAATAGCTGATATTCAATGTCTGCAAAGGGGCGAAAATTACATTTGAGATGATTTAAATCATCTCAAATGTAATTTTTCTCATCTCAAATGTAGTTTTGGGGTTAAGCGGAAGGTTTTTGAGAAGTTCGCAGACGGCGCTTCTCAAAAAGGGGAAGCCTACCCGTATACCCCGTCAATTTATGCCCCTGGGGCGGCTGCTGACGACTAAAAGCCAGTTTCGCACGCTTTGCAACCACCTTAAAATCAACCTCTGCGAGCGGGGTAAATTCTACTGCGACATAAATTATTTTATCTACGAGATAACGAGTCGTCTTCTACGAGATAAAATTTTTTATCTGCGAGTAGAATTTTCTTACAAGCGGGGAGATGATTACTGTGAGCCAAATATTAATTTACCATGCTATATTGCGGTAACATATAACTGATGCGAGCCATATAGAAGGCTTTGCCGAAAGCGATGAGTCTGTGATTTCGTCATATAGAGAAATATCGCTAAATTTGCCATTAAATAATCGAGACGACTAATATATGCGGATAAAGCTTATACATATTCTTTGGGCATTCTTTTTGTCCGTACTGCTCCTCGTGCTTCTGATGTTCATCGCCATCTGGTGCGGATGGTTGGGATATGTCCCCAACGTGGAACAGCTGGATCGCCCGATAGACCGCTTTGCCTCACAGGTTATTTCGTCAGATGGCAGAACTCTTGGCACCTATGCCATGCGCGACAACCGCGTATTTGTATCCTACGACAAGATATCCCCATATGTTTCCAAGGCGCTTGTAGCCACGGAGGACATTCGCTATTACTCTCACTCGGGCATTGATTTCCGCTCTCTTTGCCGCGCTGTGGTGTTCCGCGGTATTTTAGGGCGCAAAAGTGCCGGCGGCGGCTCCACCATTACACAGCAATTATCCAAGCAGCTCTACTCCCCACCAGCCGGAAGCATCCTGCAACGCCTTATTCAGAAGCCTGTGGAATGGGTAATAGCGGCCAAGCTCGAACGCACCTACACCAAGAATGAGATAATCACGCTTTATCTGAACTATTTCGACTTCCTTCACAACGCTGTTGGCATCAAGACTGCGGCAGAGACTTATTTTGGTAAAAGTCCTGATCAGCTGGATCTGACAGAGAGCGCCACGCTTATCGGCATGTGCAAGAATCCGTCTTATTACAACCCTGTACGCGAGAAAGAGCGTTGCCGCCAGCGCCGCAACGTCGTACTCAGGCAGATGGTGAAAGCCGGTTATCTCTCTGACGAAGAATATGCGCAGGCAGCGGCTTCGCCACTCGTTCTGAATTTTCACCCTGTTGACCACAAAGAGGGATTGGCAGCATACTTTCGGGAATTTCTCCGCCGCAGGCTTATGGCCAAGCGCCCTGAAAGGAGTAATTACGCTTCATGGCAGGATCAGCAATTCTACGACGACTCTCTGGCATGGGCTACAGATCCGAGCTACGGCTGGTGTAATAAACACACCAAGAAAAACGGAGAATATTACAACATCTATACGGACGGCCTTAAGATATTCACGACTATTGATTCGCGCATGCAGATGTATGCGGAAGAAGTGGTAAAGGGCCATATTCTGGGCTATCTGCAACCGGCTTTCGACAGAGAGAAGAGAAACTCTCCCACTGCGCCATTCACCAAGGCGCTATCTAAGGCAGAAGTTGAGGGAATAGTGCGCAAAGCTATCCGCATCAGCGACCGATATCGAGCCATGAAGGCCGATGGCCACAGCGACGCGGAGATAGACGCTGCGTTCAGGAAGCCGGTGCCTATGACCGTGTACACCACAAAAGGCGAGATAGATACAATCATGTCCCCGCGAGACTCTATCCTCTACTACAAATCGTTCCTCCGGTGCGGATTCATGGCTATAGATCCTTCCAACGGCCATGTGAAGGCCTATGTAGGCGGTGTAAATTATTCACACTTCCAATACGACATGTGCACTGAAGGCCGGCGACAGGTGGGCTCTACCATAAAGCCGTTCCTCTATTCTCTCGCTATGGAGAATGGATGGAAGCCATGCGATCAGATACAGAACATCCGCAGATCATATCGCACAGCCTCGGGCTACTGGACGCCTGATAATGCCGGTCACTCGCGCATAGGACAGTTTGTTACTCTGAAATGGGCTCTGGCACAATCGAACAACTGGGTAACGGCCTATCTGATGAGCCGGCTCAGCCCTGCGGCGTTGGTAGAACTGATTCATACGTTCGGCATCACCAATCGTGACATTTATCCCTCACCTGCCCTCGCACTTGGCCCCTGCGAGATGTCTGTAGCCGAGCTTGCAAGCGCTTACACTGCCTTCGTGGGAAAAGGAATACACGCCTCTCCGCTTTACATCACAAAGATCGAGGACTCGGAGGGCAATGTCGTAGCCGAGTTCTATCCGAAAATGAATGAGGTGATAAGCGAAGAAAGTGCTTACCGCATGCTGGAGATGCTTCAGGATGTTATCGATCACGGTACAGGCGGAAGGATTCGATACAAATTCCACATCGACGCACCGATGGCCGGCAAGACCGGCACGACCAACCGCCATAGCGATGGCTGGTTTGTGGGCATTATCCCGCGACTTGTAGGTGCATGCTGGGTAGGAGGAGAGAACAGGGACATCCACTTTGACAGCATGACTTATGGCCAGGGCGCATCCACTGCCCTGCCTATCTGGGCTTATTTTGTAAAGAAAATATATAGGGACAAAACTCTGGGTTACTCACCTACAGAGAAATTCGAATATCCTCCCGGTTACTCCTCATGCGGACAGACGGCAAATGACTCGTTGCAATACGACAAAGAGGGAATATATAAAACGTATGAATAAAAGACTTTGAAAATATGGCAGACAATTATCAGACTGCGATCATAATACCCGCGCGCTATGCCTCAACGCGCTTTCCCGGCAAGCCTCTCGCAATGCTGGACGGCAAGCCGATTATCCAACATGTATGGAAAACGGCTTCGGCTGTATGTCATGATGTATACGTAGCCACGGATGATGAGCGTATAGCTAAAACGGTGGCTTCGTTCGGAGGAAACGCAATTATGACTTCGTCGGACCTGAGAAGCGGCACTGACCGGATAGCTCAGGCCTACTCCAGAATGACGAAAAAATATGACTTCATCATCAATATTCAGGGCGATGAGCCGTTTATACATAAAGAGCAGATCAGCGCATTGATGCATTGTCTCGAAGATAATAATGCGGAGATAGCCACGGTAGTAAAGCCTTTCGCGTCGGATGCGCCCATTGAGAGCCTCGAGAATGAGAACTCTCCCAAGGTAGTAATATCCAAGGACATGAAGGCCCTGTACTTCAGCCGTAGCGTAATACCCTTTGTAAGAGGGAAGATCAAGGCTGAATGGCTGAAGGAGCATACATTCTACAAGCACATAGGTATATACGGCTTCAGAGGTGATGTTCTGACCGAGATAACAAAGCTGCCTTCAGGCTCACTGGAGAAAGCTGAGTCGCTGGAGCAACTGAGATGGCTCGAGAACGGATACACGATAAATGTAGTAGTAAGCAACTACGAGACAGTAGGTATTGACACGCCGCACGATCTGGAACGCGCGGCCGAATATATACGCAATAATAGACACAATGAGATTTAGGATTAAAATCAATATCGCATTACTAAGTATAATGCTCGTCGGAGGCATTCCCCTCACACTCTCGGCTCAAAGCCTCAAGATAGGGACCTACGTGTTCAGGGACGGCGCGCAATATAGCGGTGAACTGAAAGGCGGCAAGCCTTACGGCAAGGGCAAGACTGTATTTAAAAACGGGGATACTTATGAGGGAGAATATGTAAAAGGCAAGAGACAGGGCTATGGCGTATATCAGTTCACCGACGGCGAGAAATACGAAGGCGAATGGTATCAGGACCAGCAACATGGCAAAGGTGTCTTTTACTTTAAGAACAACAATCGTTATGACGGACTGTGGTATCGCGATTATCAGCAAGGCACCGGCACAATGTATTATTATAACGGCGACATTTACAAAGGTGAATGGAAAGCAGACAAACGCGAGGGACAGGGTACTTATACCTACTCCACCGGAGCCTTTTATAAAGGCACCTGGGCCAATGACATGAAGCAGGGCGAAGGTACATTTGACTGGAATGACGGTTCACGCTACACCGGTCAGTGGAGCAACAACCAGCGCAATGGTAAAGGTACATTTTATTATTCTGACGGGGATGTATACATAGGCGACTGGAAAGATGACATCCAGAACGGCAAAGGAATATACAAGTTTCATAACGGCGATGTTTACGAAGGCCAGTACGTCAACGGTGAGAGAACGGGCGAAGGGATATTTTCCTTCGTCGGAGGCAACAAATACACTGGCTCTTTCCTGCAAGGAGAGTTTAATGGCCAGGGCATTTATATCTGGAAGAATTCTGCCCGATACGAAGGCGGCTGGAAGAACAGCCTGAGAGAAGGATACGGGAAGTATACCTGGAAAAACGGTAATGTCTATGAGGGAAACTGGAAGAACGGCGAGATGAACGGCGAAGGCATTCTCAGGATGGCTGACGGCACCAAGTTTAAGGGCAACTTCGTAGCCGGCAAGCGCGAAGGCGTCGGCGTAGAGGAGAATAAGGACGGCGTTCGCTTTGAAGGACACTTCCACAACGGCATGAAAAACGGCGACTTCGTAGAACGCGACGCAAATGGGAATGTAATAAGGAAAGGCACGTACAAAGACGATGTCCTGCAATAAAATAAATCGGCCATATAACATGAAAACAGAAGAAGAGGAATTGAAGATAATAGCTGACGACAAATGGCTACAGCCATACGCGGCGGCGATAAACGGGCGGCACCGGCACGCCATTGACAAAGAAGCAGAGCTTATCCACGGGCAGAGTTCCATCTCAGACTTCGCTACAGGATACCTTTACTTCGGATTGCATGCGTCACCATTAGAATGGACATTCAGGGAATGGGCCCCCAACGCAACCAAGATATATCTGATAGGAGATTTCAATGACTGGACGGAAACTCCCGAATACGAGCTTCACCGTATCGCCGGTACCAACAATTGGGAACTGCGTGTGCCTATAGACGCCATGCATCATGGCCAGCTCTACAAGATGAAAGTATATTGGGACGGCGGAAGCGGAGAGAGGATCCCCGCCTGGGCTGACCGTGTCGTACAGGACAGCAAGACCAAGATATTCAGCGCTCAGATATGGCACCCCGCGCATCCCTACAAGTTTAAGATTGACAAATTTGTTCCGTGCCGAGAGCCCCTGCTTATATATGAGTGCCATGTCGGTATGGCTCAGGACAAGCAAGGCATAGGTAGCTATGACGAGTTCAGAGAGAAGATCCTGCCGCGCGTGAAGAAAGACGGTTACAACTGTATACAGGTTATGGCCATACAGGAGCACCCGTATTACGGCTCTTTCGGATACCACGTCTCCAGTTTCTTTGCTCCGTCCTCGCGCTTTGGCACGCCCGACGAACTGCGCCGTATGATAGACGAAGCTCACTCTATGGGCATCGCCGTAATAATGGATCTGGTGCACTCGCACGCCGCGAAAAACGAGGTGGAAGGCCTGGGTAATCTGGCCGGAGACCCAAATCAGTACTTTTATCCCGGCGACCGCCATGTTCATCCTGCGTGGGACAGCCTTTGCTTTGACTACGGGAAGAACGAAGTCCTTCATTTCCTGCTCTCAAACTGCAAATACTGGCTTGACTCCTACAAGTTTGACGGTTTCCGCTTCGACGGCGTGACTTCTATGCTCTATTACGACCACGGACTCGGCAAGGCTTTCACACAGTACGGCGATTATTACGACGGGCGTGAAGACGACAACGCTATCTGCTATCTGACACTCGCGCAGAAGCTGATACATCAGGTTAACCCGAATGCTATCACGATAGCCGAGGACGTCTCCGGTATGCCCGGGCTCGCTATGCCCTTCAAGGACGGCGGATACGGCTTTGATTACCGGCTGGCCATGAACATTCCCGATTTCTGGATAAAACTCATCAAGGAGAAAAAGGACGAGCAGTGGAAACCGAGCACGATAATGTGGGAACTGACCAACCGCCGTAAGGACGAGAAGACCGTTTCCTATGCCGAGAGCCACGACCAGGCGCTGGTGGGCGACAAGACGATCATTTTCCGTCTTATCGACGCCGACATGTACTGGCACTTCAAGATCGAGGACCGCAATGCGAACGTGGACAGAGGTATCGCCCTTCACAAGATGATCAGGCTGATAACCCTCTCCACGATGAACGGCGCTTATCTCAACTTTATGGGGAACGAATTCGGCCACCCGGAATGGATAGACTTCCCGCGCGAAGGCAACGGCTGGAGCTACAAATACGCCCGCAGGCAATGGCATCTGGTCGACGACAACGAATTGTGCTATCACTTCCTCGGCGACTTTGACAGATCCATGATCGACACGATCAAGGAGGAGCCCCGCTTTGCCGAGACCGCTATTAAGATGATCTGGCACGACGACGGCGATCAGGTCGTGGCTTTCATGCGCGGGGAACTGCTCTTCGTGTTCAACTTCAATCCCGTCAAGAGCTTCACCGACTATGGCTTCCGCGTGCCCGTCGGCCGTTATAAGATAGTGCTCGATTCCGACGCGGAAGACTTCGGCGGATATGCCCAGAACGATGACGAGGTAGAGCACGACACCATGTACAGCAAAGAGCTGGAGCCCGAAGGCAAGGGATGGGTGCGGCTTTATCTCCCCGCCCGCACGGCATTGGTACTAAAGCATAATAAATGAGTAATCGTTCTTTCGCCGGTTCGTCTCCGCTACAAAGCATCGTATGCCACTTCATCACCGCGGTATTCGCGGTCTTCACGTTCTGCTACGTCTACTTCCTGCAGTGTGACGTCCTGGCCCTCACTCAGCACGAGCTCTCCGGCGGCAAGACGCAATACGCGCGCCTCATGGGAGCGCTGATCATCACATTCATCGCCCTGCTCATCCAGCGCGGCATATCTATGGCCTTCCGCAGCACCCCGACACGTTGCTACGCGCTCACGCTCGTTCCCTCAGCCATCTTCATCTACATCCTGGCAGGACTGATCCCGGCGTTCTCCGTTGGGGGACTGCTGTGCGCCATTGCCGTCTTTGCTGCGTGGCTGCTCTGCATCATATCAATGACGAAGAGGAATCGCGAGGACGAGGCAAATATTGCGGAACTGCTGCCCAATCTCGCCATCACGCTCCTCATCACGCTTGCCGTCCCCTTCGCCGGCGCCGGCAACAGGATCAGTCTCTATGAGCTCAGGGCCGAACGACTTCTCAATGAGGGCAAACCAGACGAGGCCCTCGCGCTCGGCAAAGACAATTACGACACCTCGCCGCGGCTCACGATGCTGCGCGCATGGGCGCTGGCCAGTACAGGAGCGATGACCGACAAACTGTTTTCATACGCCATCCCCGCCTCACAGCGCACACTCCTGCCCGAGATGAGCGACAGCACGAAGATGATCTTCAACCCGATCAGGATTTACCGGAAGCTGGGAGCCATGCCCTACGCCGGACAAACGGCCGAGGAATATCTGAAAGTCATCGCCGCGCAGCCGGTCATGCTCCAGTCGCACCCGCAAATCAGAGAATATCTGCTCTCCACCTTGCTGGTCAACCGTCAGCTGAAGGCCTTCGCCGAGCAGGCCAAACTGATACTCGGCGACTCGATGCGCCACGAGATACTGGGGCGGCATTCCCGCGAGGCTATCATTCTCTACCAGCATCTCACGTCCGCGCCCGTCATCACGCTCAGGGACCAGGCACTCACGCAGGATTTCGACGACTTCATGGCGCTCTCC
>OMUV01000107.1 GCA_900314335.1 uncultured Prevotellaceae bacterium | reverse complement strand
GAAAAAATTCTGCCCAGAACGGACGAGCAGTCTGCCCAGAACAGAAAAAATTCTGAAGGGAACAGACTTCGGGCCTGATGCGACCGGAAAGAATTCTCGTCGGAGATAAATAAATTCTCATACGGACGAGAAAAAATTATCATGCGGATGAAAATAAATTCTTATGCGACCAGAAAATGTTCTCATCCGAGCAGAAAAAATTCCCGTGGGAGCAGGAAAAATTCTACTACGAGATAAAAAATTTTATCTCGTAGTAGACGACTCGTTATCTCGCAGCTAAAATAATTTATCTCGTAGTAGAATTTACGCAGGTTCGTGGCGCCGATTTTAAGGCGCTTGCAGGGGCGGAAAACCGGCCTCAGGACGCCGGCGGAGAGGCTTCAGGCGCGGCTCCTGCGGCAGGAGAGAAGCAGCAGACCGAGGAAGGTCAGCAGGCCGTTGAGCAGCAGCAGTTCGTAGCCGAAGCGGTAGGAGGTGAACGTGGTGGCGGCGAGCGACGCCAGGTAGCAGATGACGGGCGAGATGATGGCCACGATGGGCACATACTTGTCGCGCGGCTGCCGGCGGGTGAACATGCCGAAGGCGAACATGCCCAGCAGCGGGCCGTAGGTGTACGACGCCATAATGTAGACGGCATCGATGACACTGGTCGAGTTGAGCGCCTTGAAGGCCAGGATGAAAAGGATGAAGGCCAGCGTGACCATCAGATGGACACGGCGCCGTGTGCCGGCGGCCTTCTCGCGCGACACACTGCCGCGCTCCAGGCCGAGGATGTCGATGCAGAAGCTCGTCGTGAGGGCCGTCAGCGCCGAGTCGGCGCTCGAGAAGGCCGCCGCGATGATGCCGATGACGAACATGACCGGGACGATGGCCCCGAGGTAGCCCCCGGAGGCCAGCATCGGCAGCAGTTCATCGGTGTGCTCGGGCGTCGCTATGCCGCGCTGGGCGCAGTAGCCGTAGAGCAGGACACCGAGGGCGAGAAACAGCATGTTCATGGGCAGAAACGCCAGTCCGTAGGCGGTCATGTCCTTCTGCGCGTCGCGGAGGTTCTTGCAGGACAGATTCTTCTGCATCATGTCCTGGTCGAGGCCCGTCATGACTATGACGATAAATATGCCGGAGATGAATTCCTTACAGAAATACTGTCCGCTGCGCCAGTTGTCGAATACGAAGATGCGCCCGTAGGGGCTCTGGTGGACATAGGAGACGATGCCGGAGAAGTTGAGACCCATGGTGTGCGAGACGACTATCAGCATCGTGACGACGGCCGTGATAAGCGCGAGCGTCTGGAGCGCGTCGGTCCACACGAGCGTCTTGACGCCGCTGCGGCGTGTGTAGATCCATGTGAGCAGCAGCGTGGCGACGGCTGTGACCTCGAAGGGAATGCCGAATTTGTCGAAGACGAAGCGCTGCAGCACGAGACAGGCCAGAAAGAGCCTCGCCGCCGCGCCGCACAGTTTGCTGATGAGGAAGAACCACGCGCCTGTCTTGTGACTGGTGTGCCCGAAGCGGCTCTCCAGATAGTCGTAGATGCTGGTCAGCCGGAGCTTGTAGTAGACGGGCAGCAGCACATAGGCCACGAGGATGTAACCGGGCACGAAGCCGAGGCACATCTGCAGGTAGGTCATGCTCATGTCCCTCACCATGCCCGGCACACTGACCACGGAGACGCCCGAGATGGATGTCCCTATCATGCCGAAGGCCACCAGCCACCAGGGGCTCTTGCGCTCGCCGCGAAAGAAGGCGTTGTTGTCGCTGCTGCGCGAGGTGAAGTGGGATATCAGCAACAGGAGGCCGAAGTAGCCGGCCATTATCAGGATTATGGTGTATGCGCTCATAGTCTTATATCTCATTTTCTACGCCGAGGCCGAAGAGGGCAAAGTCTCCGCGCACAGGGTCGCCGGGGAATACTTGCGCGAGGGCGTCGGTGATGCGGCGCGCTGCGGTGAGGGAGTATGTCTCGCTCGCGGTCAGGCCGAGGCAGCAGGCCGTGTGCACCACGTGGGTGTCGAGGGGGATGATGAGGTCGGCGGGGGAGAACTGCCGCCACAGCCCGAAGTCGACGGGCGAGTCCCGCCTTATCATCCAGCGGAGGAACATGTTGATCTTCTTCTGCGGGCTGCGGGGTGTGACGCCGAGAAAGGCGCACATCCGCTCCATGGGCGAGCCCTCGCCGGCGCTGAGGCATGCGCCGAGGCTGCCGTAGCCGTCGTAGGCCGCCCGGAGCCGCTCCATCCATCCGCGGACGGTGGAATAGGAGACCATGCGGTAGAAGCTCGCGCCGTTGTCCGGAGAGAAGTCGTCGGCGAAGCGGCGCTCCAGGATGTATCTCGTAGGCGAGGGGCCCATCATGTGGCACAGAGTGTCGGCCTTGCGTATTATCTGTGTGCGGCTGCCGAAGCTGATGAGCGCTGTGAGTAGGCCGACAATCTCGATGTCGGTGGGCTCGCTGTAGCGGTGGGGAAACTGGACGGGGTCGGCGGGGATGAACGCCGGCGTCTCATAGCGCGCGGCGGCCGTCATGAGCAAATCTGCGATTTCAGCGGTTTTCATTTGGGTGCAAAATTAGTTTTTTGCGGCTTTTCTGCGCTTTTTCTTATTGTTAAATCGCGGCGAGAGCGGCGGAAAAGGCCTTTATTTGAGATTTTATGCGTTTTTTCTCGCATAAAGAGCCGGCATGCGGGAAAAAAGAGGTAATTTTGTGTGTTCAAACGGCAGGTATCGGGCCTTGCCTGCGCTCGCAGGCTTGTCACATTCCTGCGAGTCAAATTTAAGTTAGACAAATCTGATGGCAGATTCAGAAGACAGAATTATTAAAGTAAACATCGAGGAGGAGATGAAGAGCTCCTACATCGACTACAGCATGTCGGTGATAGTGGCCCGCGCCCTGCCTGATGTGAGAGACGGCTTCAAGCCGGTGCACCGCCGCATCCTCTTCGGCATGATGGGGCTCGGCAATACGCACGACAAGCCTTATAAGAAATCGGCAAGAATAGTGGGCGAAGTGCTGGGTAAGTATCACCCCCACGGCGACTCTTCGGTCTACGGCGCCCTGGTGCGCATGGCCCAGGACTGGAACATGCGCTACACCCTCGTAGACGGGCAGGGTAATTTCGGCAGCGTGGATGGCGATTCGCCCGCAGCCATGAGGTATACCGAGGCCAGGCTCACTCCGCTGGGCGAGGCCATGATGCAGGACATCGACAAGGATACCGTCGATATGGTCAACAACTTCGACGATACGCTCCAGGAGCCCACCGTGATGCCTACGCGCATCCCCAACTTCCTCGTCAACGGCGCCAGCGGCATAGCCGTCGGCATGGCGACCAATGTGCCTACGCACAATCTGCGCGAGGTGATCGACGCCTGCGTGGCCTATATCGACAATCCCGACATCGAGGTGTCCGGGCTCATGCGCTATGTCAAGGCGCCCGACTTCCCCACCGGCGGATATATCTATGGCATGCAGGGCGTCAAGAGCGCCTATGAGACAGGCCGCGGCAGGGTAGTGATGCGCGCCAAGGCCGAGATAGAGACCGACGCGCAGCACGACAAGATCGTCATAAGCGAGATCCCGTACGGCGTCAACAAGAAAGAGCTGATCATGTACATCGCTCAGCTCGTCAAGGAGGGCAAGGTGACCGGCATCAGCAATGTCAACGACGAGAGCGACCGCGAGGGTATGCGTATCGTGGTGGATGTGAAGCGCGAGGCCAATGCCAACGTGGTGCTCAACAAGCTCTTCAAGCTCACGGCCCTGCAGACCAGCTTCAGCGTCAATTGCATCGCGCTCGTCAAGGGCCGCCCCAAGCTGCTCAACTTGAAGGACTGCATCAGCTGCTTCGTAGAGCACCGTCACGACGTCGTGATACGCCGTACTAAATACGACCTGGCCAAGGCCAAGGAGCGTCAGCACATACTCGAGGGCCTCATAATAGCCTGCGACAACATCGACGAGGTAGTGAGGATAATCCGCGCGGCCAAGAGCCCCACCGAGGCTGTAGAAAACCTCTGCAAGCGCTTTGACCTCGACGAGATTCAGGCCCGTGCCATCGTCGACATGCGTCTCCGCCAGCTCACAGCCCTGATGCAGGACCAGTTGCATGCCGAGTACGACGAGCTCGAGAGGCGCATAGATTATTTCAACAGCATTCTCTCCGACGATACAGTCTGCCGCAAGGTGATGAAGGACGAGCTCATCGAGGTCAAGGATAAGTACGGCGACGACCGCCGCAGCGAGATCGTGATGAGCGGCGAGGAGTTCAATCCCGAAGACTTTTACGCCGATGACGAGGTGGTGATAACACTCTCGCACATGGGTTATATCAAGCGCACGCCGCTCTCCGAGTATCGCTCGCAGAGCCGCGGCGGCGTAGGCAGCCGTGGTGGCAGCACGCGCGGCGATGACTTTATCGAGTATGTATACCACGCCACGATGCACAACACGATGCTCTTCTTCACCCAGAAGGGCCGTTGCTACTGGCTCAAGGTGTACGACATCCCCGAGGGCGCCAAGAATTCCAAGGGCCGCGCCATACAGAACATGCTCAATCTCGATTCCGACGACTCGATAAACGCATGCCTGCACATCCGCAGGCTCAGCGATCCCGAGTTCTGCCGCACTCATTATGTGGTATTCTGCACGCGCGACGCCATTATCAAGAAGACGAGCCTTGAGGAGTATTCCCGTCCCAGGGCCAACGGCGTGAACGCTGTCAATATCAAGGAAGGCGACAAACTGGTGAGCGTTTGCCTCACCCGTGGCGACGAGGAGATTATCGTGGCTGACAGAAACGGCCGCGCCATTCACTTCAACGAGAGCACCGTGCGCTCCATGGGCCGCGTGGCTACCGGCGTCAGAGCTATGAAGCTCGACGAAGGCGACGAGGTCGTAGGCATGGTCAGCATCTGCGACAAGGAGAAGGAGACTGTGCTCGTGGTGAGCGAGCAGGGCTTCGGCAAGCGCAGCCCCGTCGAGGACTACCGCATCACCAACCGCGGCGGCAAGGGAGTCAAGACGATGAACATCACCGACAAGACCGGCAAGCTCGTGGCCATCAAGAGCGTGACCGATGACGATGACCTGATGATAGTCAATGTCAGCGGCATCACCCTCAGGCTCCATGCTACCAACATCCGCGTGACGGGTCGCGCCACACAGGGCGTGCGCCTCATCAATCTCGAGAAGCGCGGCGACACCATCGCAAGCATCTGTCGTGTACCGCGTGAGGATGACGAAGCTACAGAATCTGACGGCGCTGCCGACGCAGAGAACAACGACTCTGCCTCCCGGCCCGCGGACAATGCTCAGCCTCAGAATGGCGAACAGCCCACAGACAATAATCAAGAATAATTAAGTAACCAACAATATTCATCATTTAAATTCAAGGCACTATGAGAAAGTTTCTATTAATGGCGATTGCCCTGGCTCCGATATGCTCTGCATTCGCCCAGAACTCTGCTATTTACAGGGCCGATGAGAAAATCAACGACGGGAAGCTCCAGGAAGCTGCCCAAATTATAGAACCGGCTCTTACGAGCGGTAAGACGAAAAACCTGGCTGGTGCTTACAACATCGCCGGCATCACGTATGCCAAGATGCTGCAGGCCGAAATAGCCAAGGCCGCCAGCAAGCAGCCTCTCGACACCAACCTGTTTATCTCCTCCCTCGACAAGGCTGTGAAGTATTTCGAGCAGAGCTACAAGCTCGACAATCAGCCCGACGAGAAGGGTAAAGTGAAACCCAAACTCGAGGCTAATGCTGAGGCTCCCTTCCAGAACAACTACAAGATGCTCGGCGACATGATCTCCTACTATCGTTACGCCGGCCAGTTCCTCTACAATCGTGGCGACCACAAGGGCGCTTATGAGAAGTTTGCCCGTTATCTCGATCTCCCGAAGGACCCGATCTTCACCAAGCAGCAGAGCGACTCCATCTACAAGAGCGCCGCAGAGGACTACTATCAGATAGCTTACTTCACCACGATGCTGGGCTATCAGATGAAGGACGACGATCTGGCTATGAAGTACATCGACTTCGCCCTGCAGGACACGGCCAAGACCAACAAGCACGACCTCTTCCTCATCAAGGCGCAGACCTGCCTCAACAAGAAGGACACCGCTACCTGGCTCAAGACTGTCAAGGAAGCTATTCAGGAACTGCCCGACGAGTCGCAGTATGTGCAGAACCTGCTCTACTATTACAATGTGAAGCACCTCAACGACGAGGCCGTGGCTACCGCTCAGGACCTTGTCGCCAAAGCCGGCAACAACAAGAATGCCTGGTATTCCGCAGGATGTATCTACCTTAACATGTCTAAGGACTACACCAAGGCCCGCGAGTACCTGCAGAAGGCTCTTGACATTGATCCCAACTTCGCAGATGCCAACTACAACATGGGTGTGTCCTATGTCAACGAACTGATCTCCAAGAAGGACCAGTTTGTCACCGACCCGCGCAAGCCGCAGTATAAGACCGACGTTGAGAAGGTGAAGGAATACTATCGCAAGGCTCTTGTTTACTTCGAGAAGACACGCGAACTCGCTCCCAACCAGCCTCAGATCTGGGGCCTCTCGCTCAAGAACATCTACTACAACCTTCAGATGAAGGACAAGGAGAAGGAGATCGACAAGGTGCTGGCTGACAGCGGTATCGTAGTGCCCGACGCTTCCGATTACGGCAAGACCGTGAACGTGAAGAAGACGGTGCAGTAATCTCTGTCCCCGACAAGACTCTTCATTCAGAGAATAATACGAAGGCCCATGCTGGTTGTTTCCGGCATGGGCCTTCGTTGTGATTTGATGCGGGTATCGGCAATACCTCCCTTTGCCAAGAATCACTGCCGCTCCGCGGGGTGAATGCGGAGTCTCCCCGGAAGCGGCTCTTCATCTGTTGCGCGCCTTATTCCTCAGGCTGCTTGCGACGACATAACACCGGTTTTTCGGCCTTTGCAACACATTGAAAATCAAGGCTCCCAAAGTGCCAAAACTACATTTGAGACGTTTTAGAACATCTCAAATGTAATTTCCCTCATGTCCTATGTGAGTAGCCACGCATGCGGAACGCTTTTTCCGATGTGTACAATCGGTGAGTCGTGAGAAGTGTGTCCGGCTCCGTTTATGCCTTCCCATATATTAATAGGTATATGTAAAATCCTTCCTGCTGGCGATGGCAGAAAATCGGCTGAAAACAGGCTTTTGCTCAGATATCCGTTTTTCCTTTGATTGTAATAATAAAGTTTGTATTTTTACATGCGAATACCAATAATTGAGTAAATGAGAGGCAACGTCATACCGGCAGGCAGTGCAAGCGCCGGGCCATGGAAGGCTGTTGACGGATTGGTTCACACAGCTTTCCCGCAAGTGTCCGGCGGCATGTCGATACGCACAGCTTCCAGTATAGTAAGAGGTTTCCGGCAGAGAGTCATATACAGAATAGCGAGCCTGATATTGTTTACCCTGCTCTTCATCCCGGCAGCGGCGCAGAAGGCGCCCGTTACCTTTGGCGGGACAGTGGTAGACGCTTTCACACGCAAGGCTATCATCGGCGAGGTAACGTGTACGCTGCTCCTGCCCGACAGCACCGTGCTGATGACCACCAAGAGCTTCGAACACATTGATGAGGGGAACGGCGTTCGCCGTACGTGCTTCGAGTTTAAAGTGCCCGAGCAGAAAGAGGCGAATGTCATCGTGAAGCTGGAGGCCAAGGGCTATCAGACCACCTGCAAGACCGCCAGACTGGTGTGGAAAAAAAGGCCGATAGAAATAGGCATCCCGGACATTCCCATGCGCCGCGCCCAGGCGTCGTCGTTCGACCGGCAGTTGGGCACCGTCACGGTGAAGGCCACCAAAATCAAGTTTTATACCAGGGGCGACACGCTGGTGTACAATGCCGATGCTTTTCAGCTGCAGGAGGGCTCTATGCTCGACGCACTTGTGGCGCAGCTGCCCGGCGCGGAACTGAAGCCCGACGGCCGCATCATGGTCAACGGCAAGTTTGTGGAGAGCCTGTTGCTCAACGGGCGCGACTTTTTCAAGGGCGACAATACTGTGCTGCTCGACAATCTGCCCGCCTACATGGTGCATCAGGTGCAGGTGTACACCAAGGAGAGCGAGACGAGCAAACTGCTGGGGCGCAAGGTGGACGACGGGCAGTATGTGATGGATGTAAAGCTGAAGCGGCAGTACGCCATCGGCTGGCTGGCCAATGCAGAGGGCGGCTATGGCACAGACCATCGCTACCTGGGCCGCCTCTTCGCCATGCGCTACACACCGCAGTCGCGCTTGACCTTCTTAGGCAACCTCAACAATGTCAACGACCGCCGCAAGCCCGACGGCAACGGCGACTGGGGCGAAGTCGATGTGTCCGGCGGACTGACCGCTACGAAGCGCGGCGGCGTGGACTACAGTGTCTATGACAAACGCGACCGCTATCAGGTATCGGGCAATGCGGACGTTTCCTACACGGACAACGACAATACCTGGGGCGGCAACTCTACCACCTTCCTCTCCGGCGGCGACGTTTACAATTTCACTTCCAGCAGGACCAACACCAGCAATCTCTCCCTGAGCACGAGCCATGATATGAAATTCAATTTTCGCCAGTCTGGCAATGCCTTCAGCCTTTCGCCGAGCCTCAGCTACAACAAGCGCGATTACATTTCCAACTATCTCAACGGCACTTTCGGCAAGAGCCCGACGGCCAACTATGATGCCGTGCTCGACAGCCTTTTCTCGCCCGACTGGGCCACGACCATGCGTCATGTCATCCGTCGCAATGGCGAGCAGGCTGTGGGCAACAGCCGCTCATGGAATGGGGAACTGGGCTACTGGAGCTTCTTCAAGATTCCTTATACCAAGACCGGACTCTCTCTTGACGGCGGTCTGTCATTCAGCGACAAGCACGAGGAGGATTTCAATCATTTCCTTTACAATCACTACGAGGATGAAGCCCTGCAGACCGACTGGCGCAACCGCTACGACAAGATCCCGGAGCGCGGCTTCGACGCGAACGCGCGGCTGAAGTATTTCTCTCATTGGAGTGAGGAGATCATGTTCAATCCCAGCTACAGCTTCGTCTATAAATATGAGGCGGGCGACCGCATGCACTACCGCCTCGATGTGCTCGACGACAGCCGCGACCAGCGCCTGGGCTGGCTGCCTTCCGAGGCCGCAACGCTCCTGCAGGCCCTCGATGCCGACAACAGCTACAAGGGATTGCTCAACCGCTACCAGCACAATCTGACGCTCGACTGGCAGTGGAAGCATTACAGCAAGACCCCGCAGGGCCGCCGCACCTCCGGCTGGAATGTGCAGCTGCGCCCGGCCTTTATCCTCGAGGACAATCATTTCCGCTTTACCGACTACGCCGCGGGCCGGAGGGTGCAGAAGATAGGCAAGACCTACCTGCTGCCGCAGGGCCGCATCAACATCAAACGCAACACGCCTGAGTTCCGCCACGAACTGAGCTTCACAGCTTCCCTCAACAGCAGTTCGCCCTCGATGACCAATCTTGTCGACAAGACTTTCGCTGAGAACCCGCTGAACGTGACTTTGGGCAATCCGGATCTTAAGCAGCGCTCCGACATAGATCTTTCGATGAGGTACAAGTCGGACAAGTGGCTGCAGAGCAAGGAGCGCCAGCTGTACGGTAATGCCGGATGGCACTATGCTGTCAACGCCATCTCCGTCAGCTATGTCTACGACAAGGTGACCGGCGTGACCACCAGTCGCCCGGTCAATGTCAACGGCAACTGGAACACGAGGCTCAACGTGGGCTACACTACGCCGCTCGACAAGCATCGCCGCCTGACCCTCACCACTACCTCCGCGGCCAACTACTATCACATCGTCGACTTCTCCAGCAGCAGCGCAGCCATCGTTCCCCTGCGTACCACCACAGAGACCTCCGTGCTAAGCGAGGAGCTGCGGCTCAACTACAGATACCGTAAGCTGAACCTCGGGCTGAAGGGCAGCGCCGCCTGGAACCATGCCACCGCCGACCGCAGCGATTTCAACGACGCCAACACCTGGAACATCCGCTACGGCGCCAATGCTGTCGTCGACCTGCCGTGGGCACTCCAGCTCTCCACCGAGCTGGCCATGTTCTCCCGCCGCGGCTACGAATCGTCGTCTATGAACCGCGAGGACCTCGTGTGGAACGCAAGGCTTTCGAAGGGATTCATGAACAACCGCCTCCACCTGATGCTGGACGCCTGGGACATATTGGGCAACCTCTCCAATGTCAACGCCGGCATAGACAGCCGCAGCCGCTGGGAATACTATACCAACGTCATCCCGCGCTACGCCATGCTCCGCCTCGTGTACCGCTTCGACAAACAACCCAAGAGCAAGAAATAATGCTCCGCCGGGATAAGAACCCCGCCCCTCATACTATGTATAATACGACGGATGCGAAGTTGCAAGAATGAATTGCATTCGCTCTGCCGGGCTCTGATTCTAATCGTCCAAGGCCTGATCCCTCTTTGCTGTAACATGATTCCGGCCTCTCCAACTCTCTGAAAAACAGCGTCTGCGAGAGGCCAAAATTATGTTTGAGACGTTTTAAAATACCTCAAACGTAGTTTTCCTCGTCTCAAATGTAATTTATGGGTTAAGCGGAAGAATTTATGGAATGTGGTGAAATGAGTGTTCCGGGAATGGGAAGATTCATCGTTTACGCGTTCAAAGGTAGTATCGCGGGGCTGCGTCCGACTACAAGAAGGCAATTCTAATGCCTGTGTAGTTCGCAAAATTCGGCCTCTGCGAGGAGCGCAAATTCTACTGCGAGATAAATTATTTTATCTGCGAGTTAACGAGTCGTCTACTACGAGATAAATTTTTTTATCTGCGAGTAGAATTTTCCCTTCTCCCACGAGGATTTTTTCTTGTCTCACGAGAACTCCGTCAAGTCCCACGAGAACTCCGTCAAGTCCCACAAAAACTCCGGCTCATCGCACAAGAATTCCGGCTCATCCTACGAGAATTTCGGCTTGTCCCACGAGAATTTATTCTCGTCCGCATGAGAATTTATTTTCATCCGCATGAGAATTCATCCTGTTCCCACTGGGATTTTTTTATGTCGGAAATGCTTTTCATAGCATGAGAGGAGGCCCGGTTTTGGTGCCGCTTCATTTGCACTGGGTCATATGAGGCGGGCGGCTGCCTTTGCAGGGCGCAGCTCCGGCGGCGCGCGGCTCGGCTCATGCGGCACGCGGCTTAAGAAATAGCCCGCCGGCGCCGCGGGAGAGTAAAAAATATTGTATTTTTGCGTATAATATAATGTAAGAGAACAGGAGGGGCTTTCTCTCCGTTGCATGATGAAAAAATCAGAGCGATATAAGATAGTATTAGATTATTTCAAGACCCACGTTCCTCCCGTCGAGACGGAGCTGCAATACGGTTCGCCCTACGAACTGCTGGTGGCCGTGATGCTCTCGGCGCAGTGCACGGACAAGCGGGTCAACATGGTGACGCCCGCGCTCTTTGCGGCGTTCCCGACGGTGGAGAGCCTGGCCGCCGCCACAGAGGCCGACGTGCTGCCGTTCATCCGGAGCGTGTCCTATCCCAACAGCAAGGCCACCCACCTCGTGGCCATGGCGCGCAAGGTGTGTGCCGACTACGGCGGCGAGGTGCCGGACACCTTCGAGGCGCTCACCTCGCTTCCCGGCGTGGGGCGCAAGACGGCCAATGTGATGCTCGCCGTGGCTTTCGGCCGCGAGGCTTTGGCCGTGGACACACATGTCTATCGCGTGAGCCGCCGCATAGGGCTCGTCCCCATGACCGCCAATACGCCGTTCAAGGTGGAGGAGGAGCTGAAGCGCAACATCCCTCATGAACTGGTGGTGCCGTCCCATTTCTGGATACTTCTGCACGGACGTTACATCTGCCAGGCGCGCCGTCCCAAATGTGAGGAATGTCCTATCACGGAGGCCTGCAAATATTTTGCATCTCATAAAAAGCAGTAGCATGCTGAGGAGAATTCTGTTATATTTCTTCGCCTTGTTGCTGCTGCCTGCGGCCGCCGTTGCCCAGAGCGATACGCTCGCCACGGTGCTGGGAAATTATTTTCACAACTACAAGGCGCCGAGCTACAGTCCGACGGGCCGCTGCAAACTGCTCACCTACGAGGTGAACGACGAGAGCCGCACCATCGACATCAATGCCAACGACGTATTCGGCGCGCAGCCGCTCACGCCCGGGATCGTGACATCCATCTACGCGTCGGTGTCGCGCTGCCTGCCGGCTCCGTACAACGGTTACAAACTCAATATCAGCAGCGAGGGCAAACCGCTCAGCAGTCTCATTCCCAATCCTTATCTCGACTCGCCCCACGCCGACCGCCGCTGGGGCAAGCGCGACTACCACGGTCAGCCGTGGGTGTACAATGCTTCCCGGCCCTACGTCTACTCGATGGGACTTCAGAATCGCCATCTCTCCATTTGGGCGAGCCACGGCCTCTATTACAGCCAGCGCGACGGCCGCTGGATGTGGCAGCGCCCGTATCTCTTCTGCACCACGGAAGACCTGTTTACCCAGTCGTTCGTTGTGCCGTTCCTCATCCCGATGCTCGAGAATGCCGGCGCGATAGTCTATTCTCCGCGCGAGAGGGCATGGCAGAAGGAAGAGGTGATAGTAGACAATGATTCGCCCGCGCTGAACGGCATCTACCACGAGCGGCAGGGCTCGCTCGCGTGGCAGCGGTCGGGCTCGACGGGCTTCGCGCTGAGAGCCGGCGTGCTGCACGACGATGAGAACCCGTTTACCTTCGGGTCGTCGCGCATGGTAGGCACGGTGAGGTCGGCCGCCGGCACATCGCTCGCCACATGGATACCCAAGATTCCCCGGGCGGGCCGGTACGCCGTCTATGTCAGTTACCCCACCATCGCAGGCGCGGTGGAGGACGCGCGCTATACCGTCCATCACGGCGGGCAGAGCACCACATTCCATGTCAATCAGACTATGGGCGCCGGCACGTGGGTCTACCTCGGCACATTCTACTTTGAGGCCGGACAGAGCGACCGCAATTGTGTCTCTCTGTCCAATCAGTCGCGCTCCAAGGGCTTTGTCGGCGCCGATGCCGTGCGCTTCGGCGGCGGTATGGGCGACATAGTGCGCGGCGCAGCGACGGCGGACGGCGGAGAGAATGTCAGCCGCCTGCCGCGCTATCTGGAGGGAGCGCGCTATGCGGTGCAATATTACGGTTTCCCGTACAGCGTCTACAGTTCCTACAGCGGCACGGACGATTACAAGGACGATATCAATGCGCGCTCCTACGCCACCAACTATCTCGCCGGCGGCTCTGTCTATCTGCCCAATGCCGAGGGCAAGAAGGTGCCGATGGAGATGGCGCTGGCTGTGCACAGCGACGCGGGCTATTCGGCCGGCAACTTTGTCGGCACGCTCGGCATCGCCACTACCAATGGTCAGGCGGGGGAGACAACCTATCCCACGGGGCTCAGCCGCAAGGCTTCCTACGACCTGGCCTCGCTCATCACGGACGGCGTGGCCACCGAAATGGCTGCCATCTATCATATGCCCTGGTCGCGGCGCGAGATTTACGACAAAAACTACAGCGAGAGCAGCCGCCCCGAGATGCCGGCCTCTATAGTGGAGATGATGTCCCACCAGAACTTCCGCGACATGGTCTACGGCCACGACCCGATCTTCAAGTTCCATATGGCGCGCAGCATCTACAAGGGCATCCTGCGATTCCTCTCCTTCGAACACGGCAAGCATTTCACCGTAGCGCCCCTGCCGCCGGACAATTTCTCTGTCGAGTTCAGCGGCAACAGGGAGGTGACGCTCAGGTGGCGGGCCGTGAAGGATTCGCTCGAGTCGACGGCCACACCGACGGGCTACATAGTCTACATGCGCAAGGGGAGCGGCGACTTTGACAACGGCACATTCGTCAGGCACACCAATATGAATGTGACCTTGACCCCGGGCGTGCTCTACAGCTTCAAGGTGACCGCGGTGAACAGGGGCGGCGAGAGCTTCCCCACGGAGGTGCTTGCGGCGTGCCGCGCTGCGACGCAGGCAAAGCCCATCCTCATCGTCAACGGTTTCACGCGCCTCTCAGGGCCCGCCATCGTGGACAACGCTGACAGCCTCGGCTTCGACATATACAAGGACATCGGTGTGCCTTACATCGAGACGCCGGAATATTCGGGCGCGCAGAAGTCCTTCAACCCTCTGCGCGGCGGCGACAACTCCGCCGAAGGCCTCGGACGCAGCGGCTACGAACTGGCCGATGCGATGATAGCCGGCAATACGTTCGACTATGTCGCGCTCCACGGCCGCAGCCTCATGCAGAAGTACTCCTTCGCCTCCAGCAGCCGGCAGGCCGTTGAGAACGGCAGTGTCTCGCTGGCAAAATACGCCATGGTGGACCTGATCATGGGCCTGCAGAAACGCAGCCGCTACGACTTCCGCAGCTTCAAGACCTTCTCCTCCGCGCTCCGCTCCCGTATCGGCGAATATCTCGCCGGCGGCGGCTCGCTCCTGTGCAGCGGAGCCTACATTGGTCGGGACATGAGCTCCGGCGCGGCGGACAGGAACTTTCTCTCGCAGCAGCTCCATGTCGCCCCCTCGGGCGAGATACGTAGCACCGGCGCTATCAGCGGCCTCGGTGTGAGCTTCGAGATAGAGCAGCAGCTGGGCCGGAGCACCTATGCGGTGCAGAGCGCCGACCGTCTCAGGCCGCAGAGCGGCGGCAAGAGCATCCTCTCCTACGCCGACGGCACAACGTCCGGCGTGCTCTATGACGGCCCGCACTCCAGATGCATCACGCTCGGATTCCCGATAGAGAGCATCAGAAGCGAGAGCATTCGCAGCCGGCTCATGAACAAGTTTGCCGAGTTTTTAATGACAAGAAACTAACTAAAATACCATTACGACATGTACAAGATCCAATTGAACCCCACCGGAACCCATTTCCTGGATATTACAGACGACCACCTGAACACCATCAGGAAGTATGCGCTCTTCCGCGACCTGATCGACTCCAACGGCTATGTCGACGAGTCGGTGCTCAACAAGCTCAAGCTCAATGTGCGCTCCATCATCGGCAGTTCGACCGAGGACGTCAGGGATCTGCTGCATCTGGCCGCAGACGTCATCTACAACGACCGCATGAAAGCCTTTGGCCTGAGACAGCTGATTATCCTGTTCGTGCAGTGGTCCTCTGAGGCGAAGAACAAGGAGGCGGAGGAGACAACGCCTGCTCCGGAGAATTGAGAGTAACAGAGACCTTTCAGCAGCCGAAGGGCCCCGGACGCGTCTCGGAGGACGAGCTGGTGATGACGGACTCGTATATAGCGGTCATCGACGGGGCAACGGCCAAGGACGCCCTCCTTTGGGACGGCGTGACCCCTGGTCGCAGGGCCGCCGTGATTATCGCGGGCGTCATCAGAAGTATGGCGCCGACGCTCACGATGGACGAGTTTATATCTCTCTCCACTGACGCGATCATGGCCGAGTACGTCCGCGCGGGCCGCGCGGAGACTGTGCGCCTTCACCCGTGGGAGCGGATAAGCGCCTCCGTCGTCGTCTACTCCGCCACACGCCGCGAGGTGTGGCTCGTGGGCGACGCGATGTGCATGGTGGGATGGAAGTGCTATCACAACGCCAAGCTTATCGACACCCTGCTCGCCGATGTCCGCACGGAGTGTGACCGCTGGCTTCTGAGCCATGGCCGCACGGAGGCCGGACTAATGGAGCACGACGCGGGGCGCGATATCATCGCCCCGTTCCTGCGTGAGCAGTGCTTCTTTCAGAACTCCGCCGGGCCTCACTATTGTCCTTATGATTATTGCGTGCTGGACGGATTCCCGCTTCCTCGCGGGCCCCATCTTCCCGCGTCAGCCCGCCCGCTGATAGTGGATGCCGGCGCCGGGGGCGATATCGTTCTGTCCTCTGACGGTTATCCGCGGCTTTTCGCTACGCTCCGCGAGAGCGAGGACTATCTGGCCGATGTCCTGGCGCACGACCGGCTCGCGCTGAAGCTCAATAAGCAGACCAAAGGCTGTCTGGAGGGGCAGTATTCCTACGACGACCGCACCTACGTCCGCTTCCGGGCCTGACGCAGAGGGATACCGTCGGACAGAAAACAATTACAGCCGGACCACAATTCCTGGTGGAATGCGGTCCGGCTGTCTGTATTCTCAATGCGGTTCTGCCTATTACTTGTCCGGCAGCGTCTCGCCCAGATATCTGTAGTTGAAGTTCTTGCCCTTGGCCGAGGGAAACTGGGAGCGGAGATCCACGTTCTGGCGATTGCGCAGATGCTGGATGATGCGGTTGTAGCACTCCTGCGGGCTCTGCGCCTTGACGCGGGCTACAAACTTGGTGTCGCGGTACTGGAACTTGCCCGTCCCGGGAATGGGGATCACCCTCTTGAACATCAGCGCGCCTTCGTACCAGCCCGGCCTGCGCTCGCACAGCTCCACGACGTCGGGGTTCTTGACCTGCTGCGTGGGCTCGTGCGTGCCTTTCTTGCTGTTGGCCTTGAATTCCTCCATCGTCTCGGCCGTCGTCTTGATGACGATGAAGTACACGCGCGGCTGTATCTTGTATCTCTTGGGATAGGTCACATTGCTCTCGGCGTAGCCGATAAGGTCCTGCTTCATATCATCGTCGACTGTAATGTCCGGAATAGAATTGAGGAATTCCAATGCCTCGTCGACGTTGTGCACTAATGTCTCTTGGTTGAAATATCTAAGATATAAGTTCATCTTTTTAGGTTTACAATGATATATTTCTCCGCTGTATGTGTATGTTAGAACGTTCTAAGGGTTATTATTGTGTTCTAAGCAGCCGGGGAATAATATATAAAGATAAAATGAGCGGCAAACGAGACTCGGACTCGCGACCTCGACCTTGGCAAGGTCGCGCTCTACCAACTGAGCTATTGCCGCATTACAATCGAAGTGAAGAGAAGGAGACTCGAACTCCCACGACACAATTGTCACTACCCCCTCAAAGTAGCGCGTCTACCAATTCCGCCATCTCTCCGAATTGTTGAAAACCATCAGGTGCCCAGAACAGGACTCGAACCTGCACGACATTGCTATCACTAGTACCTGAAACTAGCGCGTCTACCATTCCGCCACCTGGGCTTTCGTTCTACAATAAAAATGAGCGGCAAACGAGACTCGGACTCGCGACCTCAACCTTGGCAAGGTTGCGCTCTACCAACTGAGCTATTGCCGCATTAATACTACATTTCTCCAAACGCGATGCAAAGGTATAATAAATTCCCTTTCCGACCAAATTTTCCGGCGAAAAAATCTTCCAAAAATGTCTCGCTGCATCGTAAGTGGGTGATTTTCTGATTTATGAAATTCTATTTAAGTGACGGCTGTTCGCGGCTCTGCTTATGTGCTCTGCGATGTTATGCGCCCCAAAGGCAGCCAAGGCAAAGACAAATGAACGATAAAGCCGCAGTCAATCAGCAGTTGGGCGTTACAGCGTGCCTTTAGCTTCGATGTAGTCATGTGTCACCCGTACTGCGGCACATTATTTTTAGACCGTTAGCAAAGGGCGTATTCTATTAGCTGCTATATAGTAAAATCACCCTTACGCGAGTGATGACTAAACAATTATGGCCGATAATAAATCGTCTTGCTCCGTCAATCAGTCGTTTTGGCTCATTCTCTTGAATTCGAATGACATGACGGATACGCAGAGAGGATTTTGCGTGGATATTGCTTAGACATTGCAGAGGTTTCAGGTCTGCTACCAGACATAAAGATTGAACATTGCGGGATATTCGTGGAGGCAGCTGAAATATTGACGGTGATGTTCACTACTTATTTTATTATAGCTGTCCGGTGAAACTTTTGTAGGGTCAGTGACCTTAATTTCCCGGGCAGACGCTGTTTCTCTGGAAAGGAGCGGCTCGGGAAAGCATAAGATAATCTCAAGCGCAATAGAATCGGCGTTTGAGACATGATTTCGAGAACCTCTTATTTTTTTTGGAAGGGGAATTTATCTCGCGGAGAATTTGCCCTTATGCGGGGCGGTGACCCTTACGACTTACCGGAGATCCGTGAATGCTATCTGGTCGTCAGGGGCGGCCCTCCGGAAACTACCTTTGAGCACGCAAACGATGAATATTCCCATTCACGGAATACTCATTTCCGCACACTCCAAAAAACCTTCCGCATAACCCAAAAATTACATTTGAGATGAGAAAAACTACATTTGAGGTAGTTTAAAACGTCTCAAATGTAATTTTGCCCTTCCGGGGATGTTGATTTCGAGGTAGTTACAAGGGGAAGAAAACTGCCCTTGGGGGCGCTGTGAGAGCGGAAGAGGATATCTTTGTGCACAGCCAGGCTTCGCGCAAAACAATACAAGCTTTTCTCTTATCGAAGTCCTCGCCCTCCGGCATCATCGATATAACTTCGCAATCCGAAACCACTGCGCTTTTCCCACTTATTGGAAAAGGCATTTCCCACATCACATAAACCCTTCCTCATGCGCCGAAAACTACATAGGACATGAGGAAAAACACATTTGAGACGTTTTCACTCATCTCAAATGTAATTTTGCCCTTTTGGGGAGGCTGAAAATCATATAGTTACAAAGGGAGCCAAAACGCCCTGCATGGAGCCGGGGCATCCCCGTCACCTAGTGTGCTACTTTTGCAGATATACCCTATAAGGGAGGGATAGATCGAGAAACCTGTAATTTTGTGGTGGCAGACTCTTTGGCATCTGCATGTAATCGCCATAACAGCATCTCAGATAATCGTCCGGTTTCGCCACTCCCATCAGCTGGTGACCTTCAAAGTCGACGGGCGCAGGTTGCCCGAAAACATCCTTGAGATAAATGCCTCTTTCGGGTTTGTTGTCGTGATCAGCGATGTATTCTGAAGTGTCGTAATCGTATTCCTTCTGGATGGCGCTGCCTTTGCGGTGAGCCCAACTTTGGGATACAAGGCGATGCATGAGCAAAGGGAATGCAGCCCTCACGCCATGGCCATGTTTGTATGGATTGACCGTGGAGAAGTAAAGTAACTTCTTTATGAAATTGTATTTGGCATAATGAATAGCCCTTGCCCATTTATTGTCCGTCATGCCGTCAATGGGGAAGATATCGATGGGCAGGCCGCCTACAAAATTGAAATTCCGTCGAAGTATATATGTGGTCCGGGCATCCTGGAGGCGTGAGAATAGATAGGGATACATGATGTCTTTCTTCTCATTGACCAGTTCGTATTGCTCAGGGAACCATTCGTCGGCATGCTCCAGCAGCTTCTCATAATCGGGGCGGGGCAGGGCCACGTCGGCGTCATCATCCCATGGTACGAACCCATGGTGGCGCACGGCGCCCAACATGGTGCCGGCTATGAGATAGTATCTCAGTCCATGCTTTTTGCAAACATCGTCTATTACCAGCAACATCTCCAGCAGGCGTTGCTGCACCTCACGCGTCACCTCGTCCTGCTGATATTGTCCGGGATTGCTATTTGTCATCATTGTTTTGTCCACAGTAATTACAGTTTCTGAAGTTCCTCTTATTATTTAGTGTCTTCTGATTCTCCCGAAGGTCTTGATGCTGGTATATTTCCTCCAGAGATTCAGGTGCCGCCGCTCCGGCACACCATGCCGATTGATATAGTCCTGCGCTCCCTCCAGCATGCGCTGGCATACCTTGCCGTCGAAATAAGGATCATAATTGTCTATTATCCACTGCCGCTTCCTGATGGCTTCCGGGTCATTTAACGCCCGGTCATAAGCGCTGTCGAGCTGACTGACATCGGTGACGTTCTCCCAGTAGATATTCTTCGACAACGTATTAAAGGTGACGACGGGGCGCGAGAGAAGCAGGAACTCGTAGATGGTGGACGATGTGTCACTGATGAGGCTGTCGGCCATGAGCTGATATTTCGTCACATTCTCACCTTTGTCGACAAATAATACGTCCTGTCGTTTGCCGGCCCATTCACGATATTCTTCCACCCATTTTTCATCTGTGAGAGGGTGAAATTTCATTATGAGCAGAGCATTGTGCTTTTCGGCCAATTGTCCCAGAGCTTCCTTCAGGTAGGGCAGGGAAGTGAGCTTTGGCGAGAAAGTAGGAGCGTAGAGGATGATGGTCTGCTTCCCGTATCTGTCAAGCAGTTGCCTGCGCTCGCCGTCGTACTGGTGGAGATGGGCCTTAATCCAGTCTTGCTTGGGCCATCCCGTCTCCAGCACTTCGAAATCGCCATATTTCTCAGAGAGCTTCTTAAAATGCGACGTAAAGTAGGGCCCCTGTGTGAAATAGGTGTCGAAGTAATGGCGGATGACCCAGTGGTCTTTCTTCTCGGCTGCATAGCCATGGAATATCTGTATCTTCACCCCAGGCAAATAGTAGGGCACTATGTTGCCCGGCACAAATATGGCATCGGGATGAGAATCATATATCTCTTGTATGGATGAGGTCCAATCTACGCTGTCCTTGTAGGGGAAGTGATCTATTTTGGGCCGGTGAATATACCAGAGCACCTGATGGGCCAGTTTGTTATCATTCACATACTCTTGCAGCGGATTAAGTATGTCGATGGCATACTTATTCTCGCAGAACAACACAATTTTCATGTCGTTTTACTATATCTTTACGCAGTCTTTCTGCTGATAATAATCTTCTATTACTTTTACGATGCCCTCGGAAATCTGATAGTCTATAGTGGGCAGCGTATTCTCGTTCTGGACCATTTTGATGAAATGCAATATCTCAGCACGAATTCCCTCTCCGTCGAGCTGGTAGAAGAATCTGTGGTTTTCGTTGGGGTCCTCATATTTTACCTCAAAATAGTCCATCTTCCACCATGGGGCAGGTACCCAAATATAGGCTTTGGTGCCCGAGATTACCATTTGTCCCTCCGACTTGGCGCCTACGCCCACCTTTATCGACGCCACGGCATGCGGATAAATGAACGATATCTTTGTGAAGCTGTCAAACAGCGTTTTCTCGTTGATGATGCGCGAGACGATTTTCTTCTCCCTGTAGTCTGTGCCGAGCAACTGGAAAATAGGCAGCATGGCTGTCGGCCCCCAGGAGCAGATGCTGTTCCAGTTCTTTGCAGTATCACTTTTTTTGTCTTCTTCTATATCCAGCAAACTCGTGCATACGGCATCCATTGTCACCACGTCTCCTATGATTCCGCTTTTTACCAGCAACAGCATGCGATGGAAGGCTGTGGAGTGGGCTGTACGCAGGGCATCCATAAGGACGCAATGATTGTCCTTGGCCATCTGGAATAATTCGTGCATCTGCTTTACGCTGAGTGCGACGGGCGACTCGCAGAGCACATGCTTGTGCCTGGACAAAGCCTGCCTGATCTGCTCGTAATGATAGATAGGATTGGAGATGATATATACGGCATCCACATGGTCAAGCAGCTCGTCCAGCGAATGTGCCTGTATGGGCAAATGCATGACTGCTTCGTTGAACTGTGTGGTGTGCTGCGCGTAGACGCCGACAATATTGGCGCCGTTAACATAATGGCTTTCGCGTTCAAACTTGTTCAGGGAACTCGCTTCGCCTACCAGACCTATGGAGATTTCCTGCCGTTCGCATCTTAATTCTGTGCTTGAGATGCCCGCGGTACGATCGAGATAGACCACCTGGCAATATTCTTTCAGATAATCGAAATGACCTTTCCAGTCGGAACCGACAGTAAAGATATCGATGCCCAGCCGCTTGATGTCGTCTATTTTCTGACCCTCATATTCCTCGACGATTATCTGATCGGCCAGTCCGGTCCGCTTCACATTGTTGATGCGTTCCATGAGAGATTGCTGCACATTGAGTTTCCCTCTTGCCCGGTCGAACGTGTCTGAGGTGACACCCACCACAAGGTAGTCGCCTAAAGCCTTGGCGCGTTCCAACAGCCTGATGTGCCCATGATGCAGCAAGTCGAAGGTACCGTAGGTAAGCACTTTCTTCATAGCAGTCCTCTCTTTTGCATGTCTTTCAACGCTCTTATCAGGGTCTGGTTATCTTCGATGGTCAGAGCGCCCAGATGACCCACGCGGAACACCTTGTCCTTAAGGTCGCCGCCATTGGGGCATACCCAGATGTTGTATTCGTCTTTGAGGGTTGTAAAGATGTCGTAGGCCTTGGCCGTTGTGGGATGAAGTGGGGTGACGGCGTTGCTCAGAGAGTGGGAGACTATCTCGAACGGCATGTCCTGGATGCTGTTTCTGAAGTTGGCCGCCAGTTCTGATGTCTTCCTCACAAGGGCTGCGTCGCCTCCATCCTCGTCGATTTTTCTCAGCCGGGTGTTAATTTGCAGCAGTATGCCCACGGCAGGCGTGAAGGGCGTCTGGCCGCGCTCTGCATTCCGGAGCGCATCTTTCAGGTCGAAATACATCGACTCCACATCGTTGTTCTCCACCCGGCGCAGTGCCCTTTCTGAGAGAGCGACAAGAGAGATCCCCGGAGGACAGGCCAGAGCCTTCTGCGATCCCGCAATCATCACGTCGATATGCGAGCGCGTCATGTCCAGGGGGTCGGCCAGAAACGAGCTGATGGCATCTACTATCAGCAGAGCGTGGTTGGCCTGGCAGAAACGTGTCAGGCGGTCGATGTTATAGAGCACGCCCGTCGACGTCTCGTCTATGTTGACCAGCAAGGCCGTATAGCCCTGCCCGTCATAGGCTGCGAGTTGCTCATCGGTAATGTCGTGGCCCCACTCCGGCAGAATCTCTGTGCAGGGCACATGATGTATCTGGCAGAGCTGGACGAAGCGGTGACCGAAACTGCCGCCGTTGATGACCAGCACCTTGTCCTGATGGGAGAGGACATTCATCACCGTCGCCTCCATAGCGCCGGTGCCGGATGCCGTGAGGAAGACAACCTTTCCTTTGTCATCCAAGTGAGCAAATTTCTTAACCAACCGCTCGTTCCCTTTCATGACGGCGGAAAACTCTGACGTGCGAAAATATGGTACTTGCTGAGCCCCTGTCTCCATCACCTCTTGTGATAGCATTACGGGACCAACCGTAAAGTTTAGCATGCGATTACTCTTTTTATTCAAAGCTGCGAAATTACAAATTATTTCTTAATTACGCACCACATGGAAAAGTATTGTTATTGTCGTGCGTATTTTAAAACAGATATTCAATTAGTTCAGATATTTGAGCGAATGTGGCTTCATAAGAATTCGTGTTTTGAAGAGGTGGCACGATTATAGGTGGCCGTTGCTCATTGCCTGATGATGATCTGTAGCCGGCGCGGAAGATTTATCATGAGTTCGTTGACCTTTTGCTGAAAAATAGCGGCGGGAATGGCGGTAGCAAACGTATTTTTTACTAATATTGTCGTGCCATGACGAAAGAGCGAGATAAGACACATGCCTTCGGCCTGTCAGATAAGGAGATAGTAGATGGACTCAGAAACCGCGACCCGCTGATAACGCGCGACTACTTCTACGGCTTCTGCCGCATCGCGTACCATATATATAATATGCGTTACGCCCTGGAGGCGAAGGAGGGGATGGACTTCTACAGCATCGCCCACGAGTATTATCTCGCTCTCGACAAGAATGACTTCCGGCAGCTGGAGGACAGGAAGCCCGGCGCTTCGCTCAGGACGTGGATGATCAACGGCTTCCGCTTCGTGGTGCTCGACCGCCTGAAGGAATACCAGCAGAACCGGCGCATGCAGAGCTTCGAGGAGCGAATGGAGAATGCACACGTCAGTTTCGATATTCCCGACGACAACTTTTCCGAGGACCTGCGTGCCACAATCCGGGAGATTTGCCAATATGTTCTCGGTCGCGACAGCCGTTCGTCCATCATTCTCCAGATGATGTTTATCGACGGCTTCAAGGGCAGGGAAGTGGCGGCGCAGCTCGGCATCAGTCCCTCTGCCGTTACACAGAAGTATCACAAACTCATGGAGGACGTTGTTATTCCCTATTTCAAACGCTATTATGTCGCCCCGGCCTTTACCGAAGCTCCGCTCTGTGCCCTCGACGAGCAGGCCCCGAAGATGGAGGAGATGGCACCGCCTTTATTGTCATTTATAAAGCAAAAACTATCCAATATGAACAGAGATATTTCCAAGCGAATCACTCCTCCTCGCATCAGCTCGCTCAGGGAGGGCGAGATCTTTGTATTCGGCAGCAACCTTGCGGGAATGCACGGCGGCGGAGCGGCACGCGCGGCTCGTCTGTACTTCGGCGCGGTGCTGGGCAACGGCGACGGGCCGCAGGGACAGAGCTACGCCATCCCTACGATGCAGGGCGGCGTGGAGACAATACGTCCCTACGTCGACAAGTTTATCGATTATGCCAAGGCTCACCCGGAGCAGACCTTCCTCGTCACACCTATCGGCTGCGGCATCGCAGGATTTTCGCCCGAAGAGATAGCGCCGCTGTTCCGGGATGCGGTCGGCGTGGACAATATTCATCTTCCGAAAAGTTTCTGGAATGTCCTGACGGGCGATCGCTCATGACGCCGGCGCAAGATTGAGGAAAGACATCAGATATACGCGATGAACATCGAAGAGGTACGTGAGTTTGCGCTCTCCCTGCCGGGGACGACTGAGGATCAGGCGTATGGCGAGGACTGGGTGCTGTTTCGCATCGAGGGCAAGATATTCCTGCACATCTGGCTCTATGCGCCGGAGCCCTGCTGCGCTCTGAAGCTTCCGCCGGAACTGGGGCAGACGCTCCGGGAGCATTACGAAGGCGTCCGGCCTGCGTATCATCTCAACAAGGTGCATTGGAACGACGTGCTCCTCGATGAGATTGACGACAATATGGTGAAGAGCCTCATCACGCAGTCGTATCAGCTGGTTCTGAGCCGCTTGCCAGCGCGGCTGAGGGCGAAGTATAACAAAGGAAAATGAATAGGGACTGTCCGGACACGGTAAATATGTGCTCGCACCTGAGGCGCAAACTGACGGATGCCGACGGCGTATACCACAGCATCTGGCAGACGATAAATGATGACCCGCAGCTGACGGCAGTGGTACGCTCGCGCCAGTTGCACATCTATCGCAATGGCCGGAAGGTGCTTGTGCTCAAAGGCAGGGCCGCGCCTCAGATCCTGAGGGACGATCCTGTCTGCGCCCTGCTGCCCCAGAATAATAATGTCAAATAATCAAATGAAAGAGATATACTACAAAGACCTGTTTTTAGACCTCGACGACACCATTTACGACACCTACGGCAACAGCCTGATAGCGCTCCGCCAGCTCTATGACGAGCGTGGCTGGGATAAGATCATGCCTTCGTTCGGGGACTTCCGGAATGCTTATCTTACCACCAATGTCGACGTCTGGGACAAGTATGCTCACGGCGAGATGGACCGCGACACGCTCACCGTGGAGCGCTATCGCAGGCCAGTGACTGAGATGGTGGAGCGCTGCGGCGGAGATACGTCCTGGGTAACGCCGGAATGGTGCGTCAGGACCAGTGAGCGCTATGGCGACATTATCTCCAGCCTGCCCGGTGTGGTACCGGGAGCGAAGGATCTGCTCGACTATCTCCGGGACAGGGGCTACAGAATGCATATCTGCAGCAACGGATTCCATGAGGTGCAGACGCGCAAACTGCGGTCTGCGGGGCTGGATGGCTATTTCCGGACCATCATTCTCAGCGAGGACGCCGGCGCCAACAAGCCCCGCAAGGAGTTTTTCGACTACGCCTTTGCCCGGACCGACGCGCAGCGCGAGAGCACCATCATGATAGGCGATTATTACGACACGGACATCGTGGGCGCTGCCAATGCCGGCCTCGACTCCATCCTCTTCAACCGCTGGCAGACAGACCCGCACACCCTCGGGAAGAAACCGAAATATATAGTGAACGAGCTGAGCGAGATAAAGCAGATCCTGTGAGCGCGGGCGTCTCTCCCGTAGGAGGGCCCGTGCGGGTCTCTTGTTTTTGTCCCCGTCTTACTGACTTCGTCTTGCATGTGCTTTCTGGACGCCTTAAAATGTGTCATAAAGACAGAGATTTGCTTCCCCGGCGGCTTCCTTCCGCATACGGACACCTGAGTGTAGGGGAGAGGGAAGCTCAGAACGCGTACACGATGAATATTCCCGTCTCCGGAGCACACTTTTCCGCACACTCCAAAAACCGTCCCGTATGCTGGGATACTCACATAGGACTTGAGGAAAACTACATTTGAGATAATCCAAAACGTCTCAAATGTAGTTTGGGCTCTCTGGGAACTCTGAAAATCATATAGTTAGAAAGGATCGAAAACTGCCCTTTGCGGCGCCGTGAGTGCGGGCGGGGAGAATGTCGTGCGCGGG
>OMUV01000042.1 GCA_900314335.1 uncultured Prevotellaceae bacterium | reverse complement strand
CTCCCAGCTACGCGGCCCCAATACGCCATCGCGCGTTTAGTTCTCCCGGCTAACTTCGCTCACAGCGGAGAAAGAATTCCTCTTTTTAAGTTCTCAATCCCCGGCACCGCCGACATAACTTCGTCACTCGATAATCGTACGCTTTTTCCGTTTTTTCGAAAAGGTCATTCCCAACATTCAAAAAACCGTCCCGCATGCTGGGATACTCACATAGGACATAAGTGAAACTACATTTGAGATGTTCTTCCTCGTCTCAAATGTAGTTTTGGCCTTCTGCGAACACTGAAAATCACGAAGTTACAAAGGGCCAAAAATGGCCCTTTCCGAGCGTCGTGGCGGGGCATTAGTCGACGATGCCGATGATCTCGTGGATGTCCTTGTAGCCGTGGTGGTCCAGCCAGTGGTCTATGTCGGCGGCCATGTGGCCGGAGAGGGACGGCGAGAGGAAGTTGGCCGTGCCTATCTCGATGGCGCTGGCGCCGGCCATGAAGAACTCGATGGCGTCCTCGGCGCAGCTGATGCCGCCCAGGCCGATGACGGGGATATGGACGGCGTGCGCTGTCTGCCACACCATCCTGACGGCTACGGGGCGTACCGCGGGGCCGGAGAGGCCGCCCGTGCGTATGCTCAGTTTCATCTTCCGCCGCTCGATGTCGATGGCCATACCCATGAGCGTGTTGATGAGCGAGACGGCGTCGGCGCCCGCATCCTCCACAGCGCGCGCTATCTCGGTGATGTCGGTGACGTTGGGCGACAGCTTCACGATGATCGGTTTGCTGTAGCGCTTCCTCACGGCGCTCACCACGCTCGCCGCGCCGCTGGTCGTCACGCCGAAGGCCATGCCGCCCTCGCGTACATTGGGGCACGAGATATTCAGTTCGATACACGGGATGCGTTCCAGCGGTTCCAGCCGCGCGGCACACTCGGCGTAGTCCTCGGGCGAGGAACCGGCCACGTTGACGATGACGTGCGTGTCGAGGCCGCATATCTCGGGGTAGATATCGCTGACGAAGTGGTCCACGCCTTTGTTTTGCAGTCCTACGCAGTTGAGCATACCGGCGGGCGTCTCGGCCATGCGGGGGTAGGGATTACCCTCACGCGGATGGAGCGTTGTGCCCTTGACGATGATGCCGCCCAGACGGCTGAAGTCGACGAAATCGGCGAACTCGGGGCCGTAGCCGAATGTGCCCGAGGCCGTGAGTACCGGGTTGCGGAATGCGATGCCCGCTATGTTTACATTTAGATTTGCCATGAGAGTCTGTTTATATTGAATACCGGTCCTTCCTTGCACACGCACACATTGTGGCCCTCAGCATCGGGCTCCACGCAGCAGAGGCAGGCGCCGAGACCGCAGGCCATCATGTTCTCGAGCGACACCTCGCAGGGCGTGTCTGCCTGCCGTGCATAGCGCGCTACGGCCATCATCATCGGTTTGGGGCCGCATGTGGCGATGCTGTCGAAGGTCTCGCGGCCGAGGAGGCTGTGCTGTGTCACAAAGCCGCGTTCGCCGGCAGAGCCGTCCTCGGTGGTGAGGAACACACGGCCCAGAGGCGCAAACTCGTCCTTCTCCATGATGTCGGCGGCCGAGCGTCCGCCCAGCAGGAAGGTGGGCTGCGCGCCCCGCTCCGCGAGCTCGTGGCCTAGGTAGAGCAGCGGCGCCGTGCCGACGCCTCCGCCCACCAGCAGCACGCGCTGCGGGGTCTCCGCACCCCTTTCGGGCAGGCTGTAGCCGTGGCCCAGCGGCATCACCACGTCGGCCGTGTCACCGGGGGAGAGCGTGCAGAGGAAGTGGGTGCCGCGGCCTATGTCGTGGACGAGCAGCCACAGCTCGTTGCGGCTCTTGTCGATATAGTTGATGCTGATGGGGCGCCGGAGCAGGGGCAGACCGCCGTCGACGGAGGCTTTGATCTGGACAAACTGGCCCGGGCAGGCCTCGGGCAGGGCGTAGTCGGGGTCGGTGAGCCTCAGCAGCGTGTGCTGAGGGCCCAGATGCTCCGCCGCGGTGACTATGAGCCGTAGTTCATGTTTCTTCATTTCTATTCTGTTTATCATGTTCGACGCCGTATAGCTCTCTCAGAACGGATAGCCAATGGCAAAGTTGAGCGAGAGGCCGTCGGAGAATTTCTCTATGTTGTAATATCCCGAGCGTGAGGTCTCGTAGGGCGCGTGAAGGGCTACACCCAGGTCGAGACGCAGCACGAGGAACTCGAGGTCGTACCTCAGGCCCGCACCCGTGCCCAGAGCGATGGACTTGAAGAAGTCGCCGCCGTTGAGACGGCCGCCCGGGCGTTTGTCGTCCTTGCGCACGAGCCAAATGTTGCCCGCGTCGAGGAATGTGGCTCCGTAGAGCGAGCCGAAGAGCTTGAAGCGCAGCTCCGCATTCGCCTCGAGCTTGATGTCGCCCGTCTGGTCGATGTAGGAATATTTCGACTCGTCAGAGCGGAAGCGGCCCGGGCCGATGGAGCGCACCGTGAAGGCGCGTATCGAATTGGCACCACCGGAGTTGAACTGCTCGCTGTAGGGCGCCACCGTGCTGTTGCCGTAGGAGTAGATGATGCCGCCGAACAGGCGCGAGGCAAAGGTGAAGATGGAGCTCAGCCGCACCGTCTTGTGGTATTCCGACGTCAGTTTGATGAACTGCGCAAAGGGATTGCCGAGGAGCTCCTTGTCCTTCTCGCCAAACTTGCGGCCGCTGAGCGCGTAGATGCCCGACGTGATGTTGCCGCTCTCCTTGATGGTCGTCTGCCACCAGTACGTGTTGACCGTGCTGCGCGGGCTGCTGTAGGTGATGGAGTAGCTGATGGCGGGGATAAACTGATTGCGCATACTTACGAACAGCGCCGGGTTGGCCGTCGTGATGGAGTCGAAGGCGGCCGACTTGCGGAAGATGCGGTTGTAGTCGAGCGAGAAGATGGAGAGCGAATGGGTGACGCGGCGGCTGGGGCGCCATGTGTAGGTCATGTCCAGGCCCCACTTCATCATGTTGAAGTAGCCCGAGCGGTTCATCCAGTCGCCCGTGAGAGCAAACTTGGTGGAGGCGGGGAAGTGGAGATTGTCGTTGTTGACAAACGGCATGAAGAGCGTGGGGAACTCGATGCCTATCTGGCTGCCGAGCTCGTAGGAGTTGAGCAGGTCGTTGCGGTCGTGGCGCCGTGTGCCCGTCTCCCACTCGTAGGAGCCGTAGAGCTTGAAGCTTAGTTTCTCAGCCGAGCGGAACGCATTGCGCTTGGAGATCTCGAAGCTGGCCCCCGGGCCCACCTGGTCGTTGCTCTTGGCCGTCACGTTCATATTAAACTCGGTGGTGTACGGCTTGTCGAGCTGTGTGAACAGGTAGACGTCGAGCGTGTCGCATATGGCCGACGAGTCGCGGCGGAAATAGTTGAGGTCGATGGAGGAGAATACGCCGAGCGAGGAGAGCTTGGAGGTCGTGAAGCTCTGGGCGCGATAGCTGTAGGGACGGCCGCGACGCGCGAAGATGTTGTGGCGCCAGAGGCTCGAGTGGAGCGGTATGCGCTTCTGCGGGAAGTAGAAATCAAACTCGCCGTCCGTGCGGTGATTGACAGTCGTATCGCCCGGGACACAGTTGATGTAGACATACTTGCGGCCGTAGTACCATTTGTGGCGCGCGGCGTAGGGGATGTCGCCATTGGGCTGCACACGGAGCTGCACCATGCCCGGCACGGCGAAGGTGTCGGCCGCGAAGGTGGTATAGTCGGCGTTGTAGAAGTAGTAGCCGTTGTTGCGGAGCAGTTCGCGGATGCGTGTCTTCTCCTGGCTGAGCACTGAGGCGCTGAACTGGTCGCCCTTCCTGAGCAGGCGCTCTTTCCATGCCCGCGGGCTGCGGATCACAGTGTCGATGCTCTGCGGGAAGCCGCGGTATTCTACCGAGTCGTAGCGGAACACGGGGCCCGGTGTGACGTGATATTTCACCTTGACCTTCTTGCCGCCGCCGTATGTCCTGAGTTCGTAGTCCGCCTGACCGTGAAAGTAACCGTAAGAATGGAGCGTGTTGACCGCCACCTTGGTGCGCAGCTCGGGATTGACCGTCGTGAGGCAGACGGGATTCTGCGAGAAATTGCGGAATATCCACTTGCCCAGGCCCGTCTTGCTGTTGATAAATCCGTTGTAGAACCACAGGCCCAGAGGGAGCGGATGCCGGAGCGACGAACTGCCGAAGAGCGACGCATTGGGCGGGTAGCTCAGCACACCGTCTACCTCCTCCCGGACCGTCTCGAGGGCCTGCGCGTCGGCCTGACGGCGCGCCTTCTCCTGAGCGCGGCGCTCTTTCTCGCTCAGAGAGTCTTCGCCGGCGAGCGCTTTGAGGATGCCCGCGGCGCCGCCGGCCTTGCCGGTGGTGAGGAGCTTGTCCACTTCGCGCACAGCGCCTGCTATCGACTTTATCACGCCCGCCGAGTCCTTGTCGCTCTTCAGGCTGCGCTCCGTCCCCTTGTAGTCGATCGACGCGCCCGTGTAGAGCTGGTCGCCCTCAGGCAGATGCGACGTCGTGGAGCACGAAGTCATGACCGCGATGATTATCATGAGCGCGGCGGGCCATGAGTGGCGGCGGGTGATAGTGCTATGCATTCTCATTGTTGAGATTTTTCGTTGCTGACATTATTGTCGCTCTCCTTGGTAGCGGCTGCGGGGCTGCCGGAGGCGGACTTGGTGGTTTTCTTCTTGCGGTCGCTGTTCTTCCAGAGCGTGAAGATCTCGCCGAAGTTCTCCACCTTGCGCCTCAGCACGAGTCCCGCGCCGGCCTCAATGAGCTTGCCCTCGAGCGGGTCCTGAGAGTCGTGGTCGTAGAAGAGGCGGATGTAGCGGCCGGCGCTCTTGTCGAGCCTGTACTCGAGCGACACATTATCTATAAAGCTCGAGGCGTCGTTGCGGGCGTCTTCACCGGTCGAGACGTGCCCGCCGATGATGATGTTCACCCTGTCGCCCCAGAATCGCTTGGAGAAGCGGAATGAATAGTCCGTATTGTCCTCGCCCGTGGAGGAGGTGGAGTTGTCCACACTCAGGCTGAGGTCGACCGACTTGAGCGCCTTGCCGGCTATCTGCTGCACCTGATTTTGCAGGAAGGCGTTGAGCGCGTTGCTCGTCTTGATGCTGCTCGCTGTGTTGCTCTGCTCCAGGTAGAGGCCCGTGGCGAGCATCGAGATGGCCAGTTTGTTTTTCTGCTCGGCCGACATGGAGGCCAGCTGATTCTGCACGCTCTGATCCTCGGGCGCTTCGATGGTGAACTCGAGGCCCATCTGACTGAGCGGCTTGGTGAGCTTCAGGCCCACGTCAAAGTTTACCGACCGCGGCTTGTCGCCGTCGCTCACGGAGGCCTTCACTCTCTCGGTGGCGGAGAGGTTGAGCGTCGGGTTCATCGGCTCGCCGGTAAACTCGATATAGCTGCCGTCCTTGAGGTAGAATGTGCGCAGCGGAATCACCGGCATGGCGTATTTCATCTCCCCGCTGCCGATGGTGTAGCGCCCAGTGAGCGACATCTCGCCGTCGGGCATGTATTTGAAGGTCAGGTTGCCGCCGCCCTCCACATCGAGGTAGCTCTGCTTGTCGGCGTTGATGTCGCAGTGCAGGTGGGCCGCATCGCTGATGTTGACCCGCATGATCATCGTCACGCCTGTGGAAGCCTCCGGCTGCTGCTCCACCGTGGCTGTGTCGCTGAAGTCGGTGAAATTGACAAGCGTGTTGAGGTCGTTCTCGGCCGACAGCGGGCTGTCGCGCAGCACATAGGAGACGTTCGACTCGGGCAGGACATCGAGCTGGCCGTAGACGAACAGCTGCGAGAGCGTGCCGCGCACCGAGGCGTCCACGTCGGCGTAGACCGTGCCGTAGAGCTCCGATTTGGCAGTCTCGCGCGAGTTGATGAGCCGGAAGTTGTTGCCGTTGACCTTCATGTCCATGTTGACATTGCTCAGGTCGGCGAAGTTGATCACGCCGTCCACGACGAGCGGGTTATTGCCGGCGGAGTAGAGGTTGAGCGTATCGATGTTGAGCACGCTGTTGTTGATCACGGCCGAGTCGTTGCCCACGAGCATGTCAAAGCCGTACACCTCCGAGTAGAGCCTCACGGAGTCGAGGAGCATCTTGCCATTGAGCAGCGGGTGAGAGGTGGTGCCGGTGAGCTCGAGATTGCCGTCCAGGGCGCCGCCCAGCGAGAGCGTCTCGCCCGTGAATCCGTTGAGCATGGCGGTGGGGAAGTGGAGCAGCTGGAGCGTGGCCTTTACAGAGTCCGTCTGACCGTGGTAGACACCGTCGAGCGACGCCACCTCATTGCCCTCGCTTGTCAGCGAGACATTGACAAAGTGGGAGTTCTCGCTCGCCATAGGCATGTAGGTGCCCACGGCGCCGATGTTGCCCAGCGGCGCGCCGGCATAGTTCATGTCCTGCACATTGAGGTCGTAGGCGGCAGTTATCTGGCTCTCCTGACGCACTATGTGGAAGTCGCCCGAGAGCAGGCCCGCGATGTCCGGCGCGTAGGGGATTGACGAGGTGAGCTCGCCCAGGTTGAGCCGGTTCACACTCACGGTGATGTCGCTCAGCGAGTCGGTGCGGTCGCTGTAAACCTTGAGGCCCGTCCCGTCGTCGGCCAGCAGGTCGATGTCCGAGAGGATCGTCTTGTCGTCGAGGATTGTGAAATAGTTGTCCTTGTTGATCTTAAATTTCCTGTAGGCTATCACGGGGCGCTCGGGGTAGAGGCGGAAGGTGGTGCCCGTGTCGGTCAGCATGGCCTGCACGCCGACATTCATGCCCTCCTTGTTCTTCTTGTCGCGGTAGATGAGCCCGGCGTCCACACCGTCGTTCAGCAGTCTGGCAGTGAGCGAGGCGTTGAAGATGTACGGGTTGCGCTTGGTCGTGTTGCGCACATTGGCCCTGAGCCTGAGGCCCGTCGTGTCGTGATAGAGCGAGAGCGTTGTGGTGTCGAGCAGCAGCGATCCGGTGTCGAAGGAGTAGACGTAGCCGTCGCCGCTGATGCCCGCGCGGTTGTTGGCGTCGAGGTTCAGGTGCAGACGCGAGAAGGTGTAGCCCTCACGGTATTTCAGGAAATTGCTGAGCGGATTGTCCGTGCCTGCTTCCACAAGCAGACTCACCTCGGGCAGCGTGCGCCTGAGTGCTTCCTGGTCGAGCCGCCTTCGCTTGAGCTGCCGTGTAAGTAGCGTGGCGAATCGCGAGAAGCCCTTGCTGATGTGGTCTATATTGCGCGGGCTGTGGGCCAGCAGGAACAGGTCGCCGGCCGAGATGCGGGCGTAGAGCGAGTCGCGGTGATTGTCCAAGCGCAGCAGGAGGTCCTTGGCGTGGGCCGTCTTTCCGCTGTCGAGGAGGAAGAGAATGCTGTCCACCGTGGCGTCGATGCCGTAGCTCGTCATACTGCTGTTGGCGTAGAATGTGGCCTTGGTGCGCGTGGCGAGCTTCGCCCGTTTGTCGCCCTGCATGAGCTTCTGGAGGTCGAGCGAGTCGAGCAGCGTCCTGATGTCTCCGCGCACAGAGCTCCGCGTGAAGTGGGCGTTGATAGTGCCGCTGCCGGCGAGCAGACTGTTCGCAGAGCGGAAGTTCACCGTCCCCGCACCGCCGCTCAGGCGCGCGCTGAGATTGATGCCGCTCAGGTCGTAGGAGGAGACGCCGAAGCGCCGGAGCGCAGCTTTCGCCCTGATGGATGTGCCGCGGGCGAACGGGTCGAAGCCGCGCCCGGCGGCCATGATGTCGGCCGTGAGGCTGTGCAGACCGCTTCCCTCCACGATGCGCCCCAGCGGCAGCGCCCGGGTATTGATGCGGGCGGAGTAGGACTCGCTGCGTGTGTCATAGTAGCCGTTGACCCGTGCGCTGCCGCCGCCCATGCGGATGACGGAATTGGTGGCATAGCGCGTGGAGGTGAACGTGAGGCGTCCCGAGGCCGACATGCCGGCGGGCAGGTCAATGCCGCTGCCGCGGCCAATGCCGACGGCCTTCTTGATATATGAGATGTCGCGTGTGAGCAGGGAATATCTTATGTCGCCCGAGGGCGCAGTGGTCAGATTGCTCAGTACGCCATCGGCGCGGAGCGTAGCCACGCCGGGCACATCCACGCGTCCGCCCTCTACCCTCAGCCTGCCGCGGCTGCCGCTGAGTGTGGCCTTCAGGCCGATGGGACGGGCGGGGAGAAACTGGGTCACCGACGAGGGCAATCCGCCCGGCACGGCGCTTATGATGTCTCGGCGGTCCACATTGCCCTCCACACGCATCCGGATGGCGTTCTTACCCTCCTTCTTAAGGGCGTCGAACGGGAACACGCCCGTCGCCGAGAGCGTGGAGTAGGGCGTCGTGAGCCTGAATCCGCTCAGTTCGACCCGCGCCGAGTCGACATAGAGCCCGCCCTTCAGGTTGTCGAGCCGGAGGCCGCTTTTCTCCGCGAACGCGAGGCGTCTGACGGCCGCCCTCACCGTACCGCTCTCGTAGCGCAGGCTGTCGATAAATGCGGTGAGCCCGGAGAATGAGAGGTGATTGATGTCAAGGCCTTTTTCGTATGAGAGGTAGGGGATGTCATAGCTGATAGAGGAGGCATTGAGCCTGATATTCTGCACGGTGTACAGGCCGCGGAACAGGTCGAAGCGGCCGTCGTTGACACGGAGGCGGTCTATGGCGGCGGCGATGCGCATCGAGTCGCCCGGCAGACGCACCCTGACGCGCGAGTCGCTGATGCTGAGCTCGCCCGTGTTGATCTTCCACAGCGTGGGCTTCGACGGCGTGGTGTCCTTGCGCGCCGTGTCGCTCAGCAGCACACTGATGTCCGATTTGCTCAGGTTCAGCCGCTCCACCTCGGCCGTCGAGCGCCCGAGGTCAATGCCGTGGCTGCGGATGATGAGCCGCCCCACACGCCCTTTGATCTGCGTGTCGCTGATGAGGTCTATTGTGTTGAGTTTGCTGTCGTATATCTCGAGGCCGTCCACGTCGATGCGCGATTTGAGCAGCGGCAGCAGCGCCACATTGACCCTCACACAGCGCGAGTCGAGCACGGTGTCGTTGTTCTGGCGGGCGAAGGCGCCCATGAGCGTAAGGTCGAGGGGAAAGGCCAGACGCACGCGGTCTACACGTACGGTCATGCCCGTGTGCGACGATGCGTAGTCCGTCACACGCCGCACCACAAAGTTCTGCACAGGCGGTATATAGAGCGCTACGGCAAGCAGCAGGAACAATCCGATAATGCTCGCGAAGGCTATGCCCAATCCTTTCAGAACCTTTTTTAACATGCAACGAATTAATTACTCTGCAAAAATACGAAAATCTGCGCTCCTAATGGTCGTTTCTGAACATTATTGAAGCACATTTGTAGTCTGTGTAAATCCCCTGACAGACGGGATAGGCGATTTTTAACGAGAAAATTCAGGAAGGCCCCTCCGACAGCGGAAATTACCTTCCGGAAATAAGGAATCCGCTTCGGATTTTGACTGTTCCCTTTCGAAAACCTGGCAATCATCATTGTCATGCAGAAGTCAGCGGCGGATAAAATTGAAGTGCGCGGGAAATAGCTGAGAGGGCCGCTGCCTCAGCGGCCGCATGCCAAATAAGGCAAGGCGCGAAGTAATTTGCGATGCAAGCATTAGTATAATTCGTTCTTTATGACCGCTCGATAGGTATATATGTGCATGCGCATTTTACCCCTCTATACCTCTTGCGGCGGCTGGCGGCCGCTGAGGGCAGCGGCCCTCCCAGCTAATGCGGCCCAAAAGTATGCCCTCATTCACCAGCTTCGCTAATGTATCTTCGCCATTCGAAAAACACACCTTTTCCCCCTTTATTTGAAAAAGCTATTCCCCACACTCAAAAAACTGTCCCAATGCTGTGATGCTCACATAGGACCTGAGGAAAAACACATTTGAGATGATCTTCCTCGTCTCAAATGTAGTTTTGGCCTTTCGGGAACGATGAAAATCATATAGTTAGAAAGGGGCAAAAATTGCCATTTTGTGGCGGCGAAGCGGGTCGCGCTGCAAGCGGCCTCCCAGCTATTTCTCGCGCAATAAGGAACGAGTTTCCCACTTATGCAAGTTCTCACAATCCAGCTTCGCTAATGTTTTTTCGCCATTCGAAAATCGTGCGTTTTTTCCGTTTGTCGAAATAGCCATTCCCCACACTCCCCAAAAACCGTCCCGCATGCTGGGATGCTCACATAGGACCTAAGGAGAAATACATTTGAGATGATCTTCCTCGTCTCAAATGTAGTTTCTCCCTCTGCGGAGCGTTGGTTTTCAATAATTTACAAAGGGGCAAAAATTGCCCTTT
>OMUV01000035.1 GCA_900314335.1 uncultured Prevotellaceae bacterium | reverse complement strand
GACAAATACGGCTACGACCTCAACACGCCCGTCAAGGACATATCGGAGGACGCCATAAACGACCTGATAAACGGCACGAACGACTCTATCCGCATCCCCAAGGACAAGATACACACCTCGAGCGACTATTTCACCACCTTCGACGGAATAGCCAACTACGTCAAGCAGGCAGCGGAGAAAGACGACTCGGCGGCCATGCGCAAGTGGGTGGACCAGTTCGCCTCGACGAAGGTATGCCCCGAGTGCCATGGAGCAAGGCTTAACAAGGAAGCTCTGTCCTACAAGATACTTGACAAGAACATCTACGAGCTCTCGACGATGGACATCAAACATCTGGCGGCATGGATAAACGCGCTGGAGGACCAGCTGTCCGAGAGAGACAGGACCATCGGTCACGAAATAATACGTGAGATCAGCAAGCGGCTCAACTTTATGCTTGATGTCGGCATCGATTACCTCTCGCTCGCACGCCCGTCCGCATCTCTGAGCGGCGGAGAGAGCCAACGCATCCGCCTGGCCACACAGATTGGTTCCGGACTGGTAAATGTGCTGTATATTCTCGACGAACCAAGCATCGGGCTGCATGAGAGGGACAACGACCGCCTCATTGCCTCGCTACGCAAGCTCAGGGACATGGGCAACACCATAATCGTAGTGGAGCACGACCGGAAAATGATGCTCGCTGCCGACTACATAGTGGACCTCGGGCCTGGTGCGGGAAGGCTCGGAGGGGAAGTGACCTATCAGGGCCCGGTGGACAAGATGCTCCGGCAGGACTCCATCACGGCGCAATACCTGAGCGGGAAGATGAACATCGACCTGCCGGCATTCCGGCGCAAGCCCAAGAAGGGCAAATGGCTGAACATCTACGGCGCCACGGGCAACAACCTGAAAGACGTCAACATCTCCATCCCCTTAGGCATGCTGGTCTGTGTCACAGGTGTATCCGGAAGCGGGAAGTCCACGATAATCAACGAGACGCTGGTGCCGATAATCTCACAAAAGCTCTACGGCTCGCTCAAAGAGCCCCTGCCCTACAAGGATATCAAAGGCATTGAAAATATCAACAAGATAGTAAGCGTGGACCAGAGCCCCATCGGGCGCACACCACGCTCCAATCCCGCCACATACTGCGGCGTATTCACCGATATCCGCAATCTGTTCGCCTCAATTCCCGAGTCGCAGATCAGAGGCTACACCTCCGGGCGCTTCTCATTCAACGTGAGCGGCGGCCGCTGTGAGACATGCAAGGGTAACGGCTACAAAACCATCGAGATGAACTTTATGCCCTCCGTGCTGGTAGAGTGTGAAGATTGTCACGGCAAGCGCTACAACAGGGAGACGCTTGAGGTAAGGTACAAGGGCAAGAGCATCGCCGACGTGCTGGACATGACCATCAATCAGGCGTGCGAGTTTTTCAAGAACATCCCCAACATCCTCTCCAAGATACAGACGCTCAAAGACGTCGGTCTGGGATATATCAAGCTCGGGCAGTCGTCCACAACGCTCTCGGGCGGAGAAAGCCAGAGGATAAAACTGGCCGCGGAGCTCTCTAAGCACGACACCGGCAAGACGCTCTACATCCTCGACGAGCCGACGACGGGCCTCCATTTCGAGGACATCAAGGTACTGCTCTCCGTCCTGGAGCGGCTCATCGGTAAGGGCAACACCGTGCTGGTCATAGAGCACAATCTGGATGTCATAAAGCAGGCCGACTACATAATAGACATGGGGCCCGAAGGCGGTGAAGCCGGCGGACGAGTCATAGCTTACGGTACGCCCGAACAGGTAGCCGCCAGTGGCATCGGATACACCTCAAAATACCTGAAAGAAGAACTGGACAGATGCAATCGCATTGCCGCAAATCGAAAAGATGAAGCACAAGGAGATAAAGAAAACAAACGTAGCAAGGCTATTGGATAAAGCCAAGGTAGAATACGAGCTTATCGAATATGAAGTAGACCCGGACAATCTGGGCGCTACACATATCGCCGACGAACTGGGCGAAGACATCAGTCAGGTGTTCAAAACCATTGTGCTCCACGGAGACAAGACAGGCTGCTTTGTCTGCGTGCTGCAGGGCGACGGAGAGATCGACCTGAAGAAGGCCGCCAAGATAAGCGGCAACAAGAAATGCGCCACCCTGCCGCTCAAAGAGCTCCTGCCCACCACTGGATATGTGCGCGGCGGCTGCTCACCGATAGGCATGAAGAAGGCGTTCCCTACCTATATAGATATTGCCGCCCGCGCCAAGGACAAGATCTACGTAAGTGCCGGCGTGAGAGGAATGCAGATAAAACTCTCTCCCGAAGATCTGGCACGAGTAGTCAATGCCCAATTTTGTGACATCACAGAGAATAACCAACAATAAATAACACGACTAAAACAATAAAACGATGTTTGAAGGACAGCCGAAAGGCCTTTATGCTTTAGCTTTGGCTAATACCGGCGAGCGATTTGGTTACTATACCATGCTCGCAGTCTTTGTACTATTCTTGGGAGCCAACTTTCACCTCAGCGCCGCAGCTGCCGGCGCCATCTACAGTGGATTTCTGGCTCTGGTATATTTCCTCCCGCTCTTCGGAGGTGCTCTTGCCGATAAATTCGGATACGGGAAGATGGTGACGATAGGCATCTTCGTCATGTTCTTCGGCTACCTGCTGCTGGCCCTGCCCATGGGAAGCGGTCATTTCGCCCTCGGCGCCATGCTGGCCGCCCTTGTGCTGATAAGCGCCGGCACCGGCCTGTTCAAGGGCAACCTGCAGGTGATGGTAGGCAACCTCTACGACGACCCCAAATTTGCCGACAAGCGCGACGCCGCCTTCTCCATATTTTATATGGCCATCAACGTAGGCGCGCTCTTCGCTCCCACGGCTGCCGTCAAGATCATGAGCTTCGTGCAGACCCACTACAACGTGAGCGTAGCGGACTCATACCACTTCGCATTTGGCATCGCCTGCCTATCGCTCATTATTTCCATCGCCATCTACTACATCTTCCGCTCCACCTTCAGACAGACGGAGAACGGTTCTGTCACCACCGCAGACGGAAAGACGGCGAGCGCAGAGAAAGAGCTGACGCCGCAGGAGACCAAGAGCCGCATCGTAGCGCTCTGCCTCGTATTCGCCGTGGTGATCTTCTTCTGGATGGCATTCCACCAAAACGGACTGACGCTGACGCTCTTCGCCGACCAGTTTACGGCCAAGACCGCTACCGGCGTTGAGAGCATGGCCTTCGACGTGGTCAATCTGCTTCTGCTCATCTTCATCGTCTACGCAGCATTTGCCCTGTTCTCCAGCAAGACTGCCAAGGGCAAGAGTATAGCCGGCGCAATAATCCTCGCATGCATAGGCGGACTGGTATACAAATACTATCAGCTGCCGCCCGTCACCAATATCGACGCGCCCATCTTCCAGCAGTTCAACCCCTGCTTCGTCGTGGGTCTGACGCCGGTGAGCATCGCCATCTTCGGCGCTCTCGCCAAGAAGGGCAAGGAGCCCAGCGCTCCGCGCAAGATAGCTCTGGGTATGCTCGTAGCCGCCTGCGCTTACGCTATCATGACCATCGGCAGCCTGTCCCTGCCTTCGCCAGACAGCCAGAAGGCCATGGGTGACGCCGCCAGCTTCGTATCGCCCAACTGGCTTATCTCAACCTATCTGGTGCTGACCTTCGGAGAACTACTGCTCTCCCCTATGGGCATCAGCTTCGTATCCAAGGTAGCTCCTCCCAAATATAAAGGCCTCATGATGGGCGGCTGGTTTGTCGCCACAGCCGTCGGCAACCTGCTCGTCAGCGTGGGCGGTTATCTCTGGGGCAGTCTGCCCGTATGGACGGTATGGACGGTGTTCATCGCCCTGTGCCTGATCTCGGCCATCTTCATGTTCTCGATCATGAAGCGGCTCGAGGCTGTCTGCTAAACAAAGAGCAGGATTCTCCCTATGAGATTCAGAAGCATATATCTCTGCTTATTGGTCACTGCAAGCATCTTAATGTCTTGCAGCGACGATGATTCTTTCACGACATCCAGGGACGCCCGGCTCACCTTCCCGCTGGACACCCTTAGGCTCGACACGGCCATCAGCGGCATTCCCACGAGCACCTACTCGTTTGTCGTAAGGAACAAAGGGAGCAAAGGCATCCGCATCTCCAAAGCCCGGTTGCTCAAAGGCGACGAATTTCAGGCAAACGTGGACGGCACAAACATCAACGCCGCATACGATTACCCCATCGAAGTACGCAAGGGAGACAGCATAACGGTGTTTGTCAAGCTGCTCAGCAAAAAGACATCCTCCGATGAGGCACAGCCGGTAGAAGATGTGCTGCAATTCGTCCTCGAGAGCGGAGAAGTCCAGAGCGTCACGCTGCTCGGCTATTCGCAGGACGTCTATACGCTGGGCAACTACACGATAAGCTCCGACACGACCTTCACCCCAGAGAGGCCTATACACATCACCGGGACGCTGAAGGTGGCCGAAGGCAAGAAGCTGACCATTCTGCCCGGCACTACTCTGATCTTCTCCCCCGTCTCATCGCTCGACGTGGAGGGACAGCTCTACGCCAACGGCACAACAGACTCGGCCATCGTTTTCAGGTGCGACCGCATGGATCACATGTTCACCCATCAGACCTATGATAAGATTCCCGGCATGTGGCGCGGCGTTAACTTCCGCTCCAGCAGCTACGGCAATTATCTGAACCATGTAGAAATACACGGAGGTGAATATGGCCTGCGCGCGGACTCCTCCGATGTCAGCCGCGAGAAGCTCAGAGTGGAGAACTCCCGCATCACCAATACCAAGGGCGACTGTGTGACGCTTACCAACTGCCTCGCGTTCATAGGCAACAGCGAACTGTCGAATGCGCTTGGCAACTGTGTCACCATCTACGGCGGCGACTATAGTTTCGTCCACTGCACCATAGCCAACTTCTATCCTTTTGAGGGCGACAGAGGCCGCGCTGTGTGGCTCTACAACTCTTACAACGGCCGCAGCCTGCCGCTCCGGTCGGCTCTGTTTGAGAATTGCATCATCTCGGGCTGGAGTGAGGATGAACTGTTCGCATCTTTCAGCGACGACAACACCGAGAAATCATACCTCTTCCGTTCCTGCCTGCTCACCACGCCGGAGCCCGAAGACAAGTCGGAATATCCCGGCTGCATCTTCGAGAACACACAGGACACACTGTGGGGCAGCAAGAACTTCCGGAAGTTTGACTACGATTATCTCATTTTCGACTTCCGGCTGAAGGCTCAGTCGCTGGCAAGGAACAACGCGGACGTCGCCGTCACGCAAAACTATTATCCGCTGGACCGCAACGGCGTAGCCCGTTTGGACGACAACGCTGCTGACATCGGCTGTTATGAATATGTAGAGGAAGGGAAATGAACTCTCCGCATTAACAGGAGTCTGCGCCGCATATCAGAAGGGAAGCTCCGCTTCGCAACGCTCCGTGGAGTCCTTTCTCTGACACAGATATCTCAGACTGATTTGCCCATCTGCGTCACGCGGGAAATTACACGGCACACAATTTAAGGAACAAGGCACGTAATTCGAAAGACGTGCCTTATTCCTTTTGTCTTCTCCCGTCTGTTTGAATTTTTGTCCGTTTGGTCCGAAATCCTAGTCGGAGAAGAAAAAATTCTACTCGCAGATAAAAAAATTTATCTCGTAGTAGACGACTCGTTA
>OMUV01000005.1 GCA_900314335.1 uncultured Prevotellaceae bacterium | reverse complement strand
AATTCTCGCGGGACGAGACGAAATTCTCGCGGGACGGGACGAAGTTCTCGCGGGAGGAGAAAAAATTCTACTCGCAGATAAAAAAATTTATCTCGTAGTAGACGACTCGTTATCTCGCAGATAAAATAATTTATCTCGCAGTAGAATTTTCCCCTCTCGCAGAGGCTGATTTTTATGTACTTACGCAGGCTGCCGAAGCGGTTCCTGGTCGTCGGCAGCCGCCTTAAGAATGTATACTTGCAGGGCATACGGATGGATTTCCCCTTTTCGGGAAACATCGTATATGCACTTCTCAAAAATACTCCCGCATATCACGAAAACTACATTTGAGATGAGAGAAATTACATTTGAGACGTTTTAAAACATCTCAAACATAGTTTTACCCCTCTGCGGGACACTGTTTTTCAGAACGTTACAAAGGCCCGGAAACAGGCTTTCCGACAGGCTTGTCTCTGACCGGCGCTCTCGGGGCTCAGCGCTGTTAATGCGCATGATGCTGAACAGATTAAAGACATCACATCATGCGGACTACGGCGCCGCATCCGGATTTCCAGAAAAGCCATACTAGTGAAACCGCGTGGGCGCCCGGACTTATAAAGAGGCACGTAGCTAAACAAAGCAAAAGGAGAAGCAAACGCCTCTCCTTGAGTAAAGTAGTGACCTCGGCGGGACTCAAACCCGCGACACTCAGATCCGGAATCTGATGCTCTATTCACTGAGCTACGAGGCCGTGGTAAATGTGATTTTCCTGTGGTGAGTTTGTCGCTGCGAGCCGTCCGGCTGCGTTTTCCGCGCCCGGTTGTCCGCTCAAAGCATATCTGCCTCGCGGCAGCTCCCTCATAAAAGCGGTTACAAAGATAGAAAGAAAAACCGGGATAGGGAGCATTTCGCGAATAATCTTAGCCCATACGCCCTTGTTTCTATGCGGGTGACGCCGGAAGCATCCGCCCGCAAGAGACGTGGCTTTTGGTAAACGGGATGGGCAATATGGGCACATTTTATGCCATAATACGGCGGATTTACTCAGTTAAACCATGCTTTTTCTGCATAATTATATCATAAGCGAAGATTGAATCCTATTTTTGGGTATTTTTGAAAAACAAAAAGATCACTTATGAACATTACGATAATAGGCGCAGGAAATATGGGGTCGGCCATAGCGTGCGGCTTGTACGCCGCAAATGCCGGCACAATCACAGTAACCAACCGCAGCGAGGGCAAACTGGAAGCTCTGAAGGCCAAGTTGCCCGGCATCGCGATTACCACGGACAACAAAGCCGCCGCAAGCGGCGCCGACGTGATAATCATCGCCGTCAAGCCCGACACTGTAAAAAGCGTTGCGGAGGAGATAGCTCCCTGCCTCGAGGACAAGCGGCAGCAGATCGTGTCGATCGCCGCGGGCGTGACTACCGGGAAGATACAGGAGTACCTCTGGGGCCGGAGCATTCCCATCTATTACCTCATCCCCAATATCGCCATCCGCGTGGGCGAAAGCATGACCTTCGTGTCTGCCATCAACAGCAGCGCTGCGAAACTGAAAGTCGTGACGGACTTGTTTGCCAATCTGGGCGAGGTGATGGTGATCGACGAGAAGCAGATCCCCGCGTGCACGGCGCTTGCCTCGTGCGGCATAGCATACGTCTTCCGCTACATCAGAGCGAGCATGGAGGCGGCCATCCAGCTCGGCATCAGCGCACCCGACTCGCTGCGAATCATCGAGCAGACCATCATCGGCGCGGCCACTGTGCTGAGGAAGGATAACTCGCATCCCGAGCGCGAGGTGGACAATGTGACAACTCCCGGCGGCCTCACGATACGCGGCCTCAACGCGATGGAGGAAAACGGATTCAGCAACGCGGTAATCAAGGGCCTTCTGGCCTCGGTATCGAAATGAACGGGAAGCGCGTAGTAGTAAAAATCGGCACGAATGTCATAACACGCGACAGCGGAAATATCGACATCACGCGCATGTCCTCGCTGGTCGACCAGGTGGCAGAGGTGCGGGCCGAGGGTTATGAGGTGCTCATCGTCAGTTCCGGTTCCATAGCCTGCGGCAGGAGCCTGCTGGGCAACGTGGAGGACGACCTGAGTTCGCTGGACAGCCGGCAGCTCTTCTCCGCCGTGGGCCAGGCAAAGCTGACGGACCTTTACTTCACCCTGTTCAAGGAGTACGGCATCGCCGTGGGCCAGATACTTACCACCAAGGAGAGCCTCATCGGCAAGCGCGGCCGCATAAACCAGTGCAACTGCATGAGCGTGATGCTCCGCGAGAACATCATTCCCATCATCAACGAGAACGATACCATCGCCATCAGCGAACTGATGTTCACGGACAACGACGAGCTCGCCGGCCTTGTGGCGCAGATGATGGAAGCCGACACGCTCATCCTGCTCACCAATGTGGACGGCGTGCTGGACCACGGGACAGTGCTGCGCGAGGTCTATCCCGACACCGACATCAGGAAATACATCTACGAAGGCAAGTCGTCGCGCGGCAGAGGCGGCATGAGTTCCAAGGCGAACACCGCCAAGGCGGCCGCAGCGGCCGGAATAGACACCTTCATCGCCTGCGGCAGCAAGGAGAATATCATTCCCTCCATTCTCCTCAGGCCGGGCGAGACGATATGCACACATTTCTTTCCCCAAAAGTCATGAACGAACTTTTTATACGGGCCCGGGAGGCTTCGCGGCAGCTCAGGCTCATCAGCGATGATCAGATAAACGCGGCTCTCAGACACCTTTCCGACATTACCGGGCAGCGGGCGGACGCTCTGCTCCGGGCCAACGCCGAAGACCTTGCACAGGCGGACCCTGCTGACCCTAAATACGACCGGCTTAAGCTCACTGTGCCGCGGCTCAATGACATCGCCTCGTCCCTGCGTGATGTGGCGGGGATGAAGTCGCCTCTCGGCCGCATCCTCTCGCACACCGTAAGGCCCAACGGTCTGGACGTGGAGCGCATCAGTGTGCCATTCGGCGTGATAGGCATTATATATGAGGCGCGTCCCAATGTATCGTTCGATGTGTCCGCGCTGTGCCTCAAGTCGGGCAATGCGTGCCTGCTGAAAGGCAGCGCCGGAGCCTGGCATTCCAATAAGGCCATCGCAGATCTGATAAGAATCGCCCTGCGCGACACAGGAATACCCGAAGACGCAGTGATACTGATGCCGCCCGACCACGAGGTGACCGATGAGATGATGAAGGCGTGCGGCTACGTGGACCTTATCATCCCGCGCGGCGGCAGAAAGCTCATCGACTATGTGAGGAACAATTCCATCGTGCCTTACATCGAGACGGGAGCCGGCACATGCCACATCTACTTCGACATAGACGGCGATGTCCGCAAGGGCGCACCGGTCATTCTCAATGCCAAGGTCCGCAGGGTCAGCGTATGCAATGCCCTCGACTGCCTGCTCATCCACAGCGCCCGCGTCGCCGACGCGCTCTGCCCTCTCTGCGAGGGCATGGCCCGCTATCATGTCAGGATATATGCCGATGCGCCGGCCTACGAGGCTCTCGCGGGTCACTATCCCGCCGAGCTGCTCATGCACGCCGATGAGAGCAACTATGGCAGGGAATATCTCGACTATGCGCTCACGGTAAAGACGGTGAAGGACGAAGACGATGCCATCCGGTTTATACAGCAATACGGCTCGGGGCACAGCGAGGGCATCATCACCGAGAACAAAGAGAACGGGGAACGCTTCCTGTCGCTGGTAGACGCGGCCTGCGTATATCTGAACGCCCCAACATCGTTCTCCGACGGCGGACAGCTGGGCCTCGGCGCAGAGATAGGCATCTCGACACAGAAGTTGCACGCCCGCGGTCCTATGGGACAGGAGGAACTGACCACCTACAAATGGGTTATCCGGGGCAACGGTCAGACACGTCCCTGAAAATCTGACGTCCCGACGGTCTCCACAGAGGCCTTATATATTATAAAGGGCATCTTCCGCCCCGTCTGAATATCTGCGCGGCATACTGTCATCATCCACAGCATGCCGCGCAGTCTTTATTAGTGTAATGTCATGTTTCAGCGGTTTCTTGTTACAATAAGAAATAAAATTCCTATCTTTGCAGAGCAAATGGAAATAAAAATGAGCAAGCTACTAAAAATAGAAAACTACAAGCCCATCCTCGGCAAACTTCAGACCGAGCGTGGGATTAAGATGATAAAGGACTTCTTCCAGCAGAACCTGTCCACGGCCTTGTGTCTCCACCGCGTGACCGGACCTCTGTTCGTCCTCTCGGGCACCGGCATCAACGATGACCTGAGCGGCACAGAGCGCCCCGTATCATTTCAGATCAAAGACCTGGGTAATGTAAAGGCAGAGGTAGTTCATTCGCTGGCCAAGTGGAAGCGCCTGACCCTTGCCACGTACGGCTTCAAACCGGGCTACGGCATCTACACCGACATGAATGCTATCCGCGCCGACGAAGAGCTCGACAACACCCACTCCCTCTATGTGGACCAGTGGGACTGGGAGCGCGTCATCACCGCCGAGGACAGGAATCTGGACTTCCTGCGCCAGATCATCGGCAAGATATATTCGGCGCTCAAGCGCACCGAGTTTATGGTCTACGAGGCCTATCCTATGATCACACCGCAGCTTCCGGAGGACATCTTCTTCATCCACGCCGAGGAACTGCGCCGTATGTATCCCGACCTCACTCCGCGCGAGCGCGAGAATGTCATAACCAAGGAGAAAGGCGCGGTGTTCATACTGGGCATCGGCTGCAAATTGGGCGACGGCAAACCGCATGACCTGAGAGCGCCGGACTACGACGACTACTCCACCATAGCTTCCAACGGCCTGCCCGGCCTCAACGGCGACATTCTGGTATGGGACGACGTGCTCGGCACGGCTCTGGAACTCTCGTCGATGGGCATCCGCGTAGACAAGACGGCTCTGCTCCGCCAGCTCAAGGAGTCAGGTCAGGAGCAACGTGAGAAACTGTACTTCCACAAGCGCCTCCTCGAAGGGTCGCTGCCTCTGAGCATCGGCGGAGGTATCGGACAGTCGCGCCTGTGTATGTACTACCTGAAGAAGGCCCACATCGGAGAGATCCAGTCCAGCATCTGGCCGGAGCAGATGAGGAAAGAATGCGAGGCCATGAACATCAGTCTGATCTGAATCACCTTTCATAGAAATATATTGCGGGAGGAGACGGCACGCCTTGCTCCTCCCGCATTGTTTATACCCATAAGGCGCTATTGTTCCGTCTCATTTCTCCGACATGGGAAGCGCTTACCGATAGGTACGAACTGCGACAGATGGTATACCTATATTATAATGCTAATGGGCGGGCAGTCTGTGCCTGAACTTAAACCGGGAATCATTACATTAAGTGAGCCTCGGAGCAAAACAGACAGAGGGGGACGGAAGGTGCTGTCAGAGGCCCGAAACAGGGGAAAATCGCAGGTGCATTTCGCGTGAAGGGCGGAAAATACGGCATAAAATGCATGCCCGAACGTAGAAAAGCCAGCCGATATTTGCCGCCTCGGGAAAATAGCGTTAACTTTGTAGCACTTCGGGCGCCAGCGCCCTTTATGGACGGAATATCAATAACAATATCATGGAATATGAATAAGTTTTTTAGACAAAGTTTTTTCAGAAGAATCAGCCTTGCGATGGCCTGCTCCTTCGCGATAGCGGGAGCGGCCAATGCAGCAGGCGACAATGTCGGGAAGCGCATCAGCGCGCTTGACAACAGCATGTGGAATCAGTCCATCTGGATCTCGGCGGCCGACGCGCCGGTAGTGACGGGCCGCATCGACGACAGCAACAACTGCCGCGCCGCCGACGGCGCCAGCTTCTTTGTCACCACGTTGAAAAACGACAAGAAGGTGACCTCGGTGAAGTGGATGACCGCCGGCCTCGGTGTCTACATCCTCTATGTCAACGGCCATGAGGTGGGCAACGAGGTGCTCAAGCCCGGATTCACGCATTACGCCAAGACCAAGCGCTCATTCACCTACGATGTCAGCGATGCCATCAACAAGCAGGCCGGCGCCGCCAACCAGTTTGCCGTACAGGTAACGCCGGGCTGGTGGGCCGACAAGATTATCACCCCGGGCGGACATGACGGCATGATCGGCAAGAAGTGCGCCTTCCGCGGCGTGATGGAGATCACCTACGCCGACGGCACGAAGAAAGTCATCGGCACCAACAAGCAGGACTGGAAAGCCGGCATCGCAGGCCCCGTGAAGCATGCGGACATCTTCGACGGCGAAATTTACGACGCCCGCGTGGAGCCCGGCTACAAGGCCACCAACCTCACCACGCCGGAGCAGAACACAGAATTCAAGGGTGAAATACTCCCGTCGGACGGCGCCGAGGTATACAGGCGCTTCGATCTGGCTCTCGCTCCCGTAGAGGCATATGTATGGAAGGACGTGAGCGGCAAGACCGACCAGGCCTATGGCAAGGTAGTCAAACTGCGCTCCTACAAAAAAGGCAGTGAGATCGTGGTACGCCCGGGAGAGAACCTGGTGATCGACTTCGGGCAGAACTGTGCCGCTGTCCCGCAGTTTGTCTTCAGCGCCAAGGCCGGAACCACGCTGACCTGCCTCCCCGGTGAGTTGCTCAACGACAGCAACGGCGCCAAGAGCCGCGGCATGGACGGCCCCGAGGGCAGTGTGCACCGCACCAACCTCCGCATCCCGAACAAGGGCATGCAGCTCATCTACACCTTCGACGGCAAGGGCTTCACAAGCTTCCTGCCCGAGTGCACATTCTTCGGCTATCGCTTCGTGACCATATCAGCCACCGACGAGGTGCGCATCAAGTCGATCCTCTCTGTGCCCGTGACCTCCATCTCGCGCGAGCTTGAGACCGGCACCATCACGACGGGCAGCGACCTCATCAACAAGCTCATCTCCAACACCCACTGGGGCCAGCGCTCCAACTACCTCTCCGTGACCACCGACTGCCCGCAGCGCAATGAGCGCCTGGGCTGGACGGCCGACACGCAGGTATTCACGGAGACGGGCACATTCTTCGCCAACACGGACAAGTTCTTCCACAAATGGACCCGCGACATGCGCGACTCGCAAGATGCCGTGGGCGGCTTCCCCGGTGTAGCTCCCACTGCCCAGTACGGCTGGGAGACCATGCGCCTCGGATGGGCCGATGCCGGCATCATCGTGCCCTGGACGGTATGGAAACAGTTTGGCGACAAGAAGATCGTCGAGGAGAACTGGGATGCCATGGTCAAGTTTATCAATCGCGTGAACAGCACCCAGTATCGCCACCGCGCCAACCTCGCACAGAACACCAATACACAGTGGGCCGACTGGCTCAGCTACGAGCCTCTGGAGACATGCAGCGGACGCGCTTACGCCCGCGATGAGAACGGCAACGGCGTACTCAAGGCCGACGCTCTCGTATACTGGGATTACCTCGGCGCCTCCTATTGGGTGATCGATGCCGACATGATGCGCGATATGGCCCGCGCTCTCGGCAAGGACGCATCCGTATATGAGAAGATGGGACAAGAGGCCCGCCAATACATCAAGCAGAACTTCCTCGACGACAACGGCAACTTCAATACGCCTATCTTCAACACCATGCAAACGCCGGCCCTCTTCGCCCTGAAGAACGGCCTCGTGGATGGCAAGGCTAAGCAGGACATGATTGCCCGTCTGCGCGACAACTTCAAGCAGCACGACAACCGCCTTCAGACCGGCTTCCTCGGCACATCCATCCTGATGCAGACGCTGACGGACAACGGCATGGAGGACATCGCCTACGAGCTCCTCTTCCAGCGCAAGAACCCGAGCTGGCTCTACTCCATCGACAACGGCGCCACGACCATCTGGGAGCGCTGGAACAGCTACATGAAGGACAAAGGTATGGGCCCGAGCGGTATGAACAGCTTCAACCATTACGCCTATGGCAGCGTGTGCCAGTGGATATGGGAGACGGCCGCCGGTATCGCCGCCGATCCCGCACAGCCGGGCTTCAAGCACATCATCATGAAGCCTGTGCCCGACAAGCGCCTCGGTTCGCTCACCGCCACATACAACTCCGCCGCCGGCGTCATCAAGAGCGCCTGGAAGTATGACGGCAACAAGTGGATCTGGAACTTCACCGTGCCCAAGGGCGCCACGGCCACCGTTACCCTCCCGGGCGAGACGACGTCCAAGGAGTACACGGCCGGCAGTTATAAGGTGGAGAAATAACTCAGCTGACACATCAACATCATGGGGCTCTCCCGCAGCGAACGGGAGGGCCCCATTTTTGTGCGGCCAATGCTGCGGCGCTGCCCTGTCAGCACTTGCGACAACGACGGACTGCGTAAGGCGCCTGGCTTTCTGCCTCTGAATTGACAGGGAATCGTGCCCGCCCGCAGCACTTCACTACCGGGCTCAGCCAGACCATGCAAAGAGCGATTATGAAGAAGGAATAGCTCATGGTTTAAAGGCCATTCCGCCGCCTGTGTAAGTTCGTAAAAATCAGCGCCCCGCAGAGGGGCAAAACTACATTTGAGATAATTTAAAACAACTCAAACATGTTTTTCCTCATGTCCTATGTAGTTTTTGAGATATACGGAAGGTTTTTTGAGAAGTGTATACACGATGTTTCCCGAAACGGAGAAGTCCATCCGTATGCCCTGACAGTATATATCCTTTAGGCGACTGCCGACGACTTGAGACCGCTTCGGCAGCCTTGGCAAGTATGTGAAAATCAGCGCCTGCGTGAGGACAAAATTCTACTGCGAGATAAATTATTTTATCTACGAGATAACGAGTCGTCTACTACGAGATAAATTTTTTTATCTCGTAGTAGAATTTTTCCTTCTCCCACGAGAACTTCGGCTAATCCCACGGGAACTTCATCCCGTCCCACGAGAACTTCGTCCCGTCCCACGAAAACCTCGTCTCGTCCCACGAGAACTTCGTCCCGTCCCACGAGAACTTCGTCTCGTCCCACGAGAA
>OMUV01000003.1 GCA_900314335.1 uncultured Prevotellaceae bacterium | reverse complement strand
CTCGATATTTTAGTTTGATGCTTCCGGCTTTTTATTAGCGCTATTGGGCTGTCTTCTTCCGGCGCTGTTTTAATTCCTGTGTCGCGGTAGGACTTTAATTCCCATATTAGCTTATATGCCTTCCCTGTATTCAAACGCAATGAGGCGAAGCGACCGCGGTCGCTCCGCCTCATCAGATCCTGTGAGCGGGCTGTTATTTCTTGCCTGGCTTATATCCTACCACATTGTTCAGCACGGGCTCTTCCTTTTCGCTGAGTCCGAGCTTCTCCTTCAGCGTGGCGATGTCCATCGTAGCCCTCGGGCAGCAGGCCCAGCCTTCGGCGCTCGCTATGAGGCATATGTTCTGGCTCACATAGGCGGCGTCGGCCAGACCGAACTTGTTGGGCATGTCGCCGAAGCGGGCTCCGTCGGTTACGAGTACGATTGAGACGGGAGCTTTGGCAGCGAAGGCCTGACGGCCGGCTACTGCTTCGCGCAGGTCACCCTTGTAGCGCAGGCTGAGCGTGTTGTCCGAAGGATTCCAGAGGTAAGCCCCGTCGGCGCGTATCACAAACAGTTCAACATCCTGCTTGTTCATGGCCGAGGGCGCAGTTCGCTTGCCGTCGGGTCGGTTGATGCCGTTGGCGGCCCATAGCAGGGTAGCGAGGTCCTGGTCGCTCATGGCTTTTGTGTCCATGTCGCGCTCCGAGCTGCGGTCCTGCAGCGCCTGCATGAGGGTTGTCCTGAGCGTCATGTCAGGTTTGGGCAGGTTGATGACTTGGCCGGCGTTGCTGTTCTGGCCCTGTGCCGTGCATGCCGTGGAGAGCAGCAACAGCGAGAGGGCAATGGCGTTTCTGATAGTCTGTTTCATCGTTTTGATTGTAATATATCTTCTGTAAAAATAAGGATTTAATTTCGATGTACCACTTATTCTGCCCGTTTTATTAGGGCATTAGGGGATAAAAAAGTAATTTTGTGCGCAAAAAATAGCAGTATGAGCGCAATTATAATGTGGTGTCTCGCCCACCTGAACTATTGGACGATTATTATTTTCATGGCTGTCGAGAGCTCGTTCATACCATTTCCCTCTGAGGTTGTCGTGCCGCCCGCCGCGTGGCTCTCTGCCAGCGGCGCCAACGGTCTCAATGTCGTGGGAGTGGTGATAGCGGCTACGCTCGGAGCGGATATCGGCGCAACGATCAATTATGTGCTGGCCCTCCTCCTGGGGCGCCCCATCGTCTACGCCTTCGCGCGCTCGCGTTTCGGCCACTTGTGCCTTATCAATGAGGAGAAGGTGCGCCACGCCGAGACCTATTTCGACGATCACGGCGCTTCGTCCACATTCTTCGGGCGTCTGATACCGGCCGTGAGGCAGCTCATCTCCATTCCCGCAGGACTGGCGCGGATGAACTTTGGCAAGTTTATCCTCTTCACGACCCTCGGCGCTGCCGCATGGAATACGGTGCTCGCCGCGATAGGCTACTCCCTCTCGCATGTCCCCGGCATCCGCACCACGCAGGAGATCGCTGAGCTCTCCTCGCGCTACAGCCACGTCATAGGCTACGGCATTCTGGCCGTGGTGGTCGTAGTGCTGGCCGTGATAATCATCAGAAAAAGCATTAAGCGTAAAAAACTAAATCAGTAAAGATATGGACCATCTGCCTCACGACCCCGCGATGCTCGTGTCGTGTATCAATATGCTGCTCCGCGACCACGAGTACGAGAGCTTCGACGAGCTGTGCTACAACTTTGACAAGGAGCCCAAGGCGCTGCTTTCCTACCTTGCCTCCTGTGGATATGTTTATTCTCAGGAGCAGAATCAGCTTCGCCCTGAGGGCTACGATGCCGCTGCAGAGTCATGATTACCGCTGCCGCCGTCGAGTCGGCTTATAGTTTCTTCCATCAGAAGGCCCGCGTCTACGCCGGTTCCCACATCCCCTCGCAGAGAGACGACATCGAGTATGCCATAGCGCAGTATCTGGAGCTGATGAGCTGCGAGCTCTATGCGAAAATCTCCGGAGGGAAACCGAATTTTCTCAAGGATCACGCTACTTTCGGCCAGGATATCGAGCTGGCCGTCAGGCGGCTCGACGAAATGATGCAGGGAGAGTGACTACCGTAGGAGGGCGACAGTCCAATCTGGAATTGCTACGCATCGTGGCGATGATGTTTATCATTGCCCACCACTGCCTCATTGCCTCGGGCGCGGTAGACTACTACCATCCCGTCATAGGCCCCGGCAATATGGTCAATGCGTTCCTCGTCTGCGGGGTAAACTGCTTTGTGCTCATCTCCGGATACTTCGGCATCCGCCTGCGCGCTCCGAAGCTGCTGCGCTTCTGCCTTCTGATAGCCGTCACGGCGCTCTTCGATGTCCTGCTCACGCTCCTTCCCCTCGACTCTCAGCTTTTCAACCTCCGCTACGCGCTGCATAAGATTATCCCGTTCTTCGCGGACAGCAACTGGTTCATCCCCTCTTACATCGGGCTCATGTTGCTCTCGCCGCTCCTCAACAAGGCCCTTGACGCCGCGACTCCGCGCGAACTGGGGCTATGGACGCTGCTGCTCACCCTGCTCAACATCTACGCATACCTCTTCGGCGTCGGCGCTATCGACAAGGCCGGTTACACGCTCTTTCAGATGGCCTACCTTTATGTGCTCGGCCGCTATTTCCGCAGCGTCGGCCATCGCGTCAAGGCGTCCGCCGCGCTCGCGGCTTACCTGCTGGGCGCGATAGCGACGGCCCTTCTGACGCTCGTCCTGGGCGGCGGGTACAGCGCCTTCGCCTACAATAGTCCGCAGGTGCTCCTCGCCTCGTCGGGGCTCTTCCTCCTGTTCCGCAGCTTCAGCTTCTCCAGCCGCATAGTTAATCGCGTGGCGCGCTCCATGTTTTGTGTGTTCCTGTTCCATTACCTTATTATATATAATGTCCGGTGGAGCCCGTATCTCACCACGGCCGCAGCCGTCTTCGCGGCAGCCTTTGTGGGCGGCTTCGTCATCGAGCGGGCGGCGTCTCTGATATGGGGAGGCGTGACGCGCTTCAGAGGGGCTTGAGAGTGGCGTAAAGATTGTCATTTTGCTACGAATTTAGCTATGTGAAAATATTTCGTGCTTTTTTCCCGCAAATCTTTGTCATATCAAAAATTATAGTTTACTTTGCAATACATAGGTGTAATTCAAAGCTAATCGCTAACCTCAAAGATATAGACATGGCAGAATCAAAACTTACAAAAAGCGGTATCAATCCCGATAATTTCCGCAAGGTAATAGGCGGAAAAGAGGTAAACCTCTATACATTACGCAACAGCGACGGCAACGAAGTGTCTCTGACCAACTACGGCGGTGCCGTCGTTTCCATTATGGTGCCCGACAAGCATGGCGAACTGGCCAATATCATTCAGGGCCACGACAACATCGAGGACGTCATCTCCAGTCCCGAGCCGTTCCTCAGCACGCTGGTGGGACGTTATGCCAACCGCATCGCCCGCGGCAAGTTTGTGCTTAATGGCAAGGATTACTATCTGGCCATCAACAACGGGCCCAATCATCTCCACGGCGGCCCCACGGGCTTCCATACCAAAGTGTGGAGCGTGGAGAGAGTGGACGAGCGCGCCATCGTGCTTCGCTATGTGTCGCCCTACTACGAGGAGGGCTTCCCCGGCGAGCTCAAGATGACCGTCATGTTCACCTTTACGGACAATAACGAGCTTGTGATCGACTACAAGGGCGAGACCAACAAGAAGACCATTGTCAATATGACTCATCACGGCTTCTACTCCCTCGCCGGTATTGGCAACCCGACACCGACTGTCGAGGACGTCATCTGCCAGATCAACGCCGATTATTATCTGCCGATAGACAACACGTCCATCCCGACCGGCGAGATCCTCAAGGTGGAGGGCACACCGTTCGACTTCCGCACACCTCATCGCGTAGGCGACTTTATCGATGCCGATGATGAACAGATACGCAACGGCGCTGGCTATGATCATTGCTTCGTGCTCAATAAACACGAGCCCGGCGAACTGACCTTCGCAGCCAAGATCAAGGAGCCCGTGAGCGGCCGCACGATGGAGGTCTACACCACAGAGCCCGGCATCCAGTTCTACTCCGACAACTGGGCCGACGGATACAAGGGCCAGAACGGCGCCACCTTCCCGCGTCGCAGCGCTCTCTGCTTCGAGGCGCAGCACTTCCCCGACAGCCCCAATCACGCATATTTCCCCTCCGTCATACTGCGGCCGGGCGAGATCTATACGCAGAAGACTATCTACAAATTCGGCGCCGAGGATCACTGACTCCCCTGAGAGTGACTGACTGCTACCGTGCAGGGACAATCTGCTCCCGTGCGGCGGCCGCCGTGCCGCTGCGAAGGATGAGAGAGCCCCTCATCGAGACAGCAATGTCCCTCGTGCCGCTACTTACCCGCATATAATCAATAATTCTAATAATCTAAAAATAAAATGAGTGAACAAAAGAAACTGAACGTCGTGCCTGTTGTCATGATGTTCCTCCTCTTTGCAATGATTGCCTTCGTTACCAATCTTTGCAACCCTATGGGCGTTATCGTCAAGTCACAATTCCACCTTTCCAACTTTGAAGCACAGCTCGGCAACCTTGCCAACTTTATCGCTTACCTCGTGATGGGTATTCCCTCCGGCCTTCTGCTCAAGAAGATCGGCTACAAGAATACCGCTCTCCTGGCTATCGCGCTCGGCTTCATCGGCGTATTCCTCGAGTACGTCTCCGGATGGGATGCCGTACAGAGCTTCTGGGTTTACCTTCTCGGCGCATTCATCGCAGGCTTCTGCATGTGCATGCTCAACACCGTTGTTAATCCTATGCTCAACACCCTTGGCGGTGGCGGCAACCGCGGCAATCAGCTCATCCAGTTCGGCGGTGTCTGCAACTCCCTCGCTGCTACGACCGTTACCATCTTCGGCGGCGCGCTCATCGGCACAGTGACCAAGGACACGGCCATCAAGGACGTTACTCCCGCCCTGTTTACGGCTCTCGCCATCTTCGCAGTGGTATTCTTAGTTCTGCTGCTTGTCAAGATCCCCGAGCCCGCTACCAACACGAGCAAGGAAGCAGCGACGACCGGCGCCTTCAAGTATACTCACTTCAATCTCGGTATCCTCGCCATCTTCCTTTACATGGGTGTTGAGGTAGGTTTCCCGACCTATGTGCTCCAGTATCTCTCCACTCCTGCCGACGCCGCTACTCCGGGCCTTGGCGTAAGCGCTGCCATAGCCGGCACGATAGCAGGTGTTTACTGGCTCTTCATGCTGGTGGGCCGTTTTATCGGCGGCCTTATCGGCGGTAAAGTGTCCAGCCGTGCGCAGATCACAGTGGTGGCTTCGCTCGTCCTGCTCTGCACGCTCATCGGTATGTTCGGCCCCGAGGGTGCTACCATCAACATCCAGGGCGCCGCTATCCCCGTGTGCATCCTCGCCTTCGTGGTGGCCGGCCTGTTCACATCCGTGATGTGGGGCGGTATCTTTAACATGGCTGTTGAGGGCCTTGGCAAATACACCGAGTTCGCCAGCGGAATGTTCATGACGATGGTCTTCGGCGGTGCGCTGCTCGTTCCGTTCCAGGGCTACCTGGCTGACGTGTTCCAGAGCTTCCGCATGAGCTACATCCTCGTGCTCATCTGCGCAGCCTACATCCTCTTCTACGCTCTCGTGGGCAGCAGAGTGAAGAAGACCAGCGACTCAGAAGCTAACTGATAACTACAAAACAAAGCCCGGGAGGAGAAATCATCCGTTTTCCCTCCCGGGTTTAACCCTTTATAAAAACTTACAAGTATGAGATTAAAGATAGATGACGTTAGAAGCCGTTTTATCAAACACTTTGACGGCTCTACAGGAAATGTGTACGCTTCCCCCGGACGTATTAACCTGATTGGTGAACATACAGACTATAACGACGGCTTCGTATTCCCCGGCGCCGTTGAGCAGGGCATTATCGTGGAGATTAAGCCCAACAAGAGCCGCAAGGTGTGCGCTTATGCCATCGATATGAAGGACTATGTCGAGTTCAGCCTCGACGACGAGCAGGGCCCGTCGGCCACTCACTTCCGCTTCGTCTTCGGCGTATGCCGCGAGATGATGAAGCTGGGCGTGCCCGTTGAGGGATTCAACTGCGCCTTCGCAGGCGATGTGCCCCTCGGTGCAGGTATGTCTTCCTCCGCAGCCCTCGAGAGCGCCTTCGCATTTGCCATCAATGACCTCTTTGGCGACAACAAGATCGACAAGTTCACCCTCGCCAAGGTGGGACAGGCTACCGAGCACAACTATATCGGCACCAACTGCGGCATCATGGACCAGTTCGCCTCCGTATTCGGCAAGGCCGAGAATCTGATGCGTCTGGACTGCCGTTCACTCCAGTACAAATACTTCCCCTGGCACCCGAAGAACTATCGCCTCGTGCTACTCAATTCGCAGGTGAAGCATGAGCTCGCCAACTCCGCATACAACCAGCGCCGCAAGAGCTGCGAGAATGTCGCTGCCGCTCTGCAGAAGAAGTTCCCCGGCGTGAAGTCGCTGCGCGATGCCAACTATGACATGCTGGATGCTGTCAGGAGAGAAGTGAGCGAGGAGGATGCACTCCGCGCCAAGTATGTCATCGACGAGAAATACCGCGTGATGGAAGTCAGCGTAGCTCTCGAAGAGGACGATTACGAGGAGGTAGGCCGCAAGATGTTCGAGACACATCGCGGACTCTCCAAGGATTATGAAGTGTCCTGCCCGGAGATCGACTTCCTTACCGACGTGGCTCAGAACTGCGGCGTGACCGGCGCCCGCATCATGGGCGGCGGCTTCGGCGGCTGCACCATCAACCTGGTAAGCAACGAGCTCTACGACAACTTTGTGTCGACGGCTAAGCAGGCATACAAGGAGAAATTTGGCATCGAGCCCATTGTTATCGACGTAGTTATCGGCGACGGTTCACGCCGTCTCTGCTAATCGGACGTAACCTTAGATAAATGCGCCGTCGGCGGTAACTCCGTCGGCGGCGTTTTTACTTTAACCGAATGCGGCCTCGCTAACGGCTAAATGCAATCCGCCGCTGTTCGAATGCCGTTCTGCCGCTGTTCGAATGCCGTATGAATAGCCTCATCTGAATTGCCCGGCGGTCTGATGCCGCCAAGCCCAAGTGTTTGCCCGTTCTCGCCCTGACTAATACCTTATCCTACCATCTCAATGCCCGTTTCGCCGCTCATCTCGATCCTCTCCTTTCTGCCGCCGCTGCTGATGCTGCTGTTTGTGGCCGCTGTCGGATTCTCCGCGTTCTACATCAGCAAGCTCCGCCGCTACGGGAGGCGAATGTCGTTCCTTCGCCCGTTCAGTTGGAGGGGTATGCGCCGCAGTCCGGTCCGCACGGCCGCGCTGCCATATGTCTCGGTGAGCAGGGTGGTGGAGGTGTTCTTCCCGCCCTTCAATGCGCGTGAACGGGCGGAGCAGATGGCCGGCGGCGACAGCGGGAAGGCCGCGCGCATCATGGAGGAGTGGGAGATGAAGCGCCGCCGCGAGCAGCAGGCGGCCATTATGCTCAAGCGCGAGATAGGCAGTTACTTCAGCCACCGCCCCATGCAGGGCAGCTTCCATTTCAGTTTCGCGGGCCGCTATACGACCGTCGACACGGACATCAGCCTTGCGGGCGAGGAGCGTCTCTTCGCGGCCTTCGCCTGGCACCACAAACTGCGCCCTTACCGCGTCGCCAGCGTCATCGCCGACACCGGCCTCCGCCTCGTGGGCCGCGTCCCGTTCGTCTTCCGCGAACAGGTCTGCTTCGCCCTCTACGACTTCAAGCGCAACGCCCACATCACCGACCCGGACGGCCGCCCTGTGCTGCGTAGCGCCGACGGGGCGCATGCCACGCGCGGCCTGGAGCACCTCAGCGACACGCCGTACTGGCGCCACGCGCTCAAGATGAATCTCTACCGCTTCCTCATCGGCAAGATGGAGCACATCGAGATAGCGCGCATGTACCTGGTGGACTTGTCGCCCGGGCGGAAGCAATACGCCGTGCACAATGTGCCGCTTATGCCGCAGGAGGTCAGCACGGTGTGCGCTTACCTCGAGGCGCACCGCGACGAGTTCATCGGCGATAGCGGGTCCGAGGGCGGGCAGGGCGGAGATTGACGGGTTTTACAGGCTTACGCCAAATCCGTTTCGCGCCGTAGTTCAGGCTGGCTGTGTTGCTCTGAGATTTTGTTCTGAGCGGAGATGAATTGCTCAGAACAAAATGCTGACGTTTCACATTGCGCGGCGCTCCATATGCGCACATCTGAAAAAATGTTCCGCATTACTCAAAAACTACATAGGACTTGAGGAAAAACACATTTGAGGTATTTTAAAACGTCTCAAACATAATTTGGGCCCTATTGGGGGCTTTGATTTTTAAGAAGTTACAAAGGTGGAAAAATCGGCTTTACGTCGTCAGCAAAGCCTCACGAAGAATCCGTTTGACGTGCGTCAAATATACCCGCTCCCCTCCGGGAGCGAAGACATGCGCGCATCGGAAAATCTGCCCGCATGTCAGAAAATTCTGATGCGAACAGAAAAAATTCTGCCCAGAACGGACTCACAGTCTGC
>OMUV01000063.1 GCA_900314335.1 uncultured Prevotellaceae bacterium | reverse complement strand
TTTCCTCAAGTCCTATGTAGTTTTCGTGTTTTGCGGAACATTTTTTCAGATGTGCGCAAACGATGCCTTTCATGAGGCGGACACTCATCGTTTATGCGCACAGAAGTATTTCCACGAGGCAGCCCCCGATGACTGAGAGACAGGTGGCGCAGCCGGCCGCCGAAACAGTGGCGCCGGGAAGCCTCATAATCCGCCCCGCGGCCTTCATTCCGGAGGCCCGGGGCGGCAGACTGCGAGTTTGTTACGACATTTTAATGCTTATTACGCATACAGATTTCCCATTCGTGCGATTTTTCATAACTTTGCAAGGTCATAAGGCGAGATGTCCCCGCAGCATGAAAAGAGCTTCACTTATACTGACATTCCTTTTGCTCAGCCTCCTGCCCACGGCGGCCACGGCCGAAGTGTGGACGGCGGAGAGATTTCCCATTCCATATCTGCAGGACATGACCCGCCACGTCAGCGACCCTGACGGGCTGCTCACCACTGAGGCGCGCGACTCGATCGACATGATCCTCACCGCCATGCAGAGCGAGCGGGGCGTGCAGAGCATCGTGGCGGTGGCCAGGCGGATAGAGGACGGCGATGCCTACTCGTTCGGCATGGCGCTGGCGCGCAAGTACGGCGTGGGCCGCCGCAAGCAGAACAGCGGGCTCGTCATTGTCCTCTCGACCGAAGACAGAGCCTACTACATCCTCACCGGGACGGGGCTCGAAGGCACGCTGCCGGACGCCATCTGCAAGCGCATAGAGAACCGCTACATGGTGCCGGCGCTGAAAAGGGGCGACTGGGACACGGCGCTGCTCTCCTCGGTAAGGGCGATAAGCGCCTGCGTCAGCGGCGACACGAGTCTGGTGGCCGAGAGCGATGAGAGCGACGACGACGCGCCCGTGGTGGCGCTGTTCATAGTAATCTTCGGGCTATTCATCCTCTTCGTCATCATCGCCTCGCGCAACAGCCGCGCCACACGCTGCCCGCGCTGCGGCGCCCACGCCCTTAAGCCCACTGGCGAGACATTGAGGCGCACGGCGGACGGGGAGGAACTGATAGTGGTACGCTGCAGCAAGTGCGGCTACACCGAGACACGCCGCAAGAGGGGCGGCGATGACAATGGCGGCGACGGCCTCTCCTCGCTATGGCCCCTCATCTTCCTCGGCGGCACAGGCCGCGGCGGAGGTGGCTTCGGCGGAGGCGGAGGCTTCAGCGGCGGCAGTTTCGGCGGAGGCAGCTTCGGTGGCGGCGGTGCCGGCGGCCGGTTCTGAGAGCCCGATTATTTACAAAACAAGACCAACAACGCATAATAACAATCAATATCGCAGAGACATGAAAAAGAGAAAATCGCTGATAGCAGTAATAGCCGTAATAGTACTGCTGGTATTATGGTGCGCAGCAAAATACAACGGCCTCGTGACACGCGACGAGCAGGTGACCACAGCCTGGGGCAATGTGCAGGCGCAGTACCAGCGCAGGGCCGACCTCATCCCCAATCTGGTGAACACCGTGAAGGGCTACGCCACCCACGAGAAGCAGACGCTCGAGGAGGTAGTGGCAGCCCGCGCCAAGGCTACCCAGATCACCGTCGACGCCGACAATCTCACGCCCGAGAAGCTGCAGGCCTACAACAAGGCTCAGGGCGATGTCACACAGGCGCTCGGCAAACTGCTCGCAATAACAGAGAACTATCCCCAGCTGAAGGCCAACGAGAACTTCTCGGAGCTTCAGGCGCAGCTCGAGGGCACGGAGAACCGCATCAACGAGAGCCGCCGCGAGTATAACGACGCCGTGCAGCAATACAACCTGAGCGCGCGACGTTTTCCCGGGAACATCGTGGCCGCGCTTTTCGGGTTCCAGTCGAAGGCAAAATTCGAAGCAGAGCAAGGAGCGGAGAAAGCTCCCGAAGTAAAATTCTAAATAGGAGAACAGACAAGATGAATTCAGGCAAACGCTATATGTTGCGCGGCGTAAGCGCCATGAAGGAAGATGTGCACGCCGCCATCAAGAACATTGACAAGGGAATATTTCCACAGGCATTCTGCAAGATACTGCCAGACATCCTGGGCGGCGACCCGGACTACTGCAACATCATGCACGCCGACGGCGCCGGCACCAAGTCGTCGCTGGCCTACGCCTACTGGCGGGAGACCGGCGACCTGAGCGTGTGGAGCGGCATAGCTCAGGACGCGCTCGTCATGAACACCGACGACCTGCTGTGTGTGGGCGCGACGGACAATATCCTCGTCTCCTCCACCATCGGGCGCAACAAGATGCTCATCCCCGGCGAGGTGATCTCCGCCATCATCAACGGGACGGACGCCCTGCTCGAGAAGCTTCGCAGCATGGGCATCGGCATCTACGCCACGGGCGGCGAGACGGCCGATGTGGGCGACCTTGTGCGCACGATAATAGTAGACTCGACCGTCACATGCCGCATGAAGCGCAGCGACGTCATCAACAATGCCAACATCCGCCCGGGCGACGTGATCGTAGGCCTCGCCTCCTTCGGCCAGGCCACCTACGAGGACCGCTACAACGGCGGCATGGGCAGCAACGGCCTGACCTCTGCGCGTCACGATGTGTTCGCCCATTATCTGGCGGAGAAATATCCCGAGACATACGACAAAGCCGTGCCCGCCGACCTCGTGTACTCGGGAGGAATGCGCCTCACAGACCCGGTAGAGGGGACGGGCCTCACCGCTGGCGAGCTCGTGCTCTCCCCCACCCGTACCTACGCTCCCGTGGTGCGCAAGATGCTCGACGAGATGCGCCTCAGGATACACGGCATGGTACACTGCACCGGCGGCGCGCAGACCAAGGTGCTCAACTTCGTAGGCGAGAACTGCCGCGTGATCAAGGACAACATGTTCCCCGTTCCCCCGCTCTTCAGGCTCATCAAGGAGCAGAGCGGCACGGACTGGAAGGAGATGTACACCGTGTTCAATATGGGTCACCGCCTCGAGGTGTACGTCAGCCCCGAAGATGCCGACCGCGTGATGGAGATAAGCCGCAGCTTCAACATCGACGCGCGTGTCATAGGCCGCATCGAGGAGGGCAAACGCAGCCTGACGATAGAGAGCGAGTACGGGAAATTTGAATTCTAAGTAAGACAACAACATTCATCACGGGAGGCAGCATGGGCTGCGTCCCGTTTTTACGATTTATATGCCGCAGGACAATTTATTATCAAAGCTTGACAAACTATCCGCAAGGTACGAAGAGGTAAGCACACTCATAGCCGACCCTAAGGTAATAGCAGACATGGGGCGCTATGTGAAGCTCACGCGCGAGTACAAAGAGCTCGAGAAACTCATGGAGGTAAGGAAGCGCTACGCGCAGCTGCTCAGCGAGGCCGAAGAGGCGCGCGGGATACTCTCCTCGGGCGAGAATGACCCCGAAATGCGCGAGATGGCCAAGGAGCAGGCCGCCGAATGCGAGAAACAACTGCCCGCCATGGAGCAGGAGATAAAGATGCTGCTCATTCCGAAGGACCCCGAGGACGCCAAGAACGCCATCCTCGAGATACGAAGCGGTACGGGCGGCGACGAAGCGGCTCTCTTCGCAGGCGATCTCTTCCGCATGTACTCGAAATATTGCGAGAGCAAGGGCTGGACGCTCACCGTGTCGTCGGCAAGCGAAGGCGCTGCCGGCGGATTCAAGGAGATCATCTGCTCCGTCACGGGCCAGGACGTCTACGGCACACTCAAGTACGAGAGCGGTGTGCACCGCGTGCAGAGAGTGCCGGTCACCGAGACGCAGGGCAGGATACACACCTCCGCCGCTACGGTGGCAGTGCTGCCGGAAGCCGACCCGTTTGAGGTAAAAATCAACGAGGGCGAGATACGCTGGGATACATTCCGCAGCAGCGGCGCCGGCGGACAGAACGTCAACAAGGTGGAGAGCGGTGTGAGGCTTCGCTACAACTGGACAAACCCCAACACCAAGGAGACGGAGGAGATACTCATCGAGTGTACCGAGACGCGCGACCAGCCGAAGAACAAGGAGCGAGCTCTGGCGCGCCTGCGCACATATATCTACGACCACGAGCACCAGAAATATGTCGACGACATCGCTTCACGCCGCAAATCGCTCGTCTCGACCGGCGACCGCTCCGCCAAGATACGCACATACAATTATCCTCAGGGCCGCATCACCGACCACAGGATCAACTATACCATCTACAATCTGCAAGCCTTTATGGACGGCGACATCCAGGACTGCATAGACCATCTGATGGTGGCCGAGAATGCGGCGCGCCTGGAGAATGCAGAACTGTAAAGGGGAAAGAAGACTTAAGAAACAACGGGCATTCTACAAAAGCAGCCGGGCATAGAGAGCTCTGGCTGCTTTTATATTATTGAGGCCGCCCGCGGAGCTGAAATAGCGCGCATCCCTTCTCAGCGGGGCTGTGCGCTATTTGATGAGGGCTGCGCAGCCCTCAGAATTTGCGCAGCAAGATATCCGCGTAGGAAGATGTGAGCTCCATCTTCGCGCCGTCGAGGCGTTTGATGTGGAAACGGGCCGAGATGCCGTCGACGCCGAAGGGGGCAAGCAGCGTCGAGGCCGAGTCGGTGAGCACTACCTCCACGGAGTGGCGCTCCGTGCCTATCGGGCCTATCTCCTCGCGGTAGACTGTGAAATCGTAGAGCTCGAGCGTCCTGCCCCTCTTGTGGAAGCGCATCAGGACTCTGTCGCCCATGCTGTCCGTCCTGTAGGCGCCCGGAGAGATCTGCCCGAGGTTTTCGCCGTACATCATGTACACCTTGTCGTCCTTGATATTAACCACCGAGTCAGCGCCCGTAGCCGTATGATAGGTGATAGAAAGGTATTGCCACATGCCGTCGAGCTTCCCGTTGCGGGTCATCGTGTCGCAGGAGATCATCATCAGGCTCGCGGCAATGAGCAGAATAAACGTCCTTCTCATATTGATTATCTTTTAGGCAGCAGCAGTCCCTGCTTGCGTATGGCTATCTGAAATCCGGAATTGTTGCCGGTGTGCGAACCGTAGTCGAAAGCGAAAGCGCATACGCCGGACCAGCCCCGCGTATCGAGGCCGAAGAGGCGGCGGGGACTGAAGGTGATCTCTCCCAGCATGGAGCGCTGATAGCGCACATCGTCGTAGGGATAGAAATAAGTGCCCCACTGCCGCGAGACGGTGTAGAGCAGACGATAGTGGAGCGAGGAGGAAGGATCACCGCTGAGGGCAATGTGCTGGGCCGAGAAGCGGTTGCTGCGGAAGTACAGATTGTTGTCGGAGTTGTAGACCGGCGAGAGGAAGAGCGGATTGCCGATAGCCATGCCCCAGTGCTGCCAGCCGACGTAAAGGGAGTGGTTGTAATAGTCGTCGAGGCCGGCTATGTTACGCGGGAAGAGCGCCGTGTGGTCATGATACATGGCGCCGCTCTGAAAGCGCGTGTAGATATATTCGCCCACCACTTTGCTGACCACCCTGTTGCGCGGGAGCGTGACCTCTATGCCGTAAAGCCCGTCATAGTCGCCGTATTTGTACAGCAGGCCGCTGTGATCCTCAAAGAAGTGATCGTAGTAGGCGCGTGCCTGCCACCCATGGCCGTAATAGGTGAGATTGAGCAGCCATGAGCCAACGGTGTTGCCCTTACTGTTCTTGTAATCGGTCTGTCCCTTGTCGTGGCCCACGCCGAAGACTACGTCGAAAAAGTCTACTAATCCGCCGTAAAGCGAGGTGTTGAAACCGTCGTTACGACGCAGGCGGCCGCCGAATGTCGCGGCCATCTCGAGGCCGCCCTCAAGGGTCAGGGGAAAAAGTTCCGGATTGCCAATGCGCATGTAGCCGGCCTTGCTATGGTAGAGCACATGCTGGACATACTGCAAATCGGCACGGCGGGCGCGGCTGCTCACCCAGTGGTTGTCCGAGAGCAGTCCGTAGCCGAAATGACCCCTCACCGAAACGATCTTACGGCGTCCGGAGATGGAGATATAGTCGGGCACCTCGAAGCGGAACTCGGGAATGGGGCGCGCATTAATGCCGAGCGTCTGGCTGCCCGTGCTCAACTCCGCATCCTTGAAGGCCGCAGGGCGCTCTTTGGCGCCGGCGGAGAGCCTCACCTTCCTGTAGCCCAGGTCGAGGTAATACTGCTGCAGGAATACGTCGCTCGTGTAATGGTGGGCGGCCGCAAGCTCCACGCCGTAGCCCACTTTCCACAGCCGGGCACTGTCGGCGCTGATGTCGCGAAACACACCGACGGCCATGTGCCCGTTGTCCGTGCGCGCGCCCGACATGCCGTAGCGATTGGACGTGAGCCAGAAGGGCGTGTACTTGCCGCCGGTCGAAACAGTCATCGACGCATCGGCGCTGTAGCTCACACTGTCCAGCAGCGAGGCGAGAAACGGGATGTCGCGGTCGGCCCGGAGGCCAAGAGGCGACGCCGCCACGCAGATGCTCAGGAGAGCGAGCCTTACACCGCTGTGCAAGCCTTGGTACATGTATTGGTTTGTGTCAAAAGGGTCTATATATTACTTCGCATAACTTACCGCACGGGTCTCACGTATTACAGTGATCTTCACCTGTCCGGGATAGGTCATCTCGTCCTGTATGCGCTTGGCGATCTCATTGCTGAGCGTCTCGGCCTGCTTGTCGTCGATCTTATCAGCGCCTACGATCACGCGCAGCTCACGGCCGGCCTGAATGGCGTAGGTCTTGGTGACGCCGGGATAGCTCATGGCGATGTTCTCGAGGTCGTTGAGACGCTTGATGTAAGCCTCGACCACCTCGCGACGGGCTCCGGGACGCGCGCCGCTGATAGCGTCGCACACCTGTACGATGGGCGCCAGCAGCGTAGTCATCTCCATCTCGTCGTGATGGGCGCCGATGGCGTTCACTATGTCGGGCTTTTCCTTATACTGCTCTGCCAGCTTGGCGCCATATAGAGCATGCGGCATCTCGGGCTCCTCGTCGGGCACCTTGCCTATATCGTGCAGCAGTCCGGCGCGCTTGGCCTTCTTGGGATTGAGTCCGAGCTCGGCAGCCATGATGGCGCAGAGATTGGCAGTCTCGCGTGCGTGCTGCAGCAGGTTCTGTCCGTAGGAGGAGCGGTATTTCATCTTGCCGATGAGCCTTACGAGCTCGGGGTGCAGGCCGTGAATGCCGAGGTCGATGGCTGTGCGCTTACCGGTCTCGATGATCTCGTCCTCTACCTGATTCTTGACCTTGGCTACCACCTCTTCTATTCTTGCTGGATGTATACGTCCGTCGGTGATGAGCTGGTGCAGGGCGAGGCGACATACCTCACGGCGCACGGGATCGAAGGCGGAGATAACGATAGCCTCGGGAGTGTCGTCCACCACGAGCTCTACGCCCGTCGCAGCCTCGAGGGCGCGGATGTTGCGACCCTCGCGGCCTATGATGCGGCCCTTCACCTCGTCATTGTCTATGTGAAATACGGTGACACTGTTCTCGATGGCTGTCTCGGTAGCCACTCTCTGGATGGTCTGTATCACGATCTTCTTGGCTTCCTTGGTAGCCGTGAGCTTGGCATCGTCCATGATGTCGTTGATGTAGCTCTGCGCGTCGGTCTTGGCCTCGTCCTTGAGCGACTCCACAAGGCGCGACTTGGCCTCCTCGGCCGAGAGGCCGCTGAGCTCTTCGAGCTTGTCCCTCTCCTGCAGCTTCATCTTCTCGAGCTCCTCCTTCTGCGACTGGAGAGCGCTCTGCGCCTGCTCCAGACGCTGACGCTGCGACTCCTGCTCGGCCTTCTTGCGCGTCATCTCTTCCTGACGCTGATTGAGCCCTATCTCACGCTGCTTGAGCTTGTTCTCCTTCTGCAGGAGCTGGTGATTGCGCTGCTGTATCTCGTTGTCAAAGTCATTCTTGCGGCTCAGGAATTTCTCCTTCACCTCCAGCATCTTTTTCTCCTTGATAACGTCGGCCTCCTTCTCGGCCTCCTTGATGCGCTTCTGATAATGTCCGTTGGCCACATAGCGTAGCAGGAGGAATCCCGCGACTGCGCCGGCCACTATTCCTATTACTAAAAAAAGTATTTCCATTTTGTCGTATTTAGTGCGTTAATGTCCAATAATATTCTGTTTGCGACATTAATGACTGCACGCTTCTCCGGCCTCCTGGCCGGCTATAGTCCGCCTCAGGACCGCTCGCCACGCAGCGTATTCTCTATCTCCTCGGTCAGCTTGCCCATCACCTGACGGTAGGGCTCGGTATCGTTGCGCCGCTCTGATTTGACCAGGCGCAGCGAAAGGTCCAGCATGACCATATATAGATACTGCTCGTGTGCAAGGTTAGGGAACTTGGCCTTATATATATTGAGCCGGTCGTTGATATTGCGTTCCGCCTCGCGATAGTATTCCTCCTCGCTCCGCTCTACATTGACAGGATAGATCTGATTGTCTATCCTTAGCTGTATGTAAAATTTGTCACTGATAGCTGCCATATCTCTCCGTTAATTAGTCTACACATTGAGCAGGGCTATGCACCTGTCCACCTGTCTTATCAGCGAATCGACGCGCTTACGCGAGCGCTCCACATCGCCATCGGAGATAGAGAGCATTCTGGCTGTCTTGAGAGAGACCACTTTGTCCTCCAGAGCGCGCACCTGAGCCTTCAGGCCCTCTATCTCGGCATCCTTGTCGCTTATGCGTGCCAGAAGAGAGTCGTTGTCCTTGCATACAGTCTCGTATTCATACATCAACTGCCGGACGCGTGTCTGGAATACTTCGATTGTCCTGTCTCCCTTTTCGTTTTCAGCCATACCAAACTTGCAGTCTGTCGCTTTTTGCAAATTTAAAAATTTCCGGCCTCACGGCCAAGTGTCGGGCTACTTTTTATCGCCTTCGTCCACATCTTTGGGCCGCGGCTCCTTTTTGGCGAGCATCACGATGCGATATGTGTACTCGGTCATCCACGCCGGCGAATAGCCAAGCGTGTGCTGATACTTGCGGAGCTCGGCACAGCTGCGCCTCACAGCGTCGTCCTTCCAGTCGGTCTTGACCAGGAGGTCGTTCACCTGCTTCTCGATGACGCTCTTGATGGTCTTCTTGAATACCGACGGCATACGCAGCTTCCACTTGAGCACATTGCCCATGAGCATCATCAGCTCCTGCGAGAACGCCTGAAAGAGCGCCATATAGCTCTGCACATCGTTGATGCGGCGGCAGCGCGACTTGACGCTCTGGTCTATCTCCTTGAAGAACAGGTCGGGCATGTCGTACAGCTCGACGAGCATCTTCTTGCAGCGATTCTTCTCGCCCTGTCCCAGGCGGTTGTTGAGCGTAGGCACGGCGAGCGTATGCTTGAACACACGCAGGTCGGGCAGCATGGCTATGTTGGTAATGCCCAGATTGGCGGCCATGGTAGCCTGGAAGTAAACGCGTATGAGAGTCATGAAATCCTCTACGCCTCCCACACGGGCACCGTCATCGGCTTTCTTCCTGTGAAAGATATTTGTGAATATACTCATCTTCTTTATTTTGTTGTTGCTAAAGTTTAATCAATGGCAAAGATACAAAACTATTGACATTCGCCCCGCCGCAAGGGGCAGGAAATGCAATACAGAGGCGCACATCCGCCGCGCCGCCTCATGTTTCGCCCTCCGGAAGGTGGCTTATTCCGCGAGGAAAGGTTAACTTTGCGCCGTCCGGAGAGCGCGGAAGCCTCCGGACGAGCGAAATCATGAGCACCAGAGAATCTACATCCCGCACCATTCCCCGCGACACGGAGATGCCGTCGCTGCTCAACTCGGAGCAACGCACCCGGAGCATCGTCCGCGCCGGCCTCATGGGCATAGCGGTCAACTTCGTCTACGCCCTGCTCAAGGGCGGCATCGGCCTGATGTCGGGCTCCATTGCCATCTTTCTCGACGCCCTCAACAACATGAGCGATGCCGTGACGGCTGTGATAGCCGCCGCAGGAGCGCGACTGGCGCGCCGGCCGGCCGACCGCTTCCATCCCTTCGGCCACGGGCGGGTGGAATACCTGAGTTCGCTGGCCATCTCCGTCATCATCGTGGTCATCGGTGTCATGTCGCTGACGAGCGCCGTCAGGAAGATCATCCACCCCGAGGCCGCCCACTACACGCTCCTCATGCTGCTCATCATGGCTACGGGCGTGGTGGCCAAGCTCTCGCTGGGCATCTACACGCTGCGCGCCGGCCGCCGCGAGAGCTCCGACTCGCTCAGGGGCGCGGGAACGGAAAACCTGTTTGACGCATTCGTCACGATCGCCACGATCCTCTCGGCGCTGATCCTCATCGAATGGGGCATCGACCTCGACGGCTGGTTCGGCGCAGCCATCTCGCTGCTACTCATCCGCGCCGGCGCCAAGATCACGCGCCGCACACTGAGCAACATACTGGGCCGCCGCGCCGAAAGCAGTCTGACGCGCTACATCAAATCCATCATCGCCTCCTTCCCCGGCGTACAGGGCGTCTACGACCTCGTGCTCAACAACTACGGCCCCAGCTACATGGTGGGCTCGGTCAACATCGCCGTGGCCGAGGGCATGACCGCCGGCGCTATTCACATGCTGACGCGCGACATAGAGCAGACCATCGAGAGCCGCTGCGGCATATACCTCAATGTGGGCATATACGCCGAGCCCTCCGACCCTGAGACATTGCGCCTGCGCAGCGACATCAGCCGCATCGTCACGGCGCACGCCGGGGCCATGGAGATACACGGATTTCTCCTCGACCGGAAGCGGGGACAGGTATCCTTCGACGTGGTGACCGACTTCACGGTGCGGCACCGCTGCGAGTTCTGCCACACGCTGGAGCGGGAACTGGCCGCGCACTACCCCGCCTACAGTTTCCTCATCCACGCCGACTTCGACTATAGCGACTGACGCAGCCCGTCCCTGCCGCCTTTCCACAGTCGTTTTTGATGAGGACGAAAACAAATTCTCATACGCACGAAAATTCCCGCGGGAGAAGAAGAAATTCTACTCGTAGATAAAAATTTTTATCT
>OMUV01000047.1 GCA_900314335.1 uncultured Prevotellaceae bacterium | reverse complement strand
GACACTTATTTTCAGGGATTTACAAAGGCCTAAAAATAGCCCTTCCGCGCGCCACGGAATGGGGGCATTTCATCCCGTAAATCCGGCCCTGAGACCCTCAAAAACCAAGACAGCGCGGCTGCCATTCTATGGCCGTCGCGCTGTCAGGGAGTATCTCCACCGGGAATCGAACCCGGATCAGCAGTTTAGGAAACTGCTGTTCTATCCATTGAACTATGGAGACAGCTTGTTTTCTGGCTGCAAAGATAAGCAAATTATTCTATTTCGCTTCTTTTTTGCCATTCTTTACCTCTTCATCCCCGCGGAAGTCATTACTATTGCGTATTTTATTAATTTTGCAATGGATTTCGTAAGATATGGGACTATTTATTCGCAAACCAATCAGCCTCCTGCAGGCTGAGGCGTCAGAGACCGGCAAGGGCACGCTCAGACGTGTGCTCGGGCCCGTGAGCCTCGTGGCCTTCGGCATAGGCGTCATCGTGGGCGCCGGACTATTCTCCATCACCGGCACAGTGGCGGCCAACTATACCGGGCCCGCCATTATCCTCTCCTTCCTGCTGGCCTCTGTGGGCTGCTGCTTCGCCGCGCTCTGCTACTCCGAGTTTGCCTCCATCATCCCCGTCTCCGGTTCGGCCTACACGTATTCCTACGCCACCATGGGCGAGCTCGTGGCCTGGATCATAGGCTGGGACCTGGTGCTCGAATACACGGTGGCCGCCACGACGGTGAGCATCAGCTGGAGCCGCTATTTTGTGGTCTTCCTCGAGCACGTGGGCATCTTCCTGCCGCCATCGCTGACCGCCTGCCCGTGGGACGGAGGCGTGGTCAATCTGCCCGCCGCCGCCATCGTGGTGGTGATGAGCCTGTTCCTCATCCGCGGCGTGGAGGGCAGTTCCATCGTCAACAATATCATCGTGGCGCTCAAGATAGGCGTGATCATCGTGTTCGTGATCCTCGGCTGGAAGTACGTCAACGCGGACAATCTGCACCCCTTCATCCCGGCGAACACGGGCAAGTTGGGCGAGTTCGGCTTCTCCGGCATCCTCAGGGGCGCTGCCGTGGTGTCCTTCGCGTTTCTCGGCTTTGACGCGGTGAGTACGGCGGCCCAGGAGAGCCGCAATCCGCGTCGCGACATGCCTATTGGCATCCTGTGCTCGCTGCTGGTGGTCACGGTGCTCTACATAGCGTTCGGCTACGTGATGACCGGCGTGGCGGACTACCACGAGTTCAGCGGTCTCAAGGGCATCGCTCCCGTGGCGGTGGCCATCAGTCACATCGGCACCACGAACGCCGCGGGCGTGCTTCACCCCGCCTATCCGTGGCTCAACGCCGCCGTGTCGCTCGCCATCCTCGTGGGCTACTGCTCGGTCATCATGGTGACGCTCATGGCCCAGAGCCGTGTGTTCCTCTCCATGAGCCGCGACGGACTGCTGCCGCCGTTCTTCTCGCGCATCCATCCGCGCTTCCGCACGCCTGCGCACAGCAATCTGCTGTTCATGGTGGCTGTGGCGCTGCTGGCCGCCATCGTGCCGGCCGAGGTGGCGGGCGAGATGACCAGCATCGGCACACTGCTGGCCTTCACGCTGGTGTGCGCCGCCGTCATCATCCTGCGCAAGACGATGCCCGATGTGGAGCGCGCCTTCCGTGTGCCCCTTGTGCCGCTCATCCCGATGCTCGGCATCCTCACCTGCTTCGGCCTCATGATCTTCCTGCCCGCCGACACATGGATCAGGCTCGTCATCTGGATGGTGATCGGCCTGGATGTCTATTCGCTCTACGGCATTCATCACTCTCATCTCGAGCAGGGCCTGCGCCATCGCAAGGGCGAGACGGTGCTCAACGCCCTGGGCCTGACGCTCTCGGTCCTGTGCTTCATCACGGGCCTCTGGCATCAGCAGACGGCCGGCTGGCAGTCGTCCAAGGTGCTCCTTATCATCGCCTTCGTGATGGGCGCCGTCCACTTCTGCTATTACATGCTGCGCATCTGGCGCCACGCCTCCGTCCGCCGCGACGCATAGCGGGAGAGGGAGATTTTGAAAAATGCTCCGCGGCCGGCGCTGCGCGACAGCTTTAAAAGTACATTCCTCCTCCTGAGAGAAATCAGAGGAGGAATGGGAGAATTTAAAGGGGGAGATGATTTGGATCAACTGTCTGATTTAAATCATCTCCTCTTTTGTTTTGCCCCTGCGGGGGAAGTTGACTTTTCCAATGCTTATACGAAGCGCTATACAGGGCTTCGGCGGCCGGCGGAAGCAGGTCGCCCGGCGCGCGTGGCTCACAGGCGGATGTGTGCGGTGAGCGTTACGGACAGCGGCCGGAGGCGGCACTCGGTGTAATACTCCTCCATGTCTCCCAGTGAGCGCGAGGAATAACGGCGTATGTTGGTCAGATTGTCGCCGTCGAGGTTGAGGTCCACGGCCTTGCACACCTTCCACAGCATGCCGCTGCCGAGGAAGACATAGTCCTTGCGGCTCGACGACAGACTGCTGTTGTGCGTGTGGTCGAGGTTAACGTTGAGGATCAGGCGCGAGGGCACGAGCTGCATGTTGAGGCGGCCCCGTTGGTTCCACTCGTTGTAGGTCGTCCTGTGGCTGCCCGAGACGGAGCGGTTGCGCATCCATGTCGCGCTGTAGTCCACGCGACAGCCGGTGATGATGTCGAAGGAGAGCGAGCCGCGCAGCCGGTAGCCCGTGGTGGTGAAGGTGGAGAGCACGGCCTGGCGCAGCATCTCGCTCCTGAGGCGTGTGGCGGTGGCCTGAAGCTCTATCTGGGTGGTGTGCCAGCTGATGTCCTTGCGGCCGTAGGCGGAGAGCGAGAAGCGGTTGCTGTGATTGGGCATGTGCGAGGCCTCGATGACGGTGTGGGCCTGAGAGTCGAGCGTTGTGCCGTAGGCGATGTCGCTCCACAAGCGTTTCCATCCGCCCTCGAGGTAGGCGAATAGTCCGCTGAACATGTCCTTGTAGGAGAGCTTGGCGTGGGCCCCGGCGCTGTGGCTGTCGTCGAGCGTGGCGC
>OMUV01000037.1 GCA_900314335.1 uncultured Prevotellaceae bacterium | reverse complement strand
GGAAGCGGAAGCGGAGACGATGACGATCCGACAAATCCGCATTACTATGATCCGGTGTACAAAAACAGAAAATGGAAAAAACTGGAATTTACTCAAGAGGATGCAAACCTTGATCAAAAATACTTTTTTGATATAACCGCCACTCTTGAAATCCAAGTTGTAATGCGGAAAGCAGATCACGGCAAAAATACTGAATGGCGCATGGTAGTAGAAAGAACTAAAGGCAGCATTAATATAGCTGGCAAATCTAAAGAAATTAGAATTAACGAAGATGAAACCATTACCTATACCACAGTAGGCGCAGCGAAAACTATACCGGAACGCGGCAGCGACATCGGCATTAACGAAAGCATTGGATGCAAAGTAACCACCCCTGAAAACAGGGATATTACCGTTACTGTAATGGCTGCATACGATAATATTAGTCCCATAGGCGATGATTATAACGTTGTGGGACATATGAATTGTTTCGTCACTAATTTACATTGAACACCACTATGAAAGCAATAAGTATAAGAGGCTCGGCATTGACGGCTCTCATCATGATACAGTGTCTGTCCGCGATGGGACAGGTAAAGACTGTGCCCTGCGAAGAGATACGCAACGACCCCAACAGCTATTTCTACAAGGATAAGATTCCCCCTTTCGAAAATCCTAACGACACAAGCAGCTCTTATTTTAACTTCGGTCTCACCAAAATAATCGCAGAGAAGGACACATTCGTAACCAACCTTAAAGTATTCAGCTACATCCACCCCGGGATGAGCGATGAAAATGTACGCATGCTCCTAAAATCATTGCCATACGGCAAATTCGGACAGGCGCACCTGGACGCCGAACTGCAGAACACAGACGATATGATTATGCTGCACACTCCCGGCGGGGTGCACAAAGCGAGAATGTGGAGCAACCTCAACAGCTTAAAACTGAAACATTTCAAGAAGAGCAAGAGATTTAAAATCTCTGCTTACTTCCCCTGCGACAACAGCGGAAAGCAGCCGGTAGTAAAACGCCTGACTGCCGAAGTGACTTTTTGTGCGCTGCAACGGGAGAAGAGCATCGTCAACTACAGCGTGAAATACTTGAAATATCGCAGGATACCAAAATACGGATTCCCAAGAGAGGGCATCTATGGCGGAACGATAAGTATGTATGAAAATCGCGTAAGTCAACTGAAGGAAGTACTTAAAAGCGAAGAGATAGGCATAAAGGAAGTGACCAAACAAGCCAAAAAATACCTCAGATATGAGAGTAAAGCCAGGTAACTTATAAAGCAACATATAAACGCAAAACCATGAATGCACATCACAACAGATTATTCAGCCTTACCGGCATTAAGAACATGAAAGTGAGCAGCAGACGCGGCGTACATCTCTCAGGCAGTACACTATTGGCTTTTTTTCTGCTTATGAGCATCAGAGCCGCGGCACAGGTAAAGACCATGCCTTTTGACGAGATACGCAATGATACTGTCAGCTTTTTCAGCAATGACAATTACAAAAAATACAGTATAGTGCCGTATATGGAATATACAAAAACCGACTCTATAATGTATACGTTCGGACTCACTAAAGTCATATTTCCGCGCGATACATTTGTGAACAATATCGTAGTGCACTGCTGCGCTGATGCGAACAGCAATTATAACAGGAGCAAACACTATCGCCGCGCTTCGATGAAGGACATACCTTACGGTATGTACGGCGGGTGTCTGTTGGAAGCCGAACTGCTTCACTCCCATGATACGAGGATATGGCCCGCCCACGGAGATAAGAGAATAATCCGCATTGTCAACACCAAGAAGCCCAGGCTCCTTAAGCGAAAGAATCACTTCAAAATATCTGCCTGGTTCCCCGTATACGGCGACGGCACCAATCCCGTGATAAAATGTCTGACGGCAGATATATATTTCTATCCTCTGACGCCGGAGAAAAGCACGGTAGAATACCGGCTGGAATACAAGAAATATCCCAAGATGCCGGAGTATAAGATTAGAAATTACAAGGTATATGGCCCGCTCAGCCGTTCGACAGGCATCCAACGAGACCAAATGGAGCTGGACAAAGCGACTTTAGAATCAAGTACCATTTACTTGAACTATTGCAAACGAGCCAACAAGATACACCTTAACAACAAGAAATCCGCTAAAAAACACGAGAAGTGAATGCCTGCGTAAAAGAGAAATTACGACAATAAAGTGAAGGAATTCCGTGGATTGGTGGAACAGGGAAAGCAAAGGCTCAAGTCTGACAAGGCATCGCTCAGACAGTTTAAGAAGGCCAATCGCGAAGCCCTGAAGAAAGGCAAGAATGCCAAGGCGCCGGAAATAAAAGAAAATAGTTGATAATTGCATGCCGAGGCCGCTGCTCTACGATGGCGACTAATTCTTCCTCATACTGTCTATTCGCATTGAGGGCAACGGCCTCTCGGCCATTTTGGGCCGGTATAGGCATTATTTGGCTAACAGGCGGCTCTATGGATATGCTGTAGCCCATATAAACTATTAGAGCAATGAAATAACTGTATAACCATTATAATATTTTGACATCATGCAAGATGAAATTAAAAAGAACCACCATCCTGCAAGCGATGGGGAAATGAACAAGCAGTTTGACGATTACCAGAAGAGAGGAATTTACGACTACTGAAGCTGTAGCTAAGTACCAAGCGATAATATTCAATTAATGATATTTACATAAGGTTTCCAAGCGAATTATGAAAAAGTTTATCAGTCTGGCAATATTATATTGCTTCGTTGCAGTAGCGGCCTTTGCCCAGTCGCAAAAGACCCGGGTAGTGGACAGCATAACGCAGAAAAATTACCCGGGCATGTTCGGCAATGATGCAGGGATAAGGTCGCCTGGTCCTATCACGCCTAAGGACGAAGAAAGGGATTACATGGGACTCTACACTTCCCCCATGAGCGTTTTAACTACAGACCAGGACACTATCCTCTGCATGATATTTGATGCAGGGTGGGGCAACATGCCCGACTATCGCGGCAATTACGGTGCAGTCACCCTTTATGCCAAGGATATTACAAATCCTGATGACAGCCGGTACTTCATTGGTAAGAAACGTTTCGGTAAGCCCCGGAGCCATATGCGCATCAAAGTAAAGGCTTATAACAGTACCTACGGCCCGCCGCAGGATAAAAAGAAATTATGCAAATGCGTCATTGCATGGCTTGATTACTATCCTTTCAGACGCGGGGCAACAACAGTAAGGTATAAGGTAAAACGCACGCGTTACATCGCAAAATACGACTTCGGCAATATGCCTCCCAAGATAAGGGCACGCGAGGATGCAAAGGAAAAGACCTCGGAAATCAATCAAGAGGTATACTATAAGAAACATCGCGACCCCATCAACGACAAAAGAGGATATTTAAGCTATTCTCGTAAGATGGATCGGTATAATAAGTATATCGACAGGCAAAGAGCCAAGGAGGCCAAAAGGATGGGGCGTTCTGCGTCCTCACCGGCGAACTAAGGATGCAATAATTCTCCCTCTCGCGGGGGGAGGAAGTGATTAGTTCGGGGCATATATTTACCTTACATTCGTCAATTTGATCTCAGTAAAAAAGCCCTCGCGGAGAGATTCGCGGGGGCTTTTTCGCCCCAAAACATACGGGGGCGGTGGGACGAGGGGCTATCGGTAGATGAGCGTTGTAAGGCGCGAGGGGTCCATGATGTCGCGGGCCACATCGCAGAGCTCCTGGGGCGTGACGGCCTCGATGCGCCTGAGGATGGCTGACACATCGCGGTGACGCCCGTATTTGGCCCATGCGCGGCCGAGGCCGCGGGCGTAGGAACTGAAATCGTTGATCCCTATCAGAAACTGTCCTCTGATCTGTCGTTTGGCGGCGGCGAGGGCGGCCTCGGAGAGCGGCGTGGTGCACATGCGCCCGAGGGCGGAGGCGATGAGGCGGCGGCAGCGTTCCACATTGGAGGGCTCGCAACCGAAGTAGATGCCCCACATACCCGTGTGGCGGTATATGCCGGTATAGCTCTCCACGGTGTAGACCAGTCCGCGGCGCTCGCGGAGCAGCAGGTTGAGTCGCGAATTCATAGCGGGCCCGCCGAGAATGTTGCTCAGCAGGAGCAGCGGCATGCGGCGGGGGTCGTCGCCGCCAAAGGCTCTCGCACCGGTTATCACGTGAGCCATGTGTGTGCCCTTGTCGACGGTCTTCACCCGCGGCTCGTAGGCTGAGAGCTCCGCTGTGACGGGCGGTACGGGAGCAGGCCGCAGCGTGGAGGTGGCGCGCTCCAAGAGCTTTACGGCGCGCTGAAAGTCGATGTCGGCATATATGTAGAACGTGGCATTGGAGGGGCTATACAGGCGACGGTGGAAGCGCAGAGCGTCCTCGGTGGTATAGGAGCGCAGGCGGTCGATGTCGCCCAGGATATTGCGCCCCAGAGGGCTGCCCTCGAAGAGCATCTCCTCAAACTCGTCAAAGATCAGTTCGGAGGGCGTGTCCTTGTAGCTGGATATCTCGTCGGCTATCACCTCCACCTCCTTGTCGATCTCCTTCTGAGGGAATGTGCTGTGAAAGACCATGTCGGTCAGGACGTCGATGGCGCGGGGCAGCTCTTCGCGGCTCACGGCGGTGTAGTAGACTGTCTCCTCCTTGCCTGTGTAGGCGTTGAGGTCGGCGCCCACCTTCTCGAGGGCGTCGTTGATATGGCGGGCGTCGCGGCGCTCCGTGCCCTTGAAACTCATGTGCTCGATAAAGTGGGCCATGCCGCTCTCCTCGGGAAGCTCGGAGGATGTGCCCGAGCCTATCACGTAGCCGCAATAGGCCACTTCGGTCGTCTGCCTCTCAAATATCACCCTCACGCCGCAGGGGAGCGTGGCGGACAGGTAGTGAGGGGACTCGGTCAATATTGATTTACTCATAGGGCTGCAAAGGTACGCATTATTTTCCGGCATTCCACGCTCTCTCACGACCATACCGCCGTATATGCGAATTTATTACTATTTTTGCGTATCTGGAAAAACAATTAGGAATGAGAATTATCCACACTGCCGACTGGCACATCGGCAATAACTTCTACGACCACGACCGGAGCGCCGAGCACAGGGATTTCCTGGACTTCCTGCTCCGTGCGATACACGACCACGAGGCCGACGCCCTTGTCATAGCCGGCGATGTCTTTGACAATCCCAATCCCTCCGCCGCGGCTCAGAAGCTCTACTACGACTTTCTGGGCAAGGCCTCGGAGCAGAATCCCGGGCTGCAGATCGTAGTGACGGCCGGCAATCACGACAGCGGCATGAGGCTCGAGGCAGCGCGTACGCTCCTCGAGGGCCGCAAGATATACATACGCGGCTTCCTGCACACGGAGGAGGGCGACAGCGCGATGCTCGACGACCTGCTCATCCCGCTGCACAGCCGCCGTAATCCCGACGACGAGGTGATATGCATCGCTGTGCCCTTTCTGCGCAGCTCCGACCTGCCCGTGGAGGACAGTTTCAGCCGCAGCATGGGCCGCTTCTTCAGCAACATCATCAGCGAGGCGCGCCACCGCTACGGCAAGGACGAGCGCATGATCATGGCGGCCCACTTCTACGCCACGGGCAGCGAGATCAACGCCGAGGAGCACAGCGAGCGCATCATAGTGGGCGGCGAGGAGAATGTCGACGCCTCCCAGTTTGCCTCCGGCCTTTCGTATATAGCCCTGGGGCATATCCACAAGGCTCAGCGCATAGGGGGCAACGAGCTCATCCGCTATTCGGGCAGCGCCCTGCCCATGTCGTTCGGCGAGCGCGGCTATTCGCACGGCATCAACATAGTGGATATCGCAGAGGACGGCAGTGTGACGGTCACCACCGAGAGCCGCGAACTGCTGCGCCCGCTGCTGACCATCCCATCCCGCGGGGCTACGACCGTCGAGGGCGCGCTGGAGCGCATCGAGTCGCTGCCCGCAGCCACAGAGGGCGATGACAACACCCGCTGGCCCTATGTCGAGGTGATCCTCTCCAAGCGGCCCGACGCCGCAGGCATCCACCGCCTCAAGGAGAGCTTCTCATCGCGCGCCGCCCTGCTCTGTGTCATCCGAACCGCCGAGGACCTCTCCGCCGCTCACGACGCCGTCGAGGTCAGAACCGAGGAACAGCTGCGCAAGCTCAATCCGCTCGAACTGATGCGCAAGATATACAGCGACGCCAACGGCGGAGAGAAGATGCCCGAGGCGCTGGAGAACAAATTCAACACGGCCGTCAGAATTGCGTCGCAGCAGAATGACAACGACTGACAATAAGCTATCATGAGGATACTGAAAATAAAAATATCGAATATCACCTCCTTCAGGGGGGACATAGTTATCGACTTCACAAGCGGCCCTCTCAGCCAGGCGCCCCTGTTTGCCATCACGGGCGATACGGGCTCGGGCAAAAGCACCATTCTCGACGCCGTCTGCCTGGCCCTCTACAACCGCGCCCCGCGCTACAATCTCAAGGAGAAGGGCGCCGGCGTCGACGAGAAGACCAACCTCCAGCCCTACGACACACGCAACGCCCTGCGCCGCGGCGAGAAAGAGGGCGGCGCATCGGTCACATTCTCCACGGCCGAGGGCACATTCGAGGCCACGTGGAGCGTCAGGGTGAAGCGCACCGGCACCTACGATTCGCCCACGCGCACCCTCACACAGACTTCTCCGAAGCACAGGGACTTTGATCCGCGCGATGTGCAGAGCGAGATAGAGCGGCTCATCGGGCTCGACTACGACCAGTTTACCCGCACCGTCATCCTCGCACAGAACCGCTTCGCCGACTTTCTCAGGGCCAAACGCGACGAGAAATCGAAGCTCCTGGAGAAGATCACGGGCACAGAGATCTACACGGCTATCTCGCGCGTCATCTACGAGCAGGCCAAGAGCGCCCGCCAGGACTACGACTCGGTGCAGAAGGAATATGACACATGGAAGGGCAAGGTCATCGACAGCGTGAGCGTGCAGGAGCTCCAGTCCAAGCGCAATCTCACCGACTCGCAGATCAAGCAGATGGAGACACGCCTGGAATATATGAAGAGCCAGATTGCCTGGTATAAGACCTACGCCGACCTCGACGCCCGGACTGGCGCAGCCACCGCGGCCTACAACGAGGCCAACCGCATCAATGTCTCGCTCACACAGGACCGCGAACGCCTGCAGCGCTACGACGATGTGGAGCCCATCAGGGACAAGGTGGTGTCCGTCCGCTTTCACGAGCAGAAGATACGCGAGGCTCAGCAGCAGAGGGAGCAGATAGCCCGCTCGCTCGAGGAGAGCGAGAAGAGCGCCTCGGCCATGGATTCGCGCCTCACAGAGGCCCGCGAGAATCTCGACAAGGTCCAGACACAGCTCTCCCAGACCCAGCCCCTGCTCAAGAAGGCCTACGAGATACAGCACGACATAGAGATGAAGGAGAGCGTGAAGCGCGACAATCTCACCGAGCTCAATAAGACACGCAAGGAGATCGACTCCCTCACGGCCCGCATAGCCGACACGCACAACAGGCTCAAGGCTCTCGAAGCCCGCTGCGGGGAACTGAAAGCCGCCATGCAGGCCCTCGCGCCCCATCAGCCCATGCTCGACCAGTATGGGTCAGTGCTCGAGAAGCTACGCTCCTACGGCGGCCTCATGGACGAGGCGGAGAAGACCCGCAAACGCCAGCACGATATCATCAACGAGCTCGACAAACTGAAATCGGACATCGAGAAGCTCGAGGCGCAGGTCAACGCCACCAGCCAGAAGAAGGACATCCTCGAGGGCAACCGCACCAAGCTCCAGAACAGCATCCTCGGCATCGACTACGACACACTGCAGAAGAACTACAACCTCGCCTTCACCCAGAGGGCCGAACTGCAGAGCGCCCGCCGCCTCTGGGATGCGCTCGCCGCCGAATACACCGAGCTCGAGGCCAATGAGAAGGCCATCACCGCCCTCGGCATTACCATCGAAGCCCGCAAATCGCAGCTCAAGGACCTGGAGCTCAAAACCACCGAATGTCGCAAGGAATACGAGATCTACGAGAAGTATTACAATCTCTCGCAGGCCGACAATATCAAGGACCTCAAGCGCAATCTCAAGGAAGGTCAGCCCTGCCCTGTCTGCGGCGCTACCCATCACCCGGGCCTCTCTCACGCCGATGCCGAATCGATCCTCTACGAAGTGGTAGGCAATGCCGAGCGCGACCGCGACAAGGCCCGCGAGAAATATAACGCCTACGAGGAGCGCTATAACGCCATGCGCAACTCCCAGAGCACCGACAAGGAACGCCTGAATAACCTGCGCGACAAACTCTCCGACACACAGCAGCGTATAGAGCGCTACCGCGAGGAATGGAAACGCTATGTGCCCCTCGACAAGACATTCGCCGACAGCTCTGCCAATGTCAACGCCGACGCCCGCCGTATCATGATAATCCAGCTCACGGAGAATGCCGACCGCACCGTGGAGGAGACAAGCCGCAAGCTCGACGAATACAACAAGTGCCACTCCGACATAGAGCGCTACACGAGCGAGATAGAGACGCTCTCCCGGAGCATCGCAGAGCTCAGCGCCCGCCACGCAAGCCTCCTCATGCAGAAAGGCACCAATGAGGGCAACCTCGCCACCATCGCAGACAATCTGCGCAGCAACTCCGAGAATGCCCACGAGCTCTACTCCGACCTCGAAAAGTTCCTGACGGTAGCCGACTGGCGCCGCCTGATACGCACGGACAACAAGTTGCTCAGGGATAACATCACCGAGTTTTACAACAAGAGGAACGAGTGTGAGGAAGGGCTGCACAAAGTGGACGAGGAGCGTGTGGAAGCCGAGACCGACCTCAAGCTGCTCACCGATTCGCTCAAGCGCGAGCAGACCAACCTTCAGGCGTTCGCCTCGCGCATCGAGACGGCCGAGAACGCCATCACCGCCGACCGCAACGACATCTTCAAGCTCTTCGACGGCGAGGAGGCGACAAAGGTCGAGCAGAAGCTCACGAAGGCGGTGCAGGACGCCCGCACGGCCCTCGAGACGGCCACGACCAACGCCCACCAGGCCCAGCAACACCTCTCGGCCGTCAGGGCGCAGATGACTCAGAGCGAGCAGGAGAGGCAGCGGATGGAGGCCGAGAAGCTCTCGCTCTCCACCGAGATAGACACCTGGATCTCCGCCTTCAATCAGGGCCACTCGCCGGTGCAGTATACCGAGCTCGTGGATATCTTCGCCTCGACAGCCGACATCATGTCCCTGCGCAGCAAGATCAAGGAAGCCGAGAACAATTTCTCCCTCGCCTCCGACCGTCTCAAGGCCGCGCAGGAAGCCCTCAACGCATGGCAGTCGAGGCCCGAACATCCCGACCGCGACACCGAGACGGAGCAGTCCATCCGCTCCGAGATAGAAGCCGTAGAGAGGAAGCGCAAGGAAGCCCTCGATGCGGTGCGCGAGATCGACGTGACGCTCGGCTGCAACGCCCAGGCCGCCGGCGAGATGAGCCGCCTCGAGCCCACGCTCCGCGAGATGGAGCAGAACTATACAGAGTGGGACAAGCTCAACACGCTCGTAGGCTCGGCCAACGGCAAGGCATTCAGTTTCGCAGCCCAGAAATACACCCTCGGATTCCTCGTAGAGCACGCCAACTCACAGCTCGCGCTTTTCTCCCCTCGCTACCGTCTCATGCAGGCCGGCGATTCGCTCGACCTCGAGATCATAGACCAGTACATGAGCGACGAGACACGCCCCGTCTCCGGCCTGTCGGGCGGCGAGACATTTATCGTGAGCCTCGCGCTCGCTCTGGGCCTCGCCTCGCTCTCCTCGCGCCGCCTCTCCATAGAGAGCCTCTTTATCGACGAGGGCTTCGGCAATCTGGACAATGAGAGCCTCGACATGGTGGTGCGCGCGCTGGGCAATCTCAACGCGCAGGGCCGCAAGGTGGGCATCATCAGCCACACGGAGCAGATCAGGGACAACATCTTCCCGCAGGTCCAGGTGGTGCGCTCCAAAGCCTCCGACAGCACCAGCACCATAAGAATAGCGTACAATTAGCAGACAGAAACTGAGAAGCACACTATGAAACGATTCGTCTTTGCCACCAACAACGCCCACAAGCTGGAGGAGATCCGCCGCATTCTGGGCGACAAGATAGAGATTCTCAGCCTGAGCGACATCGGCTGCCACAGCGACATCCCCGAGACGGCCGACACCCTCGAGGGCAATGCGCTCATCAAGGCGCGCTTTGTGGACAGCCACTATCATGTACCCTGCTTCGCCGACGATACGGGCCTCGAGGTGGAGGCTCTGGGCGGCCTGCCGGGCGTCCACACGGCCCGCTACGCCTATCCCGACCGTCACGACCCCGAGGCCAACACCGCCAAACTTCTTAACGCGCTGAAAGAAAAAGACAACCGCCGTGCAAGATTTCGTACAGTCATCGCGTTAATAGATAATGGAGAGGAACACCTCTTCGAAGGGGTGGTGAACGGGCTCATCGCTCCCGAAAAACGCGGCACACAGGGCTTCGGCTACGATCCTGTCTTTATCCCGGAGGGATTTGACAAGACCTTTGCCGAGCTTGGCGAGGACATCAAGAACACGGTCAGCCACCGTGCCCGCGCCTCCGAGGCCCTCGCGCTCTATCTCGCCTCCATCGGCGAGGCCTGAGCTCCCGGGCCCGTCATAAGCCCACTGACAAACATTTCTAACACTGCTCATTATGCTAAAAAGGATTTTCCTGCTTTCAGCCATCCTCCTCACCGCCCTCTCCGTCAGCGCCCAGAGCGCGCAGAGCCGGTGGAGATACTACGGAGCCTATCACAACGTAAGCAGATGCATCGCCGTCGGCGACATGGTCTACGGCCTCTCGGAGGGGTCCATCTTCTCCTACTCCACCACCGACGGGGAAGTCAGGGTGATGGACAAGACGACGGGACTGAGCGACGCGGACATCAGGCAGATGGCCTACTGCGCGGCCGAGAAATGCCTTGTGCTCGTCTACTCCAACTCGAACATCGACGTCCTCTTTCCCGCTGATGAGAAGGTGTCCAACATGCCGCAGTTTATGAACAGCTCGCTGAGCGACAAGACCATCAACGATATCACCGTGAGCGGCAGCAACGCCTACTTGGCCACCAATACTGGCGTGACGGTCATCGACCTGAAGCGCATCGAGTTCTCCAGGACCTACAACCTCGGCATCAGTGTGAGGAGCGCCGTGGAGACCAATGACAAGATATGGGCGGCCACGACCAAGGGTGTCTACTACGGCAGCACCTCCGACAATCTGCTCGACCCCTCGGCGTGGAAGATATACAGCGGTGTGTTCAGCAAGCTGCGCGTCCTCTCGGGCGAGCTCTACGGCCTGGCGGGGCAGGTGTATACGATCAACGTCAACACGGGCCGCTTCGGTCTGGCCAGCGCAGAGTACCCGCGGTTCTTCTCCTGCTATGACGGCGCCGGCGCGCTCTATTTCGGCAACAAGCAGAGCGTATGGGCCCTCGCTCCCGGCGGCACTACGACGAAGCTGATGGGCGCCAATGATTTCACGGACGTCACGGCCTCCTCCTCCGCGCAATACTGGGCCGCAGCCGGCACACGCGGGCTCTGCCCCTATAAGGCCGGCAGCGACGGCCTCCTCGCGGCCTCGGGAAACGGCATCACGCTCAACAGCCCCGTACACAATTACTGCGCATTTATGAACGTCGCGCCCTCGGGTCGTATCCTCGTATCCGGCGGCTCGATGAACTATAACGGGCTCAACTATCCCGGCACACTCTACAGCGAGAGCAGCGGCAGCTTTACCAACTTTGAGGACACCCTGCAGACCTACACGGGCCTGATGTACCGCAACCTCACCGGCGCCGTGGAGGACCCTTCCGACCCCGGCCATGTCTTCGCCAGCTCGGCCGAGACGGGGCTTTACGAGTTTCGCGACGGGCGCTTCGTCAAGCACTACGACCAGACCAACAGCACCCTCTCGTCCGTCCTGCCCAACGACGCCTTTGCGGGCTACTATGTGCGCACCACCGCCCCGCAGTATGACAGCCAGGGCAACCTCTGGATGATCAACATCGAGACCGACACGATCCTCAAGATCATGAAGCGCGACGGCACATGGACCTCCATCTACATCGATGAACTGGCCGGCTACCCGACGTTCGACTACCTCATCTTCGACGATGCGGGCCGCGCCTGGTTCACCCACCGCCGCACCACCAGCAGCCACAACGCGGGCGTAGCCTGCCTCGATTTCGGCGGCACCATCGATGACACCTCCGACGACAAGTTCCGCTTCCGCTACCGCTTCACCAACGAGGACGGCACGACCTACACGCCCAACACGGTCAACGCCATTGCCAAGGACCTTAACGGCGGCATATGGATAGGCACCGTCGAGGGCCCCTTCCTCATAGATAATCCCGACGATTTCTTCGCCACCGATTTCACCTTCGACCAGATCAAGGTGCCCCGCAACGACGGCACGGATCTCGCCGACTATCTGCTCACCGGTGTGCCCATCACGGCCATCGCCGTCGACAAGGCCAACCGCAAATGGTTCGGCACACAGGGCAGCGGCCTCTACCTCATAAGCGCCGATAATATCGAAACGATAGACCACTTCACGGCCAGCAATTCGCCCCTCGTGAGCGACAATATTCAGAGCCTTGCCTTCGACCCCGGGAGCGGCCTGCTGATGATCGGCACCGACAAGGGCCTCATGAGCTACGACCCCGGCAAGGTGACCGCCGACGGCTCGGGCTTCAAGGACAAGGACCTGAAGATCTACCCCAATCCCGTGCGGCCGGACTTCTACGGCGATGTGACCATCGAGGGCCTGCCCTACGGAGCCGAGGTCAAGATCACTACCGCCGGCGGACAACTGGTGAGAAAGGGCGTCTCCACGTCGGGCCGCTACAAATGGGATGTCAAGGACAGCCACGGCGCAGGCGTCGGCTCGGGCGTCTACTATGTGCTCGCGGTCAGCGCCGACGGCAAGCACGGAGCGCGCGGCCGCATAGTGGTCATCCGGTAAACCGCTCCCCTGCCCCGCTCCGCGTCGGAGCGCATCTGAAAGGCTTTATATCCACACACAGAAAAGCAAGGCCGTCTTCCCCATCGGGATGACGCCTTGCTTTTTTACCTGCGCCGGCTATTCTGATTCGCCGGCGCAGGTAAAACTGCTCTATAAGGCTTCGCCGGAATATCTGGCAGGCTTTCATTCAGCCTTATGCTCTTCCGGATAATAGTCCATCACGGGAAGCACGTATCCCGCGCCGCAGTTTATCGGCGGACTGAGGCTGAGGAATAAGTAAAAAACGCCATTCAGAGCGCCTCTGCTGCGATTTCACAGCGCGGGAATATAATTATAGTTCCGAAGCAAAAAGATTGCTTCAGAACTATTTTTTGCCCTTTCCCCTCTGAGCGCCGACTATCGGAGAATAGGAAACATTATGGGGGCGACAGAGTCCCGCCCTACGGGGCGCATCAGAGGCGCGCAGCCTTCAGGAAAGGGCAGAGAGATGAATGAAAACGGAAAACAAATGTTCTTTTTGTGAGAGCGCCTCTGCGGCGCGGCGCATTCAGAAGGGCTGGTAGATACTGTCCTCAAAGGCCGAAAGCGCGGCTTTGGCTCCCTCGCCCATGGCTATCATGATCTGCTTGAAGGGAGTCGTGGAGACATCGCCCGCGGCGTAGACACCGCTAACCGAGGTATGGCAGCGCTCGTCGATGATGATCTCGCCGCGCTTCGTGGTGCTGACCGCGTCGCGAAAGACATCGCTGTTGGGCTTCAGGCCTATCTGCAGGAATACGCCGTCGAGATCCATGTGGCGCTCCGCGCCGCTGTTGAGGTTCCTCACGTCGATGCCCGTCAGGCGGGTCCCGTCGCCGCTCAGGGCGAAGGTCTGGCTGCTGAGGTGGATGGTCACGTTACTGAGGCTCCTGAGCTTATCCTGCAGCACACTGTCCGCCCGCATCTGAGGGCCAAACTCGAGGACGGTGACGTGGCGGCAGATGCCGGCCAGGTCGATGGCTGCCTCGACGCCGCTGTTGCCGCCGCCGATGACCACTACGTCCTTGCCCTTGTAGAAGGGGCCGTCGCAGTGGGGGCAGAAATGGATGCCGTGGCCGATATATTTGTCCTCATTCTCCAGTCCCAGGCGCCTCCAGCCCGCTCCCGTGGCGATGATGACCCTCGGAGCGAGGAATGTCTCGCCGCCGCGCGTCTCTACGCGCTTCACGGGGCCGCTGAAGTCCACGCCGGTGATCTGCCTGTCGCTGTAGACGGCTATGGGATATGCCGCGAGATGAGCGGCGAGGTCGGCGGCGAGCCGGGAGCCCGTAGTCTGCGGCACGGAGATGATGTTCTCGATGGCCGTGGTGTCGTTGACCTGTCCGCCTATGCGGCGCGCCACGAGCGCCACGCTCTGCCCCTTGCGGGCGGCGTAGATAGCCGCAGCCGCGCCCGCCGGGCCGCCGCCCAGCACCAGGATGTCGGCGCTGTGCTGAGCCTTCGATACGCCCGCGATGGGGTCAACGCCAAGTTTGTCCTCTATCTCCTCGAGCAGGCCGCCCAGTGTGCCGCGGCCCACATGCAGCAGTTCGCCGCCCATATATACGGAGGGCACCGCCTGGATGTTGTGCCGCTCCACCTCATCGCGGCAGACAGCGCCGTCCACCGTCTCGTGGGTGATGGAGGGATTGAGCAGGGCCATGATGTTGAGCGCCTGCACGACGTCGGGGCAGTTGGTACATGTGAGCGACACATAGGTCGTGAGGTGGATATCGCCGCTCAGCGCCCTGATGCGCGCCGTGATGGCGTCGTCCGGCAGATTGCGGCCCTTGCCGTCGCCGTTGAGCAGCACAAGGAGCAGCGATGTAAACTCATGGCCGGAGGGGATGCCGCGGAACGAGATGCCCGTCTCCTGCCCGTCGCGCAGGATGGAGAAGCGGAAGCCCGCCCCGTCGCGGTATACCACATCGAGCTTCGGGCTGCACGAGGCCACCTCCTCTACGAAGCGGGAGTTCTCGGCCGACTTCTCATCGGCCGCGTCCCTCTCCACAACGAAGGTAAAGGAGGTGCTGAGGCCTCCCAGCACTTCCCTTACCTGACTTAATATTTTCGGGTCCAACATATTCTCAGAGTTTTCCTACGAGGTCGATACTCGGCTTGAGCGTCTCGGCGCCTTCCTGCCATTTGGCGGGGCATACCTCACCATTGTGCGATGCGACATACTGTGCGGCGTGCACTTTCCTCACCAGTTCGTCGGCGTTGCGGCCGATGCTGTTGTCCTGTACCTCGGCGAGCTTCACCAGGCCTTCGGGATTGACCAGGAATGTGCCGCGGTAAGCCACGCCTTCGTCCTCCTTGTACACCCCGAAGCCGCGGGAGAGAACTGCGAGAGGATCAGCCAGCATGGCGTATTCGAGCTTCGCGATGCGGTCGGAGGTGTCGTGCCATGCCTTGTGAACGAAGTGGCTGTCGGTGCTCACGCTGAACACTTCCACGCCCATGCCCTTGAGCTCGGAGTATTTGCTCTGCAGGTCCTCCAGCTCCGTGGGGCACACGAAGGTGAAGTCGGCGGGATAGAAGAAGAACAGAACCCATTTGCCCTCGATGTCCTTATTGCTGACGGTGCGGAAGCTGCCATTCTGGAATGCCTGTACTGTGAATTCGGGTGCGCTGTGGTTGATGATTGTTTCCATAATCTTGTCTTGTGGTTTATGAGTTATTATTCGTGTTATTGATATGTCTCTTGTTTTTTGTCGATGCAAAATTGCGCCATAGTTCCCGACCCTGCAACAGATTTTCCCTATCGCCAGATAGAGAAAATCTATTTCGTGAGGTAAACTGATGATTATCTGAAATATTCATCGGTAGAAACGGATTTTGAAAAGTTACGGAAGGACGAAATTTTTCTGCAAAGCGACGTCGATTAGTATCGGATAATGCGCGATATGGCTTTGGGAGAAGATATAGCTGGGAGGGCCGCGCTCATCTATTATATTCACAAAATTCCTGCCTGACGGAAATGCGTATATGATATAAAATGCCAGCTCTCTCGGCCCCCGGAAAAGGGCTATTTTCGACCCTTTGTAAGTATATGATTTTCAGTGTTCCCGGAAGGCCAAAACTACATTTGAGACGTTTTCAACTACCTCAAATGTAATCTCACTCA
>OMUV01000011.1 GCA_900314335.1 uncultured Prevotellaceae bacterium | reverse complement strand
CTCTGTTTCCTGGCTGAATTATGCAAAAACTTATAAATTTGCGATAGAATATAATACCACTATTATGAGTTCATATCAGTCTCGCAAAAATGTAAGGGGCATTTTTCTGTCCTTAGCGACATTATTAATCGCCCTGATTACCATTTCTTCTTGCTCTGACAACGTTGACGAGAGCAATCTTTATGTTTTCAAGGGAAAGAGCGCTTACACCTTCATGAAGAACACGGACGATCTAACCAGTTTCGCATATCTTCTGGAGAGAGTAAAGCTCAGCAAGCGGTCGAATTCCCATTTCAGCGAACTATTATCATCACGAGGCAACTATACGGTTTTCGCTCCCAACAATCAGGCCATACAGACATTCCTTGACTCAGTCTACAACACTCCCAATTTTGACATTACGCAGATAGAGGATACCGTGGCTGAGTTCGTAGTCCGCAATGCTATCATTGATAATGGCGAATCGAATGCATACTTGTCCACCGAGCTGGAAGAAGGAACGCTGAACCTGCCGAATATGAACAACCGTTACCTGCAGGTCAATTTCAAAGGGGACAGCGTCACAGGCAAGACGGCCATAATCATCAACAACAAGTCCACCATCGTCTCGTCGGACAATGAGGTGTCCAATGGCTATGTGCACGTGCTGGACAGAGTCATTGACATGAGCTCGTCTTCTCTCCCCGATTTGATCAATCAGACTCCGAACCTGAGGATATTCAGCAGAATGCTGGAACAGACAGGATGGAGCGATTCTATCGTGAAATACATAGACCTCGACTACGAGTACGACCACCCTCTTTACGGTTCTATCGACCCGGGTAATACTTCCGGCGGTGAGATTGGTCCGAGCCCTGAGCACAGATTCTTTGGTTACACAGCCTTTGTAGAACCCGACAGCGTATTCGAGAACGAATGGGGCATTCCCGCGCCCATTCTTGATTCGGAGGGCAACGTTACCAACTACGCAGAAATAGACGCCAAGTTTATCGAGCGCTGCAAAGAGGCCTATCCCGAGGCCACAAGCGAGGATCTGAAGAGCGAGAATAACGCTGTCAATCAGTTTATCTCCTATCATCTGCTGCCCGAACGCATTACGCCGGATGTTCTTGTAGTGCATCATAATGAGATGGGCTACGCCTACAACAATCCTACTCAGCTAAGCATAGACTGCTGGGAATACTACGAGACGATGGGACGTCCGCGCAGACTGGTTAAGATTACCGAAGGCAAGCAGACAGACGGTAAACGCATCAACAGACACTGCACATATGACAATTCATTTTTCGGAACCTATGACGAAATATCGGTAGACCGTCCCGGAGCCAAGATTTCCCTAACAAACGGCGGCAACTCCACCAATGCCCTCAACGGATTCTACTATCCCATTGATCAGGTTCTGGTGTACGATAAAGATGTCCCCGGCAAGGTGCTTAATGAGAGACTTCGTTTTGATTTCTCCTCCATCTGCCCCGACCTCATGAGCAACGGCCTGCGTCAGGTACACGATGACCGCTGGCGTTTCATTCCTTCTGGCTATCTTTCCACATTCTGGTATACCGATGATACCAAGTGGCGTTATGTGCCCTATCATACCGCAACACAGGATAACATGCAGGGCGATGAGATCAATATTATCGGGCAGTATGACCTGACTTTCCGCCTCCCGCCCGTGCCGTACGAGGGTACTTGGGAACTGCGTATGTGTGCTCCTGAGATACAGCATTTCGGTATGTTTCAGGTATATTTGGGTACAGACCGTCTCAATCCCACACCTATCGGACTACCTCTTGACTTCCGTGTAGCAGCCTCCAATCCCAAGATCGGATGGGTGAGAGATCCGGACAACAACGACCTCGAGGAAATACACGAGATAGACAAGACGATGCGTGCTCACGGATATATGAAAAACAACAAGCACAACGGACGTCCTGCCAGTGGCGGCGTGGTATACAGCCCGCTGCGTGCCGCAAACGGCGACTATATCCGCCTGCGCAAGATCCTGTGGAGCGGCAACATGAAGCCCAACGAGACTTATTATATCCGTATAAAATCCGTACTCGACAACACACGTACCTGCTGCATGCTCGACTACTTTGAGATGGTGCCCAAGAGCGTGTACAACGGCGAAACTGCGGAGGATCCATGGTAATTAATATACTCCATTAGAGTTTAGAAATATAAAATTTGCTTGAGGGCAGGAAGACAACAATCTTCTTGCCCTCTTTCATACTTATCTACAGACTAATAATAGAAAGAAATTTGCTAACTTTGCCAATAGAATTCTTACAAGACAAAAGTCGCACAATGTTCAAGATACTAAAAAAGGAGCAATTCTCCGCCAAGGTTTTTTCGTTTGAAGTAGAAGCGCCGCTCATCGCAAAGGCTCGCAAAGCCGGCAACTTCGTCATCGTCAGAGCAGACGAAGAGGGTGAGCGAATACCTCTGACCATCGCCAAAGCCGACAAGGCAAAAGGCACCATTACGCTCGTCATTCAGGAGACCGGGTATTCTACCACGAAGATTTGCTCCCTTAAAGAAGGAGACAGCTTTGCCGATGTGGTCGGGCCTTTGGGCAAACCGACCGACATAGAAAATTACGGCACAGTGGTATGCGCCGGCGGCGGAGTGGGCACTGCCCCGTTGCTCCCGATAGTAGAAGCCCTGAAGAAAGCTGGCAATAGGGTCATCACGGTAATAGCTGGAAGAAGCAAGGACCTCATCATTCTGGAAAACGAGATGAGAGCTCTCTCTGACGAACTGATAATAATGACCGATGACGGGTCTTACGGCAACAAAGGACTCGTCACCAACGGTATTGAGGCCGTGATAAAGCGCGAGAAGGTAGACAAATGCTTTGCTATCGGTCCTGCGATAATGATGAAGTTCGTCTGCCTGCTTACACGCAAATATAACATCCCCACAGACGTTTCGCTCAACACCATAATGGTGGACGGAACAGGCATGTGCGGTGCTTGCCGTGTCACAGTAGGTGGCAAGACACGCTTCGTATGTATCGACGGCCCCGAATTCGACGGTCATCAGGTGGACTTCGATGAAATGATAATGCGACTCAAAGCCTACAAACCCGAAGAGCAGGAAGAAATGCAGATGCTCAATGAGGCAGACGAAGATGGACGCGATGCGAAATGGCGCGTAGACCTCAGACGGGCAATGAAGCCCAAGGAGCGCATGGCTATAGAGCGTGTAGAAATGCGCGAACTGCCTCCCGCTTACCGTGCACACAGCCTACGGGAAGAAGTAAACCGTGGCCTTACCCTCGAACAAGCGATAAACGAGGCACACCGCTGTCTGGATTGTGCCAACCCTGGCTGCGTCAAAGGCTGTCCTGTCGGGATTGATATTCCGGGCTTCGTCAAGGAGATAGAGCGCGGCGAAATAATCTCGGCAGCTCAGGTTATCAAGCGTACTAGTTCCCTTCCTGCCATCTGTGGCCGTGTCTGCCCGCAGGAGAAGCAGTGCGAATCACAATGCATACACCTTAAGACCGGCGGCAAGGCGGTTGCTATAGGATATCTGGAGCGTTTTGCCGCCGACTACGAGAGAGAAAGCGGACATGCCAAAGCGCCGCAACTCGCAAAAGCCAATGGAATAAAAGTAGCTACCGCAGGCTCAGGCCCCGCATCGCTTTCCTTCGCCGCTGACATGGCCAAGCGCGGCTTCTCTGTCACAGTCTTTGAAGCCCTGCATGAGATAGGAGGTGTGCTGAGGTACGGCATTCCCGAATTCCGCCTTCCCAACAAGATCGTCGACGCCGAGATCGAAGGGCTCAGGCAGATGGGCGTAAACTTTGTCAAGGACTGCATCATAGGCAAGACCTTGTCCATCGCCGACCTTCAGTCCATGGGATACAAGGCGCTCTTTGTGGGTAGCGGTGCTGGTCTGCCTCGCTTTATGAACATCCCTGGAGAGAACTACATCGGCATCCTCTCTTCCAACGAATACCTGACGAGGGTCAACCTCATGGACGCCTCCAATGTCGAGTCGGCCACACCTGTTGAGATGGGCAAGCACGTGCTTGTCGTAGGCGGCGGTAACACGGCAATGGATTCTGTGCGCACCGCCCTACGCCTCGGAGCCGAGACGGCAACCATCGTCTACCGCCGTTCAGAAAATGAAATGCCGGCAAGAAAAGAGGAGATAAAGCATGCTCAGGAGGAGGGAGTCAGATTCCTCACTCTGCACAACCCGATAGAATATATTGCAGATGAGAACGGTCATGTAAAGGCTGCACGGCTTCAGAAGATGAAGCTCGGGGAGCCCGATGCCTCGGGCCGCAGGAGACCGGAACCAATCGAGGGAGCCATCGAAACCATAGAGACTGATATGGTCATCGTAAGCATCGGTGTGAAGCCCAATCCGCTCATCCCTCACTCCGTCAAAGGTCTGGACATTAGCGACAGGGGCACCATCAGCGTAAACGACAATATGCTCTCCTCCATCAGCAACATATACGCCGGCGGAGATATTGTGAGGGGTGGCGCCACAGTCATCCTCGCTATGGGAGACGGCCGCAAGGCTGCCGCCTCAGCAGCAAAGGCCCTGCTGAAGTAGAAACTACCAGAGAAAATCAGCTTCCTCATCGCCCTTCTGAAGGCTCGCCAATGGCAGTATTGGCAAAGAGTTTCCATTCTGAGGCAAAAAAGGCCGCAAAATATTTGTCAGATCAAAGAAAGTTACTATCTTTGCATCGCATTTGACAGAATGCAGTTTTAGCTTAAGACTCGGAAGTTTGGGTGAGTGGCTGAAACCAGCAGTTTGCTAAACTGCCGTGCGAGTTTATCGTACCAGGAGTTCGAATCTCCTAGCTTCCGCAAACCTTCTGCAGAGTGATGCAGATTAGCAGGATAACCAAGGCGTCTTCGTCTAGCGGTTAGGACACATGCCTCTCACGCATGGAACATGGGTTCGATTCCCGTAGACGCTACTACAAAAGGATATGTTTCGCTTATGCAGACATATCCTTTTTCTTTTTATCATCTCCTTTTATCCCGTAGCAGACGGCCATTTATCTCATAGTAGAATTTACCAACATTGCCGAGGCAGAAAATCACTTAGTTGAAAAGATTGTTGTTCAAGGGAATTTGCTTTCACATATCGAAGTCCTTACCAACTGGCACCGCCGATATAACTTCACAAACCGAAACAATTGAGCTTTTCCACATATTTGAAAAAGCATTCACCAAACTTCATAAAACCCTTCCGCACACCCGGGGAACTACAAGGCACCTGAGGAAAATTACATTTGAGATGTTTCAAAACGTCTCAAATGTAATTTTGTCCCTCGCAGAGCGCTGAAAATCAGATGGTGT
>OMUV01000209.1 GCA_900314335.1 uncultured Prevotellaceae bacterium | reverse complement strand
TCTGCCATCGCCCGCGAAGCAGCCGGAAAACTCATTCTCCGCACGCCGCCGCGGGGCACGGAGCGCGCCGCCACGGGAGCCGGTATGGAAAAAATCATTATCTTTGCAAAGAATAAATAGAAATACATGGCAGACTCGCGAAAATTGATTTTCATATCCAACGACGACGGTTACACAGCGCGCGGCATAAACTATCTCGCCGAATGGCTCAGACCGCTGGGCGACATCATAGTAGTGGCGCCCGAGAGCGGACGCTCCGGTGCGGCCTGCTCCATCACCGCCTCGGTGTCAGTCACCGTGAGGCGCATCAAGGAGGAGCCCGGACTGAGCGTCTACGCATGCAGCGGCACGCCGGTGGACTGTGTGAAGCTGGCCTTCGACCATATACTGCCCCGCCGCCCCGACATCGTGGTGAGCGGCATCAATCACGGCGACAACGCCTCGATCAATGTCCACTACTCCGGCACGCTCGGCGTGGCCGCAGAGGGCGCCATGCAGAGGGTCAGGTCGGTGGCCTTCTCGTTCTGCAACTCCGACCCTCAGGCCGACATGCTTCACCTTAAGCCCTATGTCACCGACATCGTGGCGAAGGCCCTGCTTCACGACATGCCGGAGCTGACCCTGCTCAATGTCAACTTCCCCAATGTCACCCGCTTCAGCGGCGTGAAGATATGCACCATGTGCCACAGCCGCTGGCTGCACGACTTCAGCAAGGTGCACATCGAGGGCCGCGGGGACTATTACTTCCTGACGGGCAACTGGACAAACACCGACCCCGACAATACCCACACGGACAGCTACGCGCTGGAGCACGGCTATGTGGCCGTGACGCCCACCACGCTCGACGTCTCCTCCCGTGAACTAATGGAGGAGGTAAGCCACTGGAACATCGGACAATGAAATATTTCCTGATAGCCGGAGAAGCAAGCGGAGACCTGCACGCGGCGGGCCTCATCAACGCCCTGCGCGCCCACGACGGCGAGGCCGTCTTCTACGCCTACGGCGGCGAACAGATGGAGGCTGCGGGCGCCCGGATGCTGCGCTACTACCGCGACATCGCCTACATGGGCTTTCTCACCGTAGCGCTCCACGCCGGCACCATCCTCAGGGCCATGTCGCGCTGCAAGCACGAGATAGCCGCCATCCGCCCCGACGTGGTGATACTCGTGGACTACGCCGGCTTCAACCTCAACATAGCGCGCTTTGTCAAGCGCCACACCACCATTCCCGTCTACTACTACATTCCGCCCAAGGTCTGGGCGTGGAAGGAGAGCCGCATCAGGCTCCTCAGGGCCTATGTCGACGAGATCTTCTCCATCCTGCCCTTCGAGACGGACTACTACCGCCGCCACGGCATGGAGATCCACTATGTGGGCAACCCGACCGTCGACGAGGTGGAGGACTTCCAGAGCCGCCACCTGGCCGAGACACGCGAGAACTTCGCCGCCGCTTCCGGCCTGCCCGCCGACCGCGCGTACATAGCCATCCTCCCCGGCAGCCGCAAACAGGAGATAGGCTACAACCTGAGGCGCATCTGTCAGGCAGCCCGCAGGCTCGCCGCTCAGGGCTATCTGCTGCTCGTGGCCTGCACGCCCGACATCGACGAGAGCGTCTACCTTAGCAACATCCCCGAGGACATGCTCCGCGACGGCAGCGTACGCCTCCTCACGGGCCGCACCTACTCCATCCTGCGCTACTCCCGCTCGGCCATAGTGACCAGCGGGACGGCCACGCTCGAGACGGCGCTCTTCAGGGTGCCGCAGGTGGTGTGCTACTACATCCCCGCAGGGCGCATGGTCAGTGTGCTGCGCAAGGCGATGCTCAAGGTGCGCTTCATCTCGCTCGTCAATCTCATCGCGGGGGAAGAAGTGGTCAGGGAACTGGTAGCGGGCGACATGACGCCCGACAACGTGCGCGCAGAGATAGAGAAGATCACCCCCGACGGCGAGGCGCGCTCCGCAATGCTCCGCGGATATGAGCTCGTGATCGACAAACTCGGCGCCGCAGGCGCTCCCGCCATCGCCGCCCGCGAGATAGTGGGCTGCCTGCAGCGGCACATAGAGCAGCAGAGCGGAGTGAGGGACATCTAAAACGGGCGCTATAAACATCAGAACTATGCAAAACGGCAAACTACTCTGGGTGGACGATGAGATAGACCTCCTGAAGGCTCACATCATCTTTCTGCAAAACAAGGGATACACCGTAGACACGGCGACCAACGGCAGCGACGCGCTCGACATGTGCCGCGAGGGCGACTACGACCTTATCATGCTCGACGAGAACATGCCCGGACTGAGCGGCCTCGAGGTGCTGACGCAGATCAAGGAGATCCTGCCCGCCACGCCCGTCGTGATGGTCACCAAGAGCGAGGAGGAGAACATCATGGACCAGGCCGTGGGCCAGAAGATAGCCGACTATCTCATCAAGCCCGTCAACCCCAATCAGATCCTCCTCACGCTCAAGAAGAACATCCACAAGCGCGAGATCGTGGACGAGGTGACGCAGAGCGGCTACCGTGCCGAGTTTGCCAAGATCAGCGCGCAGATCAGCGACTCCATGACCGCGACGGACTGGATAGAGGTGTATCGCAAACTGGTCTTCTGGGAGCTCGAGCTGCAGGACACCGGCGGAGCGATGGACGAGATGCTGCGCATGCAGAAGGAGGAGGCCGACCAGGCCTTCGGCAAGTTTGTCCGGCGCAACTACCTCTCATGGGTCAACTCCCCCGAGACCCGGCCGCTCATGAGCAACGACATATTCAAGCGCACCATCTTCCCCCTGCTCGACGCGGGAAAGAAGGTGTTTCTCATAGTGTTCGACAACTTCCGCTACGACCAGTGGCGCGTCATCTCGCGCAGCCTCGGCTCCGACTTCAACATCGAGGAGAATCTCTGCTACAGCATCCTGCCCACAGCCACCCAGTACGCCCGCAACGCCATCTTCTCCGGCCTCATGCCCGAGCAGATACGCATGATGTACCCGTCGCTCTGGGTGGAGGAGAACGAGGACGAGGGCAAGAACCTGCGCGAGAGCGAGCTCATCGGCACACAGATAAAGCGCTTCCGCCGCAAATATTCCTACTCCTACCACAAGATCAACGACTCCCCCTCGGGCGAGAAACTCCTGCCCACGCTCCGGCAGCTGGAGAACAACGATCTCAATGTGCTGGTGGTAAACTTTATCGACATCCTCTCCCACGCGCGCACCGAGCAGAAGGCCGTGCGCGAACTGGTCTCCGACGAGGCGGCCTACCGCAGCATCACGCTCTCCTGGTTTATGCACAGCTCGATGAAGGAGCTCTTCCGGCTGCTGGCGGACTCCGATTACACCGTCGTCGTGACCACCGACCACGGTTCCATCCGTGTCACACAGCCCCTCAAGGTGGTGGGCGACCGCGAGGTGAACACCAACCTGCGCTACAAACTGGGGCGCAACCTGAAGTGGAGCGGCAAGGACATCTTTGAGGTGCGGCGTCCGGCCGAGGCTCTCCTGCCCTCGCCCAACCTCACCACGAGCTACATCTTCGCCACCGGTTCAAAGTTCTTCGCCTACCCCAACGACTACAACTATTATGTGCGCTACTACACCGGCACATTCCAGCACGGCGGCATCTCGATGGAGGAAATGCTCGTGCCGCTTGTCACGCTGACCCCGAAGCGCCACTGATGCGCACTTTCTAATGATTAAGACAAACACAGAGACAATGGAAATAAAGATTCCCTCACTCGACATGATAGACCAGGCCGCGAAGCAGTTTACAGAGAACATGCACGGCCGCAAGATATTCGCCTTCTACGGCAAGATGGGCGCCGGCAAGACCACCTTTATCCGCGCCATCTGCCGCCGTCTGGGCGTGGAGGAGGAAGTGACTTCGCCCTCCTTCGCCATCGTAAACGAATACCGCAGCGAGACGACCGGCGACAGCATCTTCCACTTCGACTTCTACCGCATCAAGAAGATAGAGGAGGTCTACGACCTCGGCTACGAGGATTACTTCTACGGCGGAGGCATCAACTTTATCGAATGGCCCGAGCTTATCGAGGATCTGCTGCCCGAAGACGCAGCCCGCGTGGAGATCACGGCCGACGATAACGGCGGCCGCACGGTAAGGATGTCTTAGCGCGCCGCCCGCAGCCGCCCCGCAGCGGCAAAGACATAGCCCCGCACCTCCGCTCTCTTTTTCGCGGCGGCGGCATACTCCCAGGCGTGCAAAGCGCGGGGGCTTCTGCGCGCGTTTTGCCGCCGCGCAGGCAGAAATTTCACAGATTTTATTCCTCTGACAATTAATTTCCGTAACTTTGTCCCGGAGGTTATGCGGCATTTCATTGTCTTATTTGTTAACGGAACTATCACAAGTACTCAGTAGCACCGCTGATCCCCGCTTTATCTGTCAACAGAAATCTATAGAACGCTCGTTAAGTCAGAATAACATGAGAACACTTTCAGGAAAACGTATATCAGGAGGCTTTTTCACATTCGGCCGGCGGTCATGGAGCGGAAGGCTCCTGGCGGCAGGGCTCGGCATCGTGCTCGGCTGCATGCCGCTGTCGGGCGCAATGGGAATGAAGAAAGAGAAGGCGGACATCTGCATCTACGGGGCCACACCTGCGGGCATCACGGCCGCATGCACGGCGGCGCAGGAGGGCAAGAGCGTCATCCTTATCGAGCCCGGGGGCCGCATCGGGGGAATGACCGCCGGCGGACTGGGCTGGACGGACCTCTACCATCCCAAGGAGGTGCTCCGCGGTATGGCGCGCAGTTTCTACCGGCGTGTCGCCGCCCACTACGGCAAGGAGGGCCTCATGCTTACCTTCGAGCCCAAGGTGGCGCTGTCCATCTTCCAGAGCTTCCTGAAGGAATCGCGTGTAGACCGCCTCATATATCACTACCGCGTCGTCGGGGTCAGGAAGCGCGGCAGCGCGATCAGGGACATCGTGCTGGAGAATGCGCTCAGCCCGCAATCTGAGCGGCTGCGCATCAGTGCCCGGGTGTTCATGGACTGCTCCTACGAGGGCGACCTCATGGCGCGGGCGGGCGTCAGCTACACCGTGGGCCGCGAGCCCAACAGCCTCTACGGCGAGACGATCAACGGCGTGCAGATGCTCGACAAGCACCAGTTTCCCGACAGCATCGACCCGTATGTCGTAAAGGGGGACCCGACGAGCGGCCTCCTCTGGGGCATACTGCCCGAACCGATGGGCCGCAGGGGCGAAGGCGACAAGCATGTCCAGTCGTACAACCTGAGGCTGACGCTGACCAACGACCCCGACAATATGATCCCCGTGACGCTCCGCAAACCGGACAACTACGACCCGAAGCGCTATGAACTGCTCATCCGCCTCAAGGAAAAGCAGCCGTGGAAGGGCATACGCGACTGCATGACCTTCTCGCCGATGCCCAATCACAAGTGCGACATGAACAACAACGGCGCATTCTCCACCGACATGATAGGCCGCAGCTGGGACTACCCCGAAGCCTCCTACGCGCGGCGGGACAGCATATTCCGGGAGCACCTCGACTACACCCTGGGCCTGCTCTACTTCCTCTGGACCGACGAGCGGATACCTGAGAAGATCAGGGCCGAGTTTGCCACATGGGGCTGGCCGAAGGACGAGTATCCCGAGAGCAATCACATCACGCCGCAGCTCTATGTCAGGGAGTCGCGCAGGATGATAGGGCGGCTCGTGATGACCGAGGACTACTGCCTGAAGAAGACCATCGCGGGCGACACCATCGGCATGGCCGACTACACGATGGACTCGCACAACTGCGGGCGGTATGTCGTTGGCGGGATGGTGAAGAACGAGGGCGATGTACAGCGCCACATACGCGACCCCTACCCTGTCTCATACCGCGCCGTCACGCCCCGCCGCGAGGAGGCCTCCAATCTGATAGTTCCCGTCTGCCTCTCGGCCTCGCACGCCGCTTACGGGTCGATCCGTATGGAACCGGTATATATGCTCCTCGGCGAGACCTGTGGACTGGCAGCCTGCGAGGCGATAGACCATTGCAAGGGCTGTGTGCAGGACGTCGATGCGCACAAGGTGATGCGCCGCATGGACAAGCGCGACGCGCGGGAGTGATACCCCCGGGCAAGGATAATCTGAGACAATACATTCTATAAGACCAGACAGAAATAAACGGAAATAATCATGATGCATACTGATAAAGCCATTCTTATCACACTGCTGGCGCTCCTCGTCTGCCTCCCGTAGAGCCGGGCGCAGCAGAAGCCCGTCTTCGACAACGGGCGGGAGAACAGCATATGGCTCGACTCCAGGGCAGAGCACAATGGCGCATTCTCCTGGAAGATGATGCGGGCCAGCGATGTCGCAGCGCCGGGCGAGAAGACGATCGCCATCAAGTGAATCAGGATAATTCTCCAATAATTCAGGATAATCCGCCTATAACTCAGACCAATCCGCCAATAACATAGGATAATCCGCCCCGCGTGCAGGGCCAATTCCCTGCACGCGGGCAATCCTCCCCAGCGCGCAGACCTTGCTCCGCATGCTGCTGAGGAAATTCCGATGCGGTCAGAAAAAATTCTGATGGGACAAGAATGAATTCTCATGCGGACGAAAATAAATTCTCATGCGGACGAAAATAAATTCTCGTGGGACAAGAAATAATCCTCGTCTGAGGAGAAGAAATTCTACTACGAGATAAAAAAATTTATCTCGTAGTAGACGATCGTTCTACTCGCAGATAAAAAAATTTATCTCGCAGTAGAATTTACCCGCCTCGCAGAGGCTGAATTTAAGGTAGTTGCCGACGGTCTCAAACTGCCTCCAAGTCATCGGTAGCCGCCTTCGGAATGTATACTTGCGGGGTATACGGATGGATTTAGTCCTGCTGAGAAACATCGCGTATGCACTTTTCAAAAACCCTTCCGCATATCTCAAAAACTACATAGGACATGAGGAAAACTACATTTGAGATGTTTCAAAACGTCTCAAACATAATTTTGGCCCTCTGCGG
>OMUV01000065.1 GCA_900314335.1 uncultured Prevotellaceae bacterium | reverse complement strand
TAGTTATAGGTTTGTATATGAAGATTCGCTGTATCAAAAATAAAAAAGAACAAAGATCATAATATTTAGTGTCTGCGTCTGTCGAGCGTCCTTTGCATCGCAAATTACTTCGCGCTTGGCCTTATTGGGCATGCGGCCGTTGAGGGCAACGGTCCTCCCAGCTAACGCCGCGCAATACGGAACAAGTTTCCCACTTATGCAAGTCCTCATTTTCCAACTCCGTTGACGTAATTTCGCCATACGAAACACGGGCCTTTTTCCCCAATTTTGAAAAAGGCATTCCACACTTCTGAAAAACCCTCCCGCATGCGGTGATACTCACAAGGCACATGAGTGAAAATACATTTGAGGTAGTTGAAATCGTCTCAAATGTAATTTTGCCCTTTCGGGAGCACTGATTATTAGCTATTTACAAGGCCGCCAAAATTCCCATTTCCCACCCCTTGAAAAGGGGGATTTCTCACCGTAGAAGGGGCGTTACTCCTTATAATATATGCGTCCGGCATTTCATAAATAAATCCCGGGTGGCGCATGTTGCGGCGGTGGGGGAGAGGGCGGGCAAAGAAAATCCGCACAAGGCCTTGCGGACCCGTGAGGGGGCAGGCGCTTGTGCGGATGTCGGATGTCAGGCGGCGCCCGGGGCGCGGCGCTGAATTATTTCACCACATATTTCTGATGGTCGATGACGTAGACACCGCGTGTCAGGCCGCTGAGGGCGCTCTTGTACTCGACGCCCGTCCTGAGGCGGATGCCGTCGGTCGAGTAGACGTCCACCAGGTCGGTGGGACGGTAGATGCGCCCGATGTTGTTGAGCAGGCCGTCGCCGCCGATGGTCACGGTGAGGTCGGTGTTGACACCGACTGCCGCGCGGATGTGGGCGGCGTTGATATATCCGGAGCGGGCCTTGACGGTGTAGTTCGTGGTGGCGGGCACGACAGCGTCGCCGCGGAAGTAGCCGCAGGTGTCATCCTTGATGACCGTGTTGCCGGCCACGCCGACGAGGCCGTTGGCGTTGGTGCTCTCGGTGGTGATGTCGCCGTTGATCTCCGGGAATACGCGGTAGGCGATCTCGGTGTTGGCGTCATAGCCGCTGCCGGCGATGTAGATGAGCGGGTAACCGGCCTCGACGGTCGTGCCGGTGTATTTGCTCAGTTCGAGCGCTATCGTCTTGCCGGAGGCGTCGAGACGCGAACCGGTGATGGTGTAGAGCTCGATGCCTTCGTCGCCGATGGTGCGCGGCAGTTCCCTCTGCGGGTAGGGCAGGCAGATGGCGTTGATCTCACCCTTGACGGCGGTGAGCGAGTCGGTGAAGTGGTCGGCGTCCACGCGCTTGATGATCCACGACGTGAGGCTGTCGGTTACGCCCTCAGCCTCCTGCAGGAGTACGGCGTGGCGACCGTTGGGCGCGAGCACTGTGAGCCCGTTGTCGGCGTTGGTGAGCGACCATTCCCTGCTGCCGAGGTATTTCAGTTTGTAGGGCACGGGCGTAGCGCTCATCTTCATCTGTGCGCCGGCGCGTGTTGCGCTGCCGAGATACCAGCCGGAGCCGACGTTCTGCAGCGCGTAGGCTGTGTCGCCCATGGCGATGAAGCGCCAGCCGCTGCGCACGGTGCCGGCGTTCTCCTCCGGCGTGCCCTGCCAGGAGATGGCGGCTGTGGTGTTGTGGCTGTAGGGCAGCAGGCAGTTGCCGCCCGGGCGTGTGGTCGAGGTGGCCGTCGTGTCGCCGCTTATGATGTTATACCAGACACCGGCCTCGGGATATTTGATCGAGGCGAAGTTGACCGTGTAGAGGGAGTCGAGGCGTGTGGCGGCGCTTTCGAGGGCGTTGTGGCTCTGGCCGTAGAACGGGCGCATGGCGAACGCTGCGGTGTAGCTGTCCTTGAGGGCCGTGTAGACGTCCTCGGCGGGCTGGCCCACGTCGCTGCCTTCGCCGATGGCGGTGATGAAGGAGCCGACCTTAGCAAGCGCTGCGTCGAGGTGTGTGCTGTCCGGCCAGACGGCGAGCAGCGAGTCGAGCGCCTTGGAGAGCGAGTCGATGTCGGTGGGGTAGATGGAGTACATGTCCAGGGGCGAGTAGCGCTTCCCGAGAGTCTCTACGCGCTCCAGATACGGGCGGATGGTGCTGTTGAGGGCCGGCGAACGCGGGTCGGTGACGTCTCCCTGCTTCTGTGTGGAGGAGGCGATCTTCTCCGTGGCGATGGCGAGCAGCGAGTCCATAGGAGTCTTGATGTTGCGCAGGAAGTAGCCGTCGGCGTTCTCCAGCTTCCACGCTGCAGGCGAGAATGTGCCGCCTGCGGTCGAGATGATGGTGCCCGACGAGAGGCCTGCGGAGGCTTCGCCGTTCTTCTCATAGTAGGACACGTCGTAGAACTCGTTGGAGATCGTGCACTGCCCGGCGCCGTTGAGCTGACGGATGAACTGTTTCACGCCCAGGGTGTCGGACAGACGGATGAGCATCGAACTGATGGCGCGCGAGCCGCGGTTGATGTACATCCCCGAGAGGCGGTTCTGGATGTTGTATCCGCCGTCCTCGCGGGCCGTCACCTTCCACACATAGCCGCTGTTGTCGGCGTCAAACTGCTCCCAGCGCAACAGGGAGCTGCGCACATTGGTCTGCGCGAGCGCGGCCTTGCCGGCGGGCAGGGCGCTGTTGGCGCTGCGGATGTAATAGTAGCCGTCGGCGACAGGATTGGTCGGAGCGCTCTTGAGGGCGGTGAGGGCGCTGCTGAGCGCGGTGTAGAGGGAGGCATATTCCTCGTCGGTCTTGCTGTCGCCCAGCGCGGTGTAGGCCGCGTCGAAGGCGGCGGAGTAGCGCGCCACGACGGCGGAGTCGGCGATCATGCCGGGCTCTTTGCCCCATATATAGTTGTCTGCGATCTTCTCCTTGAGGCACTGCTCCACTGTCTCCAGCAGGTTGTCCTTGGCGGTGAGCACTGCGCTGCCGTCGCGATGCCAGATGAAGCGGTAGTTGAAGCGGCGGTTGGGCGCGGCGTCGCCTGCGGTGGCCAGTCCGATGGGCGTCAGGAAGTCGCGCGCGTTGTCCACCCATTTGAAGTCGAACGTAAGGTCGTTGGCAGTGAGCCCGAGGTCAGCGCGGCTGAGGGCGACGAGCAGGATGTTGCCGTCCACATTGATGCGGGGCTTGGTGGTCTCAGTCCAGGTGGAGTCGGCGGCGTTGAAGCTCATGAGCGAGGTGCTGGTGGTGCTGTAGACGGTCTTGTTGACCACGAAGTCGTAGCCGTTCCAGCCCGTGGAGTGGTCCTTGTCGGCATCGATGAAGAGCAGCATCCAGTTTTTGCCGGTCACAGAGGTCAGGTTGTCGGCCGTCTCTACGCGGAAGTAGATGCTGTCAGCGGTGAGCGCCACCTTGGTGCGGATGATATCGTTGCGGCCCAGCACGTCGCTGTAGGTAGCCCCGCCGTAGCCGCGGAAGTTGCGGTGAACGATGTCGCCCTTTGTGTCGCGGTATTCGGTCTTCACCGTGCTCCATGCGGCAGAGTCGCCGGTGGCCACGGCAGCGGGCGAGAGGCCGTAGTTGACCGGTATCGGCCGGGCGCCCTTATAGCGGCGGATGTTGTTGGCCATCTGCATATAATAATTGTCCGTATAGCGGCCTTTCACCGGGCCGATGGTGCGGTTGAATTCGGCGTTGTACTGGTCGATGAAGCGGAAGCCGTTGTCGCTGCGGCGCATGAAATAGTAGCCGTTGCCGTTGTATTTGCCGGCCGTGTACTCGTTCCAGTCGTTGAGATAGATGAACTTCGGATTGACCGAGAGGGCCTCGTCCCAGCGGTCCTGGAAGTAGATGCCGTAGCTCTCCGGATCGTCCACCGTCTTGCCCACCGACTCGACATACTGCGGCACCGGCAGGTCGTACTCGTCCAGCTGCGGCTCGCCGTTCTTCAGTGTCCAGCTCTTGCCGACCATCGAGACGGGGTGCTGCGCCGGCGTCACGGATATCTCCTCCGGCTGGCCCTTCCATTTGGACGTGCGTTGCAGCGGAGTCATATTGCGGACGTTGCCGTCGCCCAGTTCCAGACCGAAGCTCCAGTTGCCTTCCTGTCCGAGGAATCTTTTGCCGTTCCACCAGTAATAGCCCCACCACATGTTGCGTAGGGTAAAGAAGTTCTTGATATAGTCGGGATAGTCGGTCAGATACTGCGACGTGTAGAGCGGGTCGCCGTAGTGAGGATTCTTCTTGTTGGTCACGGCGTTGGCGTCGTAGAGGTAATTGGTGAGCTTATGCCCGCTGCCGTTGGCGTCGTAGGACGGCGTAGCATTGTAGAGCAACAGCGGTTTGCCGTACCAGTAGAACCAGAGGTCCTTGTATTTCTCCTTGGCATAGAAGAGGTCGTAAATCTCCTGCACCACATAGATGGCATCGCCGTTGAAGCTCCAGAAGCATATCTTGGGCACCTTGTTGCCTTCGCTCTTCATGTCCTCGAGCACGGCGAACAGGGCGTTCCATTCGTCCCAGTAGCGCACGGCGTTGGTCACATCGAGGATAAGCACGTCGACGCCGGCATCGGCGAGCATCGAGACATCGTGGCGTATGACATAAGGATCGGCCGAGAGGAAGTAGCCCATCTCAGGCTCGCCCCAGTGATACGAGCCGTAGTACTGCGGCTGCCAGGCGGCGTTGCTGGCCTCCTTGCGCGCGTTGGGGTCCTTCTCCAGCACCTTGCTCACATCGGCCCCGTAGGGATTGTGCATGTTGTAGAGGTTGGCCGTGTGCCATGTGACATAGAAGATGCCGACCGTGTGCTGCTTGCCGTACTTGTAGTCGCCCACGTCAGCGTTGGTGGACATGGTACGGCCCGCGCCGTCGGTCGCTACCCACGTGTCGGGGTAGATGTCCCATTCCGGCACCTCCGGCAGCTCCGTCTGGGCGTTGACGCCGGCTGCCAGCATGGCTGACATCAGGATCGAAAGGGTCTTTGTGTGTCTCATATTGTTTTCAGTTAGTTAGTTAGTTCTTTGCAAAAGTAATGATTTCCCTTTATTTAAGTCCCTTTGCGAAGTATTAAAAATCATCTTTCCCCCGGCGCGGGCGGCGAATGATGCAAAAAATGTTATTGCTCTGCGGCGGCCGCGGGCGATGCGCGGGCAAAATTTTCCGCGGCCCGGCGCCGGGGCGCACTGCCACCGCTCTGATAAAAGAGGGAAATGAAGGGCGCTTCCCCGCGAAGCCTCCGGCATTCAGGAAGAGAATGGCGGGCGTCCCGGAATGCCTTCTGCCCGCCCCGGAAACAGGCGAAATTTCGCCTTGTGTAAGTGTATGAAAATCAGCGCCCGCGAAAGGCCAAAACTACATTTGAGACGTTTTCAACTACCTCAAATGTAATTTCACTCATGTCCTATGTGAGTATCCGCACATGCGGAAGCGTTTTTTGAAGTGAGGGGAATGTCTTTTCCAATAAGAGGAAAAAGCGTGCGTGTTTCGGATGGCGAAATTAAATCAACCGTACAGAGGATGACAACATATAGATGTGAGATTAGTGATCTGCATATGCGCGAGAAATAACTGGGAGGGCCGCTGCCCTCAGCGGCCCTCCGCCGCATAAGAGATAGAGCGGAGAATTGCGCGAAACGAATATCCGCCCCTTTCCAATTATGTGAATTCCGGC
>OMUV01000078.1 GCA_900314335.1 uncultured Prevotellaceae bacterium | reverse complement strand
GTAGGCATAGGCATAGCTCCTGCGGGCAGCATCCTCCTGTGTGCCGCTCTGATTGCGGTAGTCTATGCTCATCACTCGCGAGGCCGTGTCGACACTCACCTTGTCGGACGAAGCGAATTTGACAAAGGCCGTCATATTATCATCGTCGTTGAGATATGTCAGCCGGCCGCGGAATGTGCCTGTGGAAGCGTCGTAATCGAGTACCGACACCGCTCCGCGGGCTCCGGCCTTGCTGTCGGCGAGGTAGAGCACATCGCCCGCGGCGAAGGTTAGCCCCTCGTCGGAGGTGGGAATCACGTCTACCACGCGCGTCCTGATGCCGTTCTCGTTCTTTTTATTGTCGTCGCCACTGTCACTGCTGCATGCCGAGAGCACCGTGGCGAGGCCCATCAATGCGGGTAGTAAGGAAAAATGAAAGAGTCTTCTCATGAAAGGAAATTTTATTATTGCAAATTTACTTCTTTTGCATGATATGACGGGCGAAACGGAGAAAAACTCTTGCTCCTTCCCTTCGCCGGCAGACATGACCGTCCCGAGGCGCTTTAATATTAGAAATCTCTCATTCGGCGGCAGCGCTTCCCTAATCGTCTGAAAAACGCTCCTGTACGCGGAAAAATTTGCTACCTTTGCAGGGATGAGAAACGGAGAGACACATCGCCGCGCGCTGGCATGGCTGCTTCTGGCGGTCTTTGTGCCGATGCTCCTCACGGCCTCCCTCCATCGTCACGACTACGGCGGCGGTGGCGAGGGCGTGTGCTACGAGTGTCTGCACCACCTCAGGCACGCCGGCCATATCCACGCCTTCGGCACCTCGGCCTCGGACTGTGTCCTCTGCCAGTTTCTCTCGCTCACCTTTATTGCGGCTGCTACGGTGGCCCTTATTGTCCCGGGCCTCAGGCTCCGGACTATGCTCCGCCGCGATGCCGCTTCTGTGCCGGCCCCTGTCGCCGGACGCATTCTCCCGCGCGCTCCTCCATTTCTCTCTGAGAGTCTTTGATATGTCTCCCCGCACAGTCTCTGTGTCCGGGGCGGCAGTGTGTTTACTATTATTCCAACAATGCAAGATTATCAGAATGAGAAAACTATTTATGGCCGTCATCATGACGGTCCTCTGCCTTGCTGCCGGGGCAGAGACATCCCCTGCGGCCCGCACCCTGAAGGGCTATGTGCGCGACGCCGCTGACGGCAGTCCCCTTACCGGGGTCACGGTCTACATGCCCGAGATTTCCCTCTACGCCGTGACCGACACCAATGGCTATTACTTCTTTAAATCGCTGCCCGCGCGCGAGCTCACCGTGCAGGTGAGCATGGTGGGCCACCGCACGATAGCCCGCAAGGTGAATGTTGCGGTCACAGACACGGCCAATTTTCAGCTCAGCGAGGAGAGCGCCCGCCTGGGCGAGGTGGTCGTGACCGGTACGGCCGGCAGCGTCTCGGAGCGAAGCACGCCTCTCGCCGTGGACCACATAGACAGGGCGCAGCTGATGGCTACCCCGTCGACCAATGTCATCGATGCGCTGAGCCGGGTGCCCGGCATGTCGGAGATCACTACGAGCGGAGGCATCTCCAAGCCCGTCATACGCGGTCTGGGCTTCAACCGTCTGCTGGTCATTAACGATGGTGTGCGCCAGGAGGGCAACCAGTGGGGCGACGAGCACGGCATAGAGATCGACGACGGGAGCGTAGCCTCGGCCGAGGTGATCAAAGGCCCCGCCTCCCTCATGTACGGCGCCGACGCGATGGCCGGCGTGATCATCATGCACGACATGCCGTCGGTCACCTCCGGCACGGTGAAGGCCGACGTCGCTACACAGTATCACTCCAACAGCGGCCTTTTCGGCGCTACCGCGGGTGTGCGGGGCAGCGTGGGCGGCTGGACGATGGACGGACGTTTCTCGACCAAGATGGCCCACGATTACAAGAACCCCTATGACGGTTATGTGGTCGGTTCGCGCTTCCGGGACGACGCTGCCAAGTTCTCTCTCGGCTACGGTGGTGACCGCGGTTACAGCCGCCTCAAACTGAGCTACTACCACCTCACCCCCGGGATGCCGGAAGGCGGGCGGGCGGAGCATTCGTCCAGTTACAGCAAGGCTTTGCCTTTCCAGCAGGTGCGCCATTACAAGGTGGTCAGCGCTAATTCCTTCTACGCCCTTGGCGGCAATATCCACGCCGTGATAGGCTACCAGCAGAACCGCCGGCAGGAGTATGAGGAGAGCGCCGATGAGCCCGGCCTCGACCTCATGCTGCACACGCTGACCTACGACGCCCGCTACTCCGTGACCGCAGCCCGCGGCCTGAAGCTCAACACCGGTGTCGGCGGCATGTGGCAGCGCAATGTCAACAAGGGCAGCGAGTTCCTCATCCCCTCCTACGCTCTCTTCGACGCCGGCCTCTATGTCACCGCATCATATGCCCTGCAGGGCTGGGACTTCTCCGGTGGTACGCGCGCCGACATGCGCCATCTGCGCGGCTTCGCTCTGGAGGATCTGTTCACGCCTTTCAGCCGCAGTTTCTACAGTGTCTCCGGCGCCCTCGGAGCTATAAGACACCTCTCCCGCGCTCTGGACCTCAAGCTCAATGTCTCCCGCGGATTCCGTGCGCCTAACCTCAGCGAACTCGCCTCAAACGGTGTGCACGAGGGCACGCAGCAGTACATGGTCGGCAATACCCGCCTCAGGCCCGAGAGCAATGTGCAGGTGGACGCCGGATGCGACTACAGCACCGACATGCTCGGCGTGAGGCTCTCCGCCTTCGCCAATTTCATCCGCCACTACATCTACTCCGCCGCCACGGCCGACGCCCCGCGCGAGGGTGTGCCCGTATACCAGTACACGCAGGGCAACGCCCGCCTTCTGGGCGGCGAGCTCTCGGCCGACTTCCATCCCATCGAGCCGCTGCACATAGCCTCCGCGTTCTCATATGCCAACGGTCGCCTGCTGCACCACGACGCCCTTACGCGCTACCTGCCCTGGATGCCCGCCCCGCGCATCAACAGCGAGGTGAGGTACACGCTCATCCATCACAGCTCAGTGCTCCAGAACACATACCTCAGCGCATCGATGGACTGCTACCTCAGGCAGAACCACTATTACAAGCTCAACGGCACGGAGACCGCCACGCCCTCCAGCACGCTCTTCCACCTCGCCGCGGGCACCGACATCAAGGCCGGCCGCGGCCACAGCCTCTCGCTGCTCCTCTCGCTGCAGAATATCTTCAACCGCGCCTGGCAGAGCAACATGAGCCGCCTGAAATACATCGGCGGCGTGAACGAGGCAAATGGCAGGACGGGCCTCTACAACGAGGGCCGGAACTTCGTCATAAAGCTCGCCTACAATCTCTAAGCCCCGTAGCGCCTTTTCCCCAAGGCGCGGGCCCTATATAATAATGTACTGTCCCGCCGTGCCGGAAAGGGCGCGGCGGAACAGTTGCTCTTGTGCGGTTTGTCCCCTCGGGCGGCTATGAAGCGGGGGAGTTGATAGCCGGAAAGCGGGGCGGAGGCGCGGGAAAGCGGATCTTGTCCGCTTTTGTGCCTGCAAAGGCCTTTGATATAAGGAGATTTGCGTAATTTTGCACGCAGAAATATGAATTAATCTTAAGAGCGATGAAGAAATATCTTGTCACCGGCGCCGCCGGATTTATCGGTTCCAATTTCATTAAGTACATGCTCCGCAAGCACGATGATATCTCTATCGTGGTGCTCGATGCCCTTACCTACGCGGGCAACCTCGGCACCATCAAGGACGATATCGATGACAAGCGGTGCTTCTTTGTGCGCGGCAATATCTGTGACCGCGCACTCGTGAAGGAATTGTTCGACAAGTACGGCTTCGACGTGGTGGTCAACTTTGCCGCCGAGAGCCATGTGGACCGCAGTATCGAGAATCCGCAGTTGTTCCTCACCACCAACATCCTCGGCACCCAGAGCCTGATGGATGTGGCGCGCGCAGCGTGGGCCACCGGCAAGGACGCTCAGGGATATCCCGTCTACAGGGAGGGCGTGCGCTTCCACCAGGTGTCGACCGACGAGGTGTACGGCGCTCTCGGCGCCGAGGGCTACTTCCGCGAGGACACGCCTCTCTGCCCGCACAGCCCCTACAGCGCCTCCAAGGCCAGCGCCGACTTCATCGTGCAGGCATACCGCGACACATTCCACCTGCCCGTGAGCATCACACGCTGCTCCAACAACTACGGCCCCTACCAGTTCCCCGAGAAGCTCATCCCTCTGGTCATCAACAATATCCTTGAGGCAAAGAAGTTGCCCGTGTACGGCCGCGGCCTCAATGTGCGCGACTGGCTGTATGTCGACGACCACTGCAAGGCCATCGACCTCGTGATCTCCGAGGCAAAGGACGGTTCCGTATACAACGTGGGCGGCCACAATGAGCAGCGCAACATCGACATCGTCCACCTGATCATCGACATCGTGCGCCGCCAGATGGAGCAGCACCCCGAGTACAGGAAGTTCCTCCCCGAGGACAAGCGCGGGGACATCTCGTGGATCAGCTACGACCTCATCACCTATGTGAGCGATCGCCTGGGCCACGACCTGCGCTACGCCATCGACCCCTCCAAGATCAAGCACGACATCGGCTGGTATCCCGAGACAACATTTGCCGTAGGCATCGAGAAGACGGTGGAGTGGAACCTTCAGCACCGCGACTGGGTCGACGAGGTGACCTCGGGCGACTATCAGAAATACTACGAGCACATGTACGGCCACCGCGGATAACGGATCGCAAGCATAGTAAGGCTAATACAAAGGCTGCCGTCCTTCAGGCGAAGGGCGGCAGCCTTTGTATATGTGCGGACGGAAGCCTGATCAGCGGGTCTGAAGTGTCCCGCTGAGAAATTGCCCGGCTATTTCCGCTGCGCGGTAGGGATCCTGCGAGAAGCCATGGTCGAAGCCCGGCAGCAGATACATGCGGCTGCCCTGCCATGTGGTGTGGAAGCGTTCGCCGTAGGTGTAGGGCACGATGCGGTCGCCCGTGCCGTGGATTATGGCGGCGGGACCGGTGTAGCGCGCGGCCGTCTCGTAGATGGGCAGCGAGAAGGCTGTGAGGATATAGTCGCGGCCCAGATGCAGCCGGCCTCCGTAGAGCGGCACACTGTCGGGCGGATCGAGCGGGTCGTAGACGGCGCCCATGCTGTTGCCGCGGATGGCGTCGTCGCGCAGCACGGCTGCCGGCGCCAGCAGTACCACAGCGCTCACCTTCTCCGCGCCCAGTTCGCCGGCCGTCATGGCGGTCACCACGCCGCCCTGCGAATGGCCCACGAGGGCTACCTTCCCGGCAAAGGGCAGGCCCGCGGCAAAGGCGTACACCTTCTTGGCGTCGTCTATCTCCGTGGGCACGGTCATCTCCACAAACTTGCCGCCGCTCTCGCCGTGGCCGTCAAAATCGAAGCGCACTGTGGCGAAGCCCCGCTGCAGGAGCGTGTCGGCGATGAGGCGGATGAGCCCGTCGTTGCGATGGCTCGTGAAGCCGTGCATCACGATGGCCACGGGCATGCGCCCGCTGATGTCGGCAGGCCTCTGGACGGTACAGGCTATGCGCCCTTTGCTCCCCGCTATCATCGTGTCGGTCGTCAGCACCTGCCGCTGACGGCCCTCTGGCAGCAGCTCCGTGAGCTTCTTCTCCAGCTTATCCTTCAGCACAGTGCGCAGCACCACCTTGCCCTCCTTGTCGAGCAGAATCATCGACGGTATCCACTTCACGCCGTAGGCGGCCGACACCTTTGTCTCCTTCCATTTCCTGAGTTCGCTCACCTGCGGCCAGGTGATGCCGTTGCGCTCTATCATGCCCTTCCAGGCGGCCTTGTCGGTGTCGAACGAGACGCTGAAAAACTCGACGCCGCGGCTGTGAAACTTGCCGTAGATTCTCTTCATCTCGGGCAGGTCGCGCATGCAGTCGCCGCACCACGAGGCCATAAAGTCGACCACCACATACTGCCCCCTAAGCGACGAGAGGCGCATCATCTTGCCCTCCGGCGTGCGGAGCGCTATCTCGGGCGCCTCCTTCCCCTCGGCGATAAGCGTGCCGGCGTATTTGGCGTCGGCGTCCTGAGCCCTGGCGGCCGTCGTGCAGAGCGACAATCCGAGCGTCAGCGCCGCAAAGGTCTTTATAAATAAATTCGTCTTCATAACATAGTAATATTAAATGCCCATCCCCGGCCGGGACATGAGCACCCGTGCCGGATGGCGCTGCAAAGATAACGAAATCTCAGCATAGTATTTGAATCACAGCGCGTAAAGCCTCTATCCCGCCCCCTTGCCGCGCATTTTTGTGCGGATGCGATTTAATTCTTGCGCAGGCAGATCTTATTTATCTCCCTTCTGATTCATGCACGACAGCTGCCATGCATATACACGACAGCTGCGATGC
>OMUV01000053.1 GCA_900314335.1 uncultured Prevotellaceae bacterium | reverse complement strand
TCCGACAAGAAGGACGACGACAACATTCAGGACGCCGACTTCGAGGAGGTCAAATAAGCCGAATAGTTAGCAAATAGCGAAAGCGTAACAGACTATATATTAAACGGCGTGTGACCGATGAGTCGCACGCCGTTTTTTTGTGCGTTCACCTCAGCGTCGGCGCACGATGGCGGAGACTTGGAAGTCTAATTCGCATAGATCACAAATCGGAGCCATAACAAACGATAGAATAGCAATAACCACTCATATCCGTCAGATTAAGTCGTGGTCAGGAAACGCGGGCAGCACCACGGGTTTGGCAAGATGAGGTAATTCTCTTAACTCGCCTTTTATTTCATACTATTCAAAAGCCCAAGAATACAGATTCTCTCCAAAATTACGTTCTATAATTACAGCGAAAATCTGACATTAGGAAAATAGATGAAAAAGGACCATGAACTTTCGCAAAAGCGGGGCTGCTCTGGCTGACGCGCCGCCGCTTCCCCAACTCTGGGAAGTTTTAGCCCACACCCATGGTCATGGTGCCGTTCAGGATGAAGGGGCGCTTCGTGCTCTACATCGTCGGCATCAGCCTTTGCGCCTTCGGGCGCGGGACTACTTGCTGAAGAGCCTGATGATGTCGGCCACGCAGGGCTTGGGCTGGTAGTTGCGGTCGAAGAGCAGGCCGTAATTGGTGCGTCCCTTGATGGGCCAGTCGTTGAGCCACGAACTGCCGTCGGTGAGGCCCCAGAGAGTGACGCGCGATATCTGGGCGCGGTGGCGATAATAGATGCGGAAGAAGTCCATCCAGCGGCTGTTGACGCGGGTGCTCACGCTGTCGGGCAGCCCGTCGGCATAGGGATTCATGACCTTGTCATACTGATAGTTTTGCTCTATGCCGGCGCCGCCAAAGTTCCACGGATTGGGCAGGATGTTCATGTCGAGCTCAGTCACCATGACCTTCACGCCCGTAGCGGCCACGCTGTCCATGCTCGTCTCATATTCGTGGAGGTCGGGATAGTTCAGCCCGTTGTGGCTCTGAAATCCCACAGCATCAATGCGCAGGCCCTTGGCTTTGAGGTGCCTCACCAGCCGGCACACAGCGGCGCGCTTGCCCGGCATCGACATGGAGTAGTCGTTGTAATAGAGCTCCACTTTGGGGTCGGCCTTGTGAGCTTCCTCAAAGGCGATGTCGATAAATTCCGGACCAATGATATTATAATAAGGTGACTTGCGAAATGAGCCGTCGTCCTCGATGGCCTCATTTACCACGTCCCAGCCGTGCACCTTGCCCTTAAAGTGGGTCACGACAGTGCGCACATGACGGCGCAGGCGGCTGATGAGCACCTTGCGACCCACGGGCTGGCCGTTTCGGTCGGTGAACATCCAGCGGGGAGCCTGCGAGTGCCACACCAGGCAATGGCCTATCACGGTGAGATGGTTGCTCCGCGCATAGTCTATCAGGCGGTCGGCGGACGAAAAGTCAAACTTCCCCTCCTCGGGCTGCAAGGCCTCACCCTTGAAGCAGTTCTCGGCCACGATAGAATTGAAGTGCTGCCTCACTATCTGTGTGGCCCGAGGATCTTTGCCATCGCTCTGATAGGTGTTGAGGGCCACACCCACGAGGAAGTATTTGCCCAGCGCATCCTTTAGACCCTGTTGGGCGCAGGCCGGGCCAACGGTCATAAGCAGCAGAAGAATAGAAGTCAGGAGTTTCTCCATTTCCTTTATGTTTTTAATTTTGGTACTATCAGATTTAGAGTTAATTTCTCATCAGAAATCTCCACGAAGAGCAAGTCTCGGAATCCGTGCCGTACGTGACAGGTCCTTCGTCATGCCGCAAAGGTACAAAATTGACTTTAACAAGTGGCATTATCAATGTTAACTCATACTAAATCCCGCTGGCCCGCTGTTTCTCGTCGAGCGGCATGGCGGGAAACTACCGCGCATGAAGCACGAGATATGAGGGTATCAGTAATTAATAATGCCCGTAGCATGTATATTATTACTGCTTTCCGGTACAGCTCAGCACGGAGAAAAAGTACCGCTCAATCGCCGATTTTATGGCTAATGAGTTTGATATTACTACTGTCCGGTAAACATAGTACCCCCTTCTTCAATCCATTTATTGATGCGGATTGGGGTTCTTTTATTGTTGGACAAGCCCCTGCTCTTCAAAAATCATCTCTTCCGGCGGCGATTCTGACGCTTCAAAAAGCATATTCATGAGGTCCTCGTCCGGTTTTTCAAAGAAAGTGTCCAGGTCAATGTAATACATCAGCACAATTCTCACCATTGTAGCCAGCCCGGAGAAGCTCCATGGCCTCTTCAGCTTCCCTCAAAAACCCTTCCGCATATCACAAAAACTACATTTGAGATGAGGAAAAACATGTTTGAGATGTTTTTCCTCATCTCAAACATAATTTTGGTCCTCTGCGGGGCGCTGATCCTTACGTAGTTACGCAGGGTTCTATTATCCGCATCTATAAGCTGTAGAAGGGGCACTATGTTTATCGGACAGTAATATCTATTTTTATGCCATTCGAAGATAATCGTAGGGCTGACACCTCATGCGGGAGGGTCAGCCCTATTTTTTGCTCCAGACTATTACTTCGGTAAGCTATAAGGAACTATTGCTGCTCTTGGCTTTCCATTTTCTCCTTAATACATCTGAAACGCTCATGTACATCCAGAATGCATTTCACCTTTAGCTCCGTCCGATGATAGTCTAATATATCTTCTTTCACATCATCATACGAGCCGAATACATCCTCTGCAACGCGTCCGGTGTCGTACATTTCTTTGAGATAAGGAATGAGTTCGATGCTCTTGACATCTACGGCTGTACATGCTATCATTCCGGCAGTGATACCGTTTATGCATTCATACTCCGGCAATTTCTCCGCAGCAAGCCGCAATACTTTCTTATACCATTCTACTACATCCGGCTTCCGCTCCGGTTCAAACCATACAATCCTCATCACGGCATAGGCCACCAAAGCTTTGCATAAGAAGAAGACTTCATCTTCCTCCATGTAGCTGTAGAGTGTGTCCAGCTTGTTGTGCCCGAGCTTATACAGAGCCGGTATCAGAATCTCGATTGCTGCATCTGAAAAATGATGATAGTAGTATTCATCCGGCTGGCGGAGCACTTCCAGCAGCAGCTCCAGACTGGATGTATCATTGCCTACCTCGGTGAGCAACGTCATAGCGTTAGCCACCATGCCGCCATATCGGATGTCGATGTAATATATGTCATGGATCTCCTTATCCTTCGTACACGCAATGGAGAATCGGATAATAGTCTCCAAGTCCTCCCGCAGCTCTTCATGAGGCAGGGCAAGCAGGCGGTCAATGAGGCTGTCGTTCAGGCAGTAGGCGTTTTCGGGCTTGCAAAGTTCGTCCATCAGCCACGGATATATGAGCATCGGCCGGGGGACAGGCTTGAGCGGCGGGACGGATGCGGGCTCACTCTGTTGGTCGGGATAGGGCTCATCCTCGTCTGCCCAGTCGTAGTCATCGCTGTCTTCCACGCCTATCACGTATTTGAAATTATCGCCGAGAGCAGCCTGTAGTTTAGGCAGATATCGGTCGGCATCCCGCCTGTCGGCAGCACAGAGAAAATGCTGACCGTCCTTGCCAAAGGGGTAATCTATCTGCGGTATGTCATCCGTGTCTTCCTCCAGCATATACTGCGTCAGGGCGAAGCTCTTGTCGGGCTCAATGCCTCCCTCCTCAGCAAAAGCCACCGCGCCCCAAACAATGTTGTGCGCCTCTGCGTAACTGCATTTTTTCACCCTTAATTCAGAATCGATGTTGTTCATTAATTCTTCCAACTCTTCAGGGTCTTGTCTGAGTTCGTAGTTCGAGGCCTTGACACCGAGGCAGAACGTATCCACGATATAGACAGCATAGCTTATTCGCCCGCCTGTGTGCAAACGGGAAACTATCACAAACCCTATCCCTGAGCCAAAGATGGACATAGAGTAGTAACACTGACCTATCGGCAATGTGCGTATGCGTTGCTTCATGTATTGCTCGGGAGACAGAAACTGCTGTCCGGATGAATGTTTTGCTTTCTTCTTGGCCATAACAATGATTTGATACTACAAATATAGCACATTTACTCTATTCTTAGGCAAATGCTCTTCATAATTCAGCTCTTCCGGAGGCGATTATGACATCGGATATTGGCGAAGTCAGCTGGGAAGGCAACGGTCCTCCCGGCTATTTCACGCGCAAAATTGATATTTCCCTTCTCAAAGACTTTACCGGTCAATAATAATAAAAAACGGGGAAATATTGCGGACAAAATCATATTTTTCCTCCGGACAACAGGTTTATTTCGTGAAATTGTGTAATTTCGCACCCGAAATAGCTCAGGTTCTGATCAATAGATAATCAACTGTTATTCGTCGAAACAGAACTTGTCGAAAAAATTGAGAATTCAAAGTCCACAACCTCATACAGGCGACAGACTTAAGACATACAACATAAAAAGAATGGGAATAATGAAGAGAATGAAGATCATGAAATTAATTCTGCCGGCGCTGCTGCTAATGCTGGCGCCCGGCAAACTGCTGGCCTACACCGACGGGCAAATCGTCAAGTTTGACGGCAACACCTATAAGGTGGTGTCGGCCACCGGCTACACCCTGAGCTTTCTGGGGTGCGACGACTCGAAGAAGGGCGTGCTCGACATTCCTCAAACGGTAAACGACGGTCACGACGTCACCTTTACAGTAACCGAAGTGGGGGGGGGCAGGTTCCTCTTACAGATGTAACAACATTACATCGATAAAGCTGCCTGAGACCATCACGAATATCAAAGCGCAGTGTTTCAACTTCGCAAGCCTTACATCGCTTACCGTCCCCAAGAGCGTTACAAGGATCGAGAATTCGTCATTCACTTACCTTAATAAACTACCCAAATTCACCGTCGAGGACGGCAACCCCACCTATTTTAACGATGCCGAAGGCGCACTCTACGCCAAGGATAAAGACGGCAGCATCACGCTTTACGCCGTGCCGTCTAACGCGACGCTGACCGACGGCACCTACACCATCAGCGATAATGTAAACGCTATCCGGCTGAATGCCATTAAAGGCATGACAGGGCTCAAAAAAGTGGTATTCCCCAAGAATCTGAAGTCCATCGAGACCGGCTGGCCCACCATTGTGAACAATAACGGCGCGTTGGAATACGCCATAGCCGATGGCGGCACAACGACGTTCAAGGTGATCGACGGTGTGCTCTTCGACGGCTCTGAGCTTGTGCTCTACCCCAGTGGCAAGACCACCACGGCCTACACTATGCCCGACGGCATCACTTCCATAGCACCATACGCTATCTCCAACGTCGACAAGATGACCAGCATAGACCTGAACCAGGTGAGCACGTTGGCTATCTCGGCCCTTTTCCATGTTAATCAGCTGAAGACGATCACCCTGCCCAAAGACATGACAAATGAAGGAATGTCTCAGGGCTGCTTCGAGAATTGCACCAGCGTAGCCGAATACATAGTGCCCGAAGAGAATGCCTACTTAAAGTCGAGCGACGGCATCGTGTTCTCTAAAGACATGACGACGCTCTACTTCTACCCGCCGGCCAAAGCGGGCACAAGCTACACCATTCCCTCCACAGTGACCACCGTGGGCAAGCGCGCATTTCAGAGTGCCAAGAAGCTTACTGAGATCACCGTGCCCAAGAGCGTAACCACGGTGAACGATGAAGGCTTCCGGGAGATGACGAATCTGACAAAGGTAACGTTCGAGGAGCCGTCAAGCCTTACAACGTTTGGATCAGGAGTCTTCTGGACGTGCACCGCCCTAAAGGAGATAACGCTGCCCACAGCGCTCACAGAGATAGGCGAAGGGCTGTTTCAGGATTGCAAGGTCCTGGAAACAATTCACATTCCCGACGGCTCGAATCTGCAAACCATCGCGGCGAATGCCTTCACGACCAACGCAAATCTTTCCTCAATCGACTTCCAGGGCAGCTGCGCCCTCACCACCATCGGCAGTAATGCGTTTGCCAACCTGAAGAAGATCACTTCCTTCAGCTTCCCCAAGTCGGTGACCACTATCGAGAACAACGCCTTCATCGGCTGCTCTAATATGACCACGGCCACCTTTGCCGACAATGCAGAAATCAGCACACTGGGCAGCGGCGCCTTTGCCGACTGCGGCCTCACGTCCGTAAGCCTGCCCGCAAGCCTGAAGGAAATAGACAAGGAAGCCTTCCGCAACTGCAAGGTGCTCACCACGGTTAATGTGCCGGCCACCACGACTAAGATCAGCCCCGAGGCATTCAAATACTGCGAGAAGCTGACCGACATACACGTGGACAGGAATAACACCGCCTACTCCAGCTCAGACGGTATCCTGCTCACCAAGGACAAGAAAACCCTTGTGCTTTTCCCCGAGGGCAAGGCCAACAAGAATTTCACCCTGCTGCCTCCCTCCATCACCAAGATTGGCGACTATGCCTTCTACGACTGCGCCGAACTGGAGAACGTCACCATTCCCAACAAGGTGACCTCCATCGGCAAGCGCGCCTTCGGCCTTTGCACAAAACTGACGACCATCACCTTCCTCTGCGACGAGATGATAGACCCCAAAAATATTAATCAGGAGAAAAACGATATGAGCATCGACGACGGCACGAACGTAGCAGACAAAAACAACATGTTCAAGAACATAAATATCTACGTCAGGAAGGACCTCAAGGACCAATACGAGGCGCAGGACTACTATAATAAGTTTAAGAGCATCGGCACCTCTTTCACCGATGGCACGGGGGAGTACATTCCCGTATCGGACAATGCCGTAGACCTGCTTTCCACCACGACTACCGACTACACCTACGTTGTGCCCGCCACGGCCAGCGACGGCAAGAACAGCTACACCGTATCGCTCGTGGGCGACTACGCATTCCAGAACGTGGGCAACACCGTGCACGAGGTGGTAGTGCACAAAGGCGTGGGTTATCTGGGCGCCAAGGCCTTCATGACCAATATTAAAGACAACACGAGCTCCATAGAGAACGTGTTCTTCCTCGAGAGCAAGCCCACCAAGGAGATGCTTAGCACCACGCGCTTCGCTCTGGACGAGACGGGCGACAACTACAACGAGTTTGCCTCCACGACAAAGATCTACGTCAAGAAGTCCGCCCTCGAGACATATCAGAATACATGGCCCAAGTTCACCTCCCAGCTCGGCTACAAGATCCCGGGCGTGACCATCAGCCACCGTTACGGCACCTTCGCCCGCGAGTTCGACGCCGACTTCTCCGAGTATGCAAACGATCATCAGGGCAAGAGCCCCGTGGCCGCCTTTGTGGCCGGCTCCGGCATCCTTGAGGGCACGGGCGACTACGGCACCACCACCTACCACGTGCACATGACGAGCGTCGACGAGAACGGCGGCTACAGTTCCTACAGCTATGTGCCCGCCTACACCGGTGTGCTGCTCAAGGTGCTCGACGGCGATAAGACCGGCGATGACTTCTACTACACCATCGGCGAGCATGATGATCAGACCTACACCATCAAGAACAACATCATGCACGGTGTCACCGTGAACGCCGAGAAGGTGGAAGCCTCGGCCGCCAGCCCCGTCTACGTGATGCAGGGCGGCATCTTCCGCAAGGCCACGGTTGAAATCCCCGCGTTCACCGTTCACAAGGCATACATGAAGACGCCCGAAAAGGCCTCAAAAGCCAAACTGGTATTCGACGTCGACGACAGCCAGATTACCGGCATCGACACTATCAACACCGACGCTCAGCCCGCTGAGGACGACGCATATTACAGCGTAGACGGTGTGCGCGTGGACAAGCCTTCGAAGGGTATCTTCATCCATCAGGGCAAGAAAGTTCTCTTCAAATAAAACAGCATAGACATGGAAAAGAGACATTACATCACCCCGGAGATCAAAGAGATTAAGATAGAGAGCGCCAACCTGATGCTCACGACAAGCCCGGGTGTAAGCGACACTGGCTTCGACCCCAATGGGCCCTTTGAATCCAGGCAGCGCACATACACAGATATAGACGACGGCAACGATTCTGAGCCGTGGGGCCATTCGCCCTGGGGCAACTGACCTCCGCTTGTGCAGCCGGAGCAGCGCCATGAAGGCCGCTCCGCCGCCGGCGCTATACCGGCACAACAGCCGTGTCTGCACCACATCCATAATGCGCATTCTGCGCGCTGACCGAAAAGGCCGTTTCCTTCGCATGGGAGACGGCCTTTTCGCTTTATAGGTCTATCGCGGGCAGGCAATTTCTGAGGCGGACTATTCCCGGCAGCAAAATCACAATTACTACTGTCCGGTAAACTTTCAGGAGAAGGGGAAATTATCTCGCAGTAGAATTTCCCCTCTGCGGGGCGCAGATCATTACTCTCTGACACGGGCTCCGGAATGCCTTCTGGCCGTCAGCGTTCGGCCTCAGTACACTACCTTTGTGCACGCAAACGATGAATATTCCTTACTCCGGAATACTCATTTCCCCACACTTCAAAAAAGCCTTCCGCACACGCCGAAAACTACATTTGAGATGAGAAAAACTACATTTGAGATGTTTTAAACTATCTCAAATGTAGTTTTGGGCCTTCTGTAGACGCTGATTTTCTGGCACTTACAAAGGGGTCTAAAAGCACCTTTTAGGCTCCCGGAATGCGGCCGATGAGATTGCTGTGCGCGGGAAATAGCTGGGATGGATGCATCAAAAAATATTCGGTTCAAGGTTGAGTAAATCCATTTTCGCCTGTATATGATAGTGTATGAACGCAAATGAAATAGGCAAGCAGTTGTTTCTGCATTACTATCGCGAACTCGTCGCCACGGCATTCTTCCTTCCCCCCGATAAGGAGTAGAGCAAAGTTTCTATCAGCCTTCATGGGAAGTGGACTTCTCCAAGCACTACTTCAACACCCTAAATATTGCTGTTCAAAGGACTTGCAGGACACGTCGGCAACCTTCCGGCTCATCAACCGCTTCGTAGTTAGCAAGGATTGCTCCTTGTCCGTCAACTACCGTTACTCCACGGAAGCATGCAACGGCTTTCAGAAGGCAAAGGACTCATCTTCGGTCAACTTGCTCTTCAGCTACAGTCTCCTGCACGATGCGCTCCGCTTCAACGCCTTTGCCAACGACATCTTCAAGAGCCGTCCGGAGTGCTGGACGATGTACGGCGACGGCATAGAGGGCACCAAGCACTGCTACGACTACTCTCGCAACGTCAGCCTTACCGTTACTTATAAGTTCAACACCTCGAAGAGCCATTACAAGGGCACCGGTACCGGCAACGAGGAGAATAAGAAAATGTGATACTGCAACCTCGTTGGAGGAAATGCAAAACGATCTTTTGCCCATAACTTAGCGACTGCCATTATTAGCCTCAGGAAAAAGCAGATAATAGGCCAAGAGGCAATATCTATTCAAAAATACGACAATTCCAGTTTGTCGCGTTTGGGGTGGATATCGTCCGTACTTCAACGAGACTTTGCTTTTTCTATAAACTTCCAATAACCTTTTCGGTTACTGCCGACACGCTCTATTAATCCCATGGCCTTCAGGGCCTGCAAATATTTTTTGATCATCCTGTCTGAAGTTTGAGATTCCTCTGCCAGTTGCTTTACTGTTGCGCCTGGAAATTCCCGGAGTTTTGCTACAAATGAGCGGAGGTTATCAGGCAGTTTAACTGCTGATTGGGGAACTTTGGGGAACTTTGAGGAACTGGTCGGTGCAATTCTGTAATAATACCCTCTGATTTTGTATTACCTTTATTATTTAAGTTATACAGTGTCAGCACGAAGTCATGCTCATCGGAATAGAATTTTGGCTTGAGCTCTTCTCGGTAATTCTGCTGAAAGGAATAGTCGTTGCAAATCTTCTTGAACCCACTGCCTCTGCGCTCCATATAATGCAAACGGCTAAAGATGTCGGCAAGGATTGGGTTACGCCGCCTTGGCACTCTTGTTCAGAAAATCTATCCAGTTGTTCTTGAGCACGCCGTTGCTTATCACCTGGTACAGTCCGCCAGCCAGCTCGTCCTTCGCCAATGGTATCTCCTCCGACAGCTCTTTTACCCTGTCCGTCAACGCCTCCAGGCCCTCTCCGTTCAGCCCCGCCATAGTGTTCACGGCCCTCATCCCCTTGTCAAAGCCGTCATACTCCTCTGCCAGGCCGTTTATCATGTCGCACGTCTGCCCCAGTACGTCATTAAATGAACTTACGACTATCGACATCTCCGAAAAACTGCCGAACATACTGTGAAGCTTATCCGCCGCCGTCATCTTTGATTTTTATTAAAAAACTTACTTCGTTGGACATAGTTTCCGATTTTTTTATTTATCTTTGTCGCGTTCCATTTTTCAGACTTACGCTTATGTTTACCTTACTGACAATCGATCCTATACTCCGATACGTTTTGGAGCATCCCATCATAACATTGGTAACTATAATCATTGTTGTGCTTGAGATGTGGTGGTGGTACTTGGTTATCAAAGGAATAATCAAGATGAAGTAATCCATCCCCCCTATTTTAGGCCCGCGGCCTCGCGGGCTGCCTTGTAACGCCGCCTTATCTCCTCCCTGTCTACTGAAGGCTTGTCTTTCTCCCGCGGCTCCTCGTCCCATGGGAAGCGCAGCACGTCCCGGGCCTCCAGATGCTTCTCCGTCCATGGTTGCAGCATACACAGACATTGCGTGCGCGTCCGCTCCCATGCCGCTCTTTCCGCTCGCTCCTCCCGCTCTCTCCACGATTTCCATATCTTCTCATACTCTGATGGGGTGCACCGGCAGAAGTCTGCCAGACTCATACCCATACGCCCCATCCATATCGCAAGCAGTTCCTCTATTCCTTCGTCTCCGCCGGCCTCTCCGGCTTCGGCACTGTTTTTTTTTGCTCCTTCGTGCTCTGTGCCGCCCATTCATATACTTGAGCAGGCGTAATGCTGTTGCAGAAAGTCTCGAAGTCCAGCGGAAACTCTATCCCGTGTGCCTGACTGGCGCATACTACACAGCACCACATCAGCATCAGCACACTCTCCATGTCCTCCGTCTTTATCTCACCCGCATCTACACCCGTCTCTCGCTTGTAGCGCAGCAGAGCGCCCATCGTGACGTACAGAGGATACTCCTTTTCATTGATTCGTATCTTCATCGCTCACGCCCTCCTTATGCGCCCGCTGAGGCCGGGGCGCTCAGTCCCCCCTGCAGCTTCTCTACCTTGCCCGTGTTCTCCATTTGCAGGCTGTACTTCGCATCGTCGCCCGCCTGGCCGTCAAGCTCCAG